>DDBK01000176.1 GCA_002333095.1 Cellvibrionales bacterium UBA2034
GGAGCCGGTGGATACCGTCACCCTGTACGTGGGGCCCAAGAACCTCCTGCCACAGCTGGACGGCTTGCTGGCACTGAAACCGCGCCGCGTGATATTCAATCCCGGCACGGAAGACCCGGCCATACAGGAAACGCTGGAAAATGCGGGCATCCATGTGGTGGAAGCCTGCACACTGGTGCTGCTCAGCATCGGGCAATTTGATATTGCGTGAATTGGTGTTGCTTGATTTGATGCCGCCTGAAAGGGTGCAGCCNNAAGCCGTTCAATTGAACGGCTTTTTTGCTTTGCTGGCAGCGCACCCGTTACAAACGGCAAACTTTCAACCGATTAGTGTGTAACCAGTGGTTGCACGTGTGGCAATTAGGAGTTTGTGCTGATTTTTTAAATTAGGCCGCAAGTGCCAAGGCTTTTACCTTGGTAGCTAAACGGCTCTTGTCGCGAGCGGCCTTGTTCTTGTGGATCTGGTCTTTGTCAGCGATACGGTCGATCACTGGCACAGCAGCAGTGAAAGCAGCCTTGGCCGCTTCCTTGTTGCCGCTCTCGATAGCCAGCACCACTTTCTTGATGTAGGTGCGCACAGTGGAGCGCAGGCTGGCATTGTGATCACGGCGCTTGTCGGCCTGAATGGCGCGCTTCTTGGCTTGCTTGGTGTTGGCCACGTTAAAACCTCGGTAAAAATTGATGCAAAATCAGGACGCGCAAATATGCCGTCTCACCCTGCCGCTGTCAAGCAAAATCAGCCCTTCAAGCCCTATCATCATTGCTTTCAGGGGGTGGCTTGTGTAGAGTGCGCGCTCCCTGTTTTCGGGGATTTACGGTGAGATGGCCGAGCGGTTTAAGGCGCACGCCTGGAAAGTGTGTGTACGTTAATAGCGTCCCCAGGGTTCAAATCCCTGTCTCACCGCCATATCGCAGCACCATGTCTCTCCATTCATCGAATCCAAACTCCAAGAATTCTCAAAGCCCAGCACTTCTGGGCTTTTTTGTGACTGGCGATCTATGGTGATCTGTTGCCAGTTCACTGTTTAGCCAAGAGCAACTCTAATATCTTCAAAATTGTTTACTCGAATAGCGCCTTCCATTTCATATCGCGCAGGCCAAGTGAATTCTGGATTTCTAAAACAACTACCGGTTAGCTGCGAAAGGTAAGCTATCAGGCTTCAAAGTCGGTAGTAGCTGCAGATTCCAGAAGCCCATTATTGGAAAGTGGACCAACTCACTATTAAAGACCGTAATCCTGGATTGATCTTTTGCGCAAACGTCATGGCGAGCGCATCGACAACCTCAGCCAGCTGAAAGATTTTCACCTGTTCCGCCTGCAACCCGTTGGTGGACGATATGTGAAAGGATTCGGCCGCGCGTACGACTTCAGCGGCAAAAGCCTGAACGGTGATGGCATCTCATATTTCCGGGATGGGCATCAGACCCGATAATTTATTACGCAATGCATAAAAACTTCCCGAACTAGGCAGTTGATTCTAGAAACAGTCTGTATAACTCGACAGTGAAGTAAAGCTCGGGGGAGCTGATATGAGCGTCGATTATATTCTTTGGGGTGTACTGTTGTTGTTATTGACGGGCGCAGTATTAGCCTTGAGTCTCAGAATACGATAGATCCTGCAATGGCGTGTATTTCACGCCAGCAATTTGAACAACAGCCCCGCTACTGCACACGCTGCAATAACGTGGATGACGTTGCGCTTGAAATACATCAGCAACACAGCCGCACCCACAGCGATCACCGCTGAAACCGCATCAAACGACCCCGTAAATCCCTGCGGCCACAACACGTGATAGCCAAAAAACAACGCGAGATTCAGGATAACACCCACCACTGCTGCAGTGATGGCGATGAGTGGCGCTGTGAAGTGGCGATCATCGTGCGTGGATTCCACCAGTGGCCCACCCGCTAGAATAAAAAGAAAAGACGGCAGAAACGTGAACCAGGTAACCAGCGTAGCTGCCAGCGCACCCGCAACAAACAGCAAATCTGGCCCGAACACAGCCTTCACATACGCACCGACAAACCCGACAAATGCCACCACCATAATCAGCGGGCCGGGCGTGGTTTCACCCAGCGCGAGACCATCAATCATTTGCGTGGGTGTGAGCCATTGGTAGTGCCCCACTGCCCCCTGATACACGTATGGCAACACAGCATAGGCACCACCGAATGTCAGCAAGGCTGCCTTGGTAAAAAACCAGCCCATCTGCGTGAGCGTGTGATCCCAACCCAATCCGCCCACCAATAGCCCCATCGGCAACGCCCACAATACAACACCGACCATAGAGACACGCAACAACCGCGGCCAGCAAAAGCGAGCGTGTTCCGGTGTAGGTGTGTCGTCATCAATGATCGCCGCGCCAAATGATTTTTGTGCAGCACCATGGCCACCACCACTGGAAAATTTCTCTGGTGCAATTTTCCCACCGATAAAACCGGCAACCGCTGCGCCAAGTACAATCAGGGGGAACGGCACATTGAAGGCAAAAATAGCGACAAACGATGCTGCTGCGATCATCCATAGCACGACATTATTCAACGCACGCGAACCGATACGGTAGGCAGCCTGTACCACAATTGCAGTTACCGCCGGCTTGATGCCGTAGAACAATCCAGCCACCAGCGGCATATCACCGAAGGCAATATACAGCCAGGACAATGCCACCAGAATGAACAATGACGGCAACACAAACAGCACACCAGCAATAATGCCACCGCGTGTGCGATGCATCAGCCAACCGATGTATGTAGCCAGTTGCTGCGCTTCCGGCCCCGGCAACAACATGCAGTAATTGAGTGCGTGCAGGAAACGTTTTTCAGATATCCAGCGCCGGTTTTCTACCAGCTCCTGGTGCATGATCGAGATTTGTCCGGCTGGACCACCGAAACTGATAAAGCCCAGCTTTAACCAGAAACGCAATGCTTCCTTGAGCGATACCGGTTCAGGTGGATGCATATTCCCGCCCACGCACAAACAATTTCAGTTCACCGGGTGAAAACAGTTCCCAGTCTTCATTGTGCGTGAGTGGTTTGGTGGCAATCACTGTCATGCAATCATCCGGTTGGTTGTGGCGAGACAAATCAATCACGGCTTCACAGTCAATTAACTGCGCCTCACCAAATGGCGCTTGCCTGTTTACCGCACACAAATCCGTCGTGCAGTGTGCGAACAGGTGCTTGCCATCCGACAACAGATAATTGAACGATCCACTTTGCGCGATATCTGCAGACAGCGCCTGCAGTTTTGCCAACAACGCCTTCAGCGATGGCGCGCGGCAACCGAAATAATCACGTAGTTGTTGCAGGATGTAGCAGAACGCCGCTTCACTGTCTGTCTCGCCAGTAGGAACATAGCTGCCACTCAACGCCGGTGCATACGCTTCCAGCGTGCCGTTGTGGGCAAATGCCCATTGCTTGCCCCACAGATGGCGCGTGAATGGATGGCAATTGGCATCAGATACATCACCGCGTGTCGCCTTGCGCACGTGTGCAATCACATTGTTGGATTTGATGGACTGGCTACGCAGGGAATCCACCAGCGGGGAAGAAATGGACGGCTGGCTGTCGGTGAACACACGGCACTGTTTGTCGGCAAAGAAGGCAATGCCCCAACCGTCAGCATGATGGTCGGTTTCCCCGCCGCGACGCACAAACCCGTCCAGTGAAAACTGCACGGATGCCGGTTGCTTGCTGTTCATCCCCAATAACTGACACATGGTTAGCCCCCCGACCAAACCGATGTCTATGCCTGCCATTACAATACGTTATCGCCATGAAGTTCAAGTCTTTTCTTAGCTGTGCCTTCGCCAGATAAATATTTTTTTGGTGCACGAATGGCATGGCATAGATTGCTATAGAATCATTCCGCCAGCCCACCCTACCCCTCCTCCTCGCGCGCTGGCAAAGGGATCGCTACCATGAAACTTATACACTTGCTTCGGCGCCTTCTGTCCGTCGTGTTCTTTGCTGTGGCCGCTATTTGGCAACTGCTGTTATCCCTGATCCAGGCATTACTGGGCGAGGTTCACTGGCAAGCGCCAGGCTGGCTGTGTGCGATCCAGCGGCAGCTGGCAGCTGTGCGACAGTGGATGAACNNCCGAAGCAGGCCGCCATCATCGTGCTTGCGCTCACTGCGCTAGGCACCAGCGGGCATTACGGCTGGCAGTGGTACAAAAACCTGCCACAACCCCATACAGTCGATTACACGGTTCAAAAGCCTGCAATTACGCGTTACGAGCAATCGCCTCCCACGATCGACACATTGAACATCCGCTTCCACGAATCCGCTGCGCCGCTGGAAAATATCAAGAAAACGGTGAAAGCCGGTATTGCACTCAAGCCCGCCCTGGCGGGTGAATGGCGCTGGGAAGACGACCGCAACTTGCGGTTCACGCCCGCACAAGACTGGCCAGTGGACCAGACCTTTGAAATCCAGCTGGATAAAAAATCATTGCTTGCCGAAGGAACATTGCTAAAAACGTATTCGCAGACCTTCAGCACCGAACCATTTACTGCGCGGATTGATTCAACGGATTTTTACCAGGATCCTGTGGATAGCACACTGAAAAAAATGGTAGCCACTATCCGTTTTTCGCACCCGGTGGATGAAACCAGTGTTCGCAACCGTATCCAACTGAAACCGGGCGAAGGGCTGCGCTACCGCGACACGATTGATCCCAAAGAAAAGCCGTACACATTGACGTTTGATGCGCAAAAACTGAATGCGTTTGTACACTCTGTGCCACTGGCTATTCCACTGGAAACCACACCACTGCAACTGGACATCGACCGGGGGATTAAAAGTTCGCTGGGTGGCAACAGCACTGTAAACCCGCTGGCTACATCTATTGCTGTAGATGGCCGCTATCGACTCGGCTTCAGCAATTTCCGTATGGACTTCGTCAGCAATGACAAGGACGAGCCGCAACAAGTGATCATGCTGGAAAGCAACCATCCCGTAAGCGATGAAAACATACGCGACAATGTTTATGCCTGGATCCTGCCCGAGAGAACTGATCCGACCACTGGCGAGAAAGTCACTTATGGCTGGGGATACGGCGACATCACCGAAGAAATGTTGCAGAAAGCTGCGCCCGTGACACTGACGCACATACCGAGCATTGAACCGCTCAACCAGCAACACGCATTTCGTTTTAAAACCACACCTGGCCAACAGATGTATGTGCGTGTAAAAGCACAAATAGAATCCACAGGGGGCTATATTGCCAAAAAACCGACTGCTGGCATTGTATCAATACAGGACTACCCCAAAACCCTGCACCTGTTGTCACAGGGTTCGCTGCTAAGCCTGAATGGTGAGAAGAAACTTGGCTTCATGGCGCGCGGCATCAAGAACTCGCGTGTCGAGATTGCACGCATCCTGCCTGACCAATTACACCATCTGGTGGCCAACAACACGGGCAGCATTGTGCAACCACGACTCTCTGAATCCCAGTTTGATGAACTGGTAGAACGTGAACAGATCAACATCACGCTACCAGACAATACCGATGGCAAAACAGTGTATGACCACATTGATCTCAGCAAATACCTGAACAGCAACGGCGGGCGCAAAGGCATTTTTGTGATTCGCCTGACCAATGCCGATGATGATGTGAACCGCACGTTTGACGGTTATTACCAGAGCTATTACAGCGGTTATGACAATGACTACAGTGAAGAGGGATACGAACAAAACCGTGGTGGCCAGAACACCACGTCTGACCTGCGGTTCATTGTCGTCACTGATCTGGGCCTGATCGTCAAGAAATCCCTGGATGGCTCGCAGGATGTTTTCGTGCAATCCATCAGCAATGGCATGCCTGTGGAAGGTGTGACCGTGAATGTGCTCGGCAAGAATGGTTTGCAAGTACAAACCGGCACAACCGACACCAATGGCCGCGTGACGTTTGCAAAACTGGGCGAACTGAAACGTGAAAAAACGCCGTTGATGTATGTTGTCAGCAAGGGCAATGACCTGGCATTCCTGCCGATCAACACACAACGCCAGCAGCTGAATTTTTCACGTTTTGATATTGGCGGCTTATCGAATACCACGGAAGCGAGCAAGCTGTCTGCTTATCTGTTTACCGATCGCGGCTTGTACCGTCCGGGAGAAACCGCCCACCTGAACATGATTGTCCGCACAGCAAACTGGCAGGGATTGCTGGCAGGCTTGCCACTGACGTTGCAAGTTACCGACCCGCGTGGCGTCTCCGCACAGGAAAGCCCGCTTGCACTCTCTGCCAGCGGATTTGAATCGGTCGATTTCACCAGCAGTGACGCAGCACCTGCCGGTGAATACCAGGCCAGCCTGTACCTGATGAAAGCCAACAATGAACGTGAATTGCTCGGCAGTACAAAATTTGTTGTGCGCGATTTTGAACCGGATCGCATGAAGGTGAATGTGAGCCTGAGTGAAAGCGCCGTCACAGGCTGGATTACACCGGAACAAGTGAAAGCGGTGGTACAGGCACGGCATCTGTTCGGCGCACCGGCTTCTGGCCGCGATGTAAAAGCGAGCATGCGACTTGATCCTGTCTTGCCATCCTTCAACCGCTACCCGGACTTCCGTTTCCACCTCAGCGACAACATGAAAACCGGCGTGCAGGAAACGCTCACAGACACCACGACCAATGACAACGGCGAAGCAACGCTCGATATCGACCTGAAACGTTTTGCCAGCAGCACGTATCGCCTGGGCGTACTGGCGCAAGTGTTTGAAGCCGGTGGTGGCCGCAACGTGCAGGCCGACAACAATGTGCTGGTATCCAGCGCGGCATACCTGCTCGGCATCAAATCACAGGACAGCCTGTCGTACATCACAAAAGGTACAGAACGCACATTGCAACTGGTTGCCGTGAATCCTGCACTGGACAGCATCGCAGTAGATAACCTGAACCTGAACCTTTACGAATACCGTTACGTGTCTGTGCTGGTGAAACAGCGCAATGGCACTTTCCGGTTTGAATCACGCCGGAAAGATGTGCTGCTCGACAGCAAACCGTTTGCGATAACCGCCGGCGAACAACACCTGAAGTTACCGACTGACAATCCTGGCGACTTTGCGTATGTGATCAAGGATGCCGCTGGCAACACACTGAACCAGGTGGAATTTACCGTGGCCGGCAGCGGCAATGTTACGCGCTCGCTGGAACGCAATGCTGAATTGCAATTGCGGCTCAGCAAGAAAAGTTATGCGCCTGGCGAGACAGTAGAGATCAATATCCGTGCGCCTTATACCGGCTCCGGCCTTATCACCATCGAGCGCGACAAGGTGTATGCCGTGCAATGGTTCCATGCGTCCACCGTAAACAGCGTGCAGACCATTACAGTACCGGAAACACTGGAAGGCAACGCCTACATCAACGTGCAATTTGTGCGCGATCCTTCATCCAGTGAAGTGTATATGAGCCCACTGTCCTACGGTGTTGCACCTTTCAGCATCGCGCTGGATGCAAGGAAACTGGAAGTAAAAGTGGAAGCGCCCGCTACAGTCATTCCTGGCGCCACACTCGACTTCAGGGTCAGCACCAGCCAACCGGCACGCGTGGCATTGTTCGCGGTGGACGAAGGCATTTTACAAGTGGCGGGTTACAAGAATCCCGATCCGCTGGCATTCTTTTTCCAGAAACGCGCACTGGAAGTGGACACACTACAGATCCTGGATCTGATCTTGCCGGAATTCTCGCAGCTGATGAGTGCAGCAGCACCCGGCGGTGATGGCGAAAAAGCACTGGAAAGCAAGGTGAATCCATTCAAGCGCAAACGGCAACAACCGGCTGTGTACTGGTCCGGGCTGGTAGATATTCCCGCCGAAGGTAAAACGTTCAGCTACACCACGCCAGACAGTTTCAACGGCAAGTTGCGCATTATTGCCGTGGCGGTTACACCGGACCGTGTCGGCGTCTTTGCCGGCGCGACTGAAGTGCGCGGCCCCCTGATTCTTACACCCAATATTCCGGCATTTATTGCGCCACATGATGAAGTGCTTATCACGACAGGCGTATTCAATAATTTGCCGGCCCAGTCGAGCATTACAGTGGAACTGAAAACCAGCGCAGGATTGCAGACGGTAGACGGCAGCAGCCGCTCAGTGACACTCGATGTTGCGCCACAAAAAGAAGGCATCGCGACATTCCGGCTACAGGGCACAGAATCACTGGGATCGGCCGATCTGTACTTTTCAGCCAGCACAGCCGATACCACTGTGAAACTGCATGACACCACATCCGTGCGGCCTGCTGTACCTTACCGCACACAATTGACCGTGGGGCGCAGCGATAAAAGCACAACGGAAATTCGCACCACACGTGAATTGTTTGATCCATTCCGCCAGGTGGAATTTGGCGCAGGTTTTTCACCGATAGTGTGGATGCGCGGCATGGAAAATTATCTGGAGCACTACATGTACGGTTGCACGGAGCAACTGGTATCCAAAGCACTTCCTGCACTGGTATTCACGCCGCCCGCTACCCTGGCTGCAGGAAAATCACTGGCGATCGACACTGCCATTTCCATCATGGCACAGCGTCAGAATGCACAGGGTGGCTTTGGATTGTGGTCGGCCAACCCGATTGTGTCGCCGCTGGTCAGCAGTTATGCCACGGACTTCCTGCTTGAAGCAAAAGAACGCGGCTATCCTGTGCCACGCAATGTACTGGAACGCGCTTCTGCGTATCTGGAATATATTGCCAACCAACCCAGTGACGGCATGCATGAGATGCGCGCACGAGCCTATGCCACCTATCTGCTCACGCGTTCAGGAAAATTGACGACGCGCACACTGGCCGACATCACTGCACAGCTGAACAGTTACCACAGCAAGGAGTGGAAATCTGACATCACAGCCGCTTATATCGCAGCCAGTTATGCACTCCTGAAACAGGATGACATGGCACAAAAACTGATCGTTGACGTGCCATGGCGAGAGCTGGGCAAAGAACCCGGTTACTACAGCGTTTACTACGATGCACTGGTACACGACACCACGCTGCTGACGCTGGTTTCACGTCACTTTCCTGCGCAGACGAAAGCCGTGCCCGCTGCCCTGCTGGACCAGTTTGGCGAACGCATTTCACGCACC
>DDBK01000142.1 GCA_002333095.1 Cellvibrionales bacterium UBA2034
CATGATGGTGACCAGCCGCTCGCGCCAGTGGGTGATGGCGCGCGTGGCCATGATGCCCGGTATGGCGCAGGCAAAGCTGGACAGCAGCGGGATGAACGAGCGGCCAGATAACCCCGCCCCGCGCATCGGGCGGTCGAGCAGGAAGGCAGCACGCGGCAGGTAGCCGGTGTCTTCCAGCACCAGGATGAACAGGAACAGGAAGATGATCTGCGGCAGGAACACCAGCACACTACCCGTGCCGGCAATGATGCCGTTGACGAGGAAATCCTTCAGGATGCCTTCTGGCAAGTGAGCGCCTACAAACTCCCCGGTCATTGCCATGCCTGCATCGATCAAATCCACCAATGGCGCCGCCCAGGCAAACACGGCCTGGAACGTCAGCAGCAGTACGCCCAGCAATACCCCCCAGCCGAGTACAGGATGCATCACGATGCTGTCGAGTTTGTCCTGCCACGGCGGTGCTGTGGCCGGCTGGGTGACGTAATCGGCGAGCAGGTTCTGGATGCGGGTATACAGCACCTCGACCGTTTCTTCCCGCGCCAGCAAGGCCGCCGGTGCGGTACTTTTCGGGGCAGGCGGGGCAGCCGCAAAGCGCCGCAGCTCTGTCAGNNGCAGCGCTTCCACGCCACCGCGTTGCACGGCCACCGTGTCTA
This sequence comes from Cellvibrionales bacterium UBA2034, assembly GCA_002333095.1. Lineage (GTDB taxonomy): Bacteria > Pseudomonadota > Gammaproteobacteria > Pseudomonadales > UBA7239 > UBA7239. The sequence continues at coordinate 654 of DDBK01000142.1, forward strand.
CCACCGGCAGGCCGACGGCTTGTGACAGGCCGGCATTATCGATGCTGATACCGCGTTGCCGCGCAGCGTCCATCTGGTTGAGTACCAGCACCATCGGCATGTTCAGGATTTTCAGTTCCAGCACCAGCCGCGGGCCGAGCCGCAGGTTGGTGGCATCCACCACCGCCACCAGCACATCCGGCGCAGCTTCCCCTTTCATCTGGCCGAGGATGATGTCACGCGCCACCTGTTCGTCGGGCGAGGNNCCGTGAGTTCCCCGGAGCGGCGTTCAACCGTCACGCCGGGATAATTGGCGACCTTGGCGCGCGCGCCGGTCAGGCGGTTGAACAGGGAGGTCTTGCCGCAGTTGGGGTTGCCGACCAGTGCAAAGCGGATCATGGCTCGCCCTCCATCTTTTCCACGAGGATCTTGGCCGCTTCTGCGCGGCGCAAGGCGAACTTGGTGCCGTTGACCTGCACAGCCAACGGGTCATGCCCCAGCAGGCCGAAGCCGATCACCGACAGCTGGCTGCCGGGCAGGAAGCCGAGTTCTTTCAGGCGCAGGGTCACTTGTTCGTCTTGCGCGCCGAAACGCGGCTGGGCGACCAGATCCACAATACGCAGTCGGTCACCCTTCTGGCAGAGGTCTAGGGAGAGGGCAGTGGTGGGCGATTGTGTCATGGTTGTCTGGAGGGCTATCTAAATGAGATTGATTGTCATCTATGGTACGGGATTACAGCCCCTGCGTCTTGATGCAGCGCAAGAATAAAAAAGGCTTAAACTGTGACCAGTCAATACGCAAGGCAGGGATCCCGATGTCGCACTATCCAACAGAACGCCAACTCACCGGCATCGACCACGTGTTGATGACGGCGGATCGCGCGTTGCGCACGCTGACGGGCAACACGCAACCGGCTTTGCGCCAGTCGCCAGCATTGCAGGAAGCGGATTGCTCCCTGACAGTCGATGAAAAAAAACTCGCGTGCGGTTTGATGCGTGTAAACCACACCGGTGAAGTGTGTGCACAGGCGTTGTACCAAGGGCAGGCATTGACTGCAAAATTGCCACAGGTGCGCGCCGATATGGAACGCGCGGCCGATGAAGAAATTGACCACCTCGCGTGGTGTGAAGAACGTGTCAAACAACTGGGCGGCCATTTGTCTGTGCTGAATCCGTTGTGGTACGGCATGTCATTCGGTCTGGGCGCAGCAGCGGGATTGATCAGCGATAAAGTCAGCCTCGGTTTTGTCTCCGCGATTGAAGACCAGGTGTGTGAACATCTGGAAGAGCATTTGCAAACCTTGCCAGTTCACGATGAAAAAAGTCGTGTGATTGTCGAGAAAATGTTGCAGGACGAAGCGCACCACAGCCACGCTGCATTGGCAGCCGGTGGCGTGCAGTTTCCGCAACCGGTCAAAAAAGGTATGACGCTGGTGTCGCGTCTGATGACAAAAACCAGCCGGTATATTTAAGTTAAAGAAAGCAAGATAAAAAAACCAAGATAAAAATAACAAGATCGGGATAGGTCATGAAGCCAGGCAAGGGATTTTCAAACTGGATAGACAGGCTGGTCAGCCCCGCTTACGCGGCGGACCAGGAAATTTTGTACAAGGCGCGTATCCTGGCCAGTATTGTCTGGGTCTATGTGATTTTATTGCTGCTCACCAGTGGCTATCTGTTTTTTCTTGCGCCCATTCCATTTTCCAGCGCTGTGTTCTCTTCGCTGCTGTTGTTGGTCATGGCGGTTGGTTACGCCCATGTGTTGCGAGAAATGAAATCAGGCAAAGCGTATGAGCGCTGCATAGACAGGGTGGTGTTTTTTACGTTTGCCGGTGTGGTGGCGGGCATTGCCACGTCAGGCGGGCCGCTGGAAGCGCCATGCACGCCGTTTCTTGTGGTACCGATTATCCTGGCGTTTGCACTGGGTACGCGTAATAGCGGCGTGAAATGGTCATTCATCACATTGGTGACCCACATTGCCATGATAGGGATTAATGAGTGGCTGATAAAATTTCCGCAGTTTCTCGACGCGGGCAATATGCTGACGTATCACATCTTGCACTGGATTGTGGCTTATCTGGCGATCATCTTTCTGATGATGATATTTTCAGCCATCACCTATCGCCTCAAGCGTGAACGTGATGAAGAACGCGACCGTTATGCCTATCTTGCGGCGCATGATCCGTTGACCGGATTGGCGAACCGCTCCATGTTTGACAGCCAGTTAACGCGCGCATTGGCCAATTGCGACCGCAACAGCAACATTGTCGGGCTGATGATGATTGACCTGGACGGCTTCAAACCCGTGAATGACCAGTACGGCCACGATGCAGGTGACCACGTGTTGCGAACCATTGCCGAGCGTTTACAAAACCTGTTGCGCAAGACGGATACCATTGCCCGCATGGGCGGCGATGAATTTGCCGTGATACTCGAAAATGTGATGACGCCGCCTGGCGTGGGCATTGTAGCCGAGCGTGTCATTGCCGAAATCAACCGGCCGTATGAAGGTTTGCCGCCAGATGTGAAAATTGGCGCGAGTATCGGGATCGTGATGTATCCCGACCACACGCAAGATGAAGAAAAATTGCGTGTGTTTGCTGACCGCGCCATGTACGCCGCCAAGGCCGAGCACAATTGTTACCGGGTGTTTTCACCTGAGATGGAAAGCCCGGTTACAGATTAATCTTTTTACAAAATAATCCCGCTGCAGGATTTTACAATTCTTCCTGTGCTGTTTTCAGCATCACGGACATTTTGCTGCGACGGCCTTGCTGGAATAACGGGCGTTGGCCGTTATCCGGAATGGCCAGCCCCTTCTGCAACATATCTACTGCTTCTTTCCAGCGTTTTTGTGTGATGAGAAAATCGGCATAAAAATAATGCGCATCCAGATCCTGCGGGCCGATGGCCAATCCTTTTTTCAGCATCTCTTCGGCTGTTTTGTCATTACCAAAACCGACGGGCCAACCCGGCACCTGGTAATAGAGTGAACCCGCGCTGGTGTACGCTGCGCCATCCAGGGCTTTTGGGTCGATGGCGATGGATTGTTCAAACAAACTTTTGGCTGTCTTGCATTCGCCCAGTGCGCCCAGACCGCCTTTTGCGCCAGCATAAGTGGCATGGATGATACCTTCCCAGATTAAAGCAGGTGCATTGCCGGGATGGGCAGCATTGACGGCTTTTGCTTGCGTGATCAATGCTTCCAGTGGTTTCACCTGTTCTTCTTTTTTCAGCGTGAAGTTGACGCGATCCCATTCATTCTGCAGGGCAGTAACATCCGCAGCGGCATCAGCCCATGCAGGAGACACAACGGCAAATGCCAGCGTGAGGGCAGAAAAAAAGACAGATATTTTCTTCATGGGGATGTTCTTCATGGGGATGTTCTCCGGGAGGGAAGGTCAGGCATCGAGATCGGGAATCAACCGGCTTTCAATGCGTACGATGGTGTCTTTCAGCCACAGCTTGCGCTTTTTCAGGCGCTGCAACAGCAACTGGTCAAAATACGGTTTTTCTTGCAAACAGGTAATCTCATTGTCGAGCAACCGGTGCTCTTCGCGTAAGCGCTGCAGTGTAATGGTGAGATCTTCTTCCATCGCGAAATTCTCAGACAGGATCGGTATGGATCAGTACATCGGCGTTCGGGAAACGCGCCTGGATGGCCTGTTCAATTTCTTCTGTGATGGCATGCGCTTGCAACAGCGAAATATGTTTATCGATTTCAATGTGCAGTTGCACAAACATAATATGCCCCGCCTGGCGTGTGCGCAGTTGGTGATGGCCGCGCACGTCAGGGTTTTCCTCCACAATCTTGTCCACCACTTGCCAGACTTCCGGGCCGAGCTCTTCATCCAGCAACAGGCGAAGTGATTTGGCGCCAATCTGCCAGGCGCTGTGCACAATAAAAGCGGCGATGATAATGCCGAGGCCAGCATCGACGTGTTTGAAGCCCCACTGCGCGAGCAACAACGCAACAATAATACTGGCGTTGGCCAATATGTCGCTGAAATAGTGCAGGGAGTCTGCCTCGATGGCATTGGATTGTGTTTTCCTCACAACATGCTTCTGTAAAAACACCAGCGCTATGGTCAGCACGAGTGAAATTCCCATCACGATGAGGCCTATGTCGGTATGCGTCACCACGTGTGGGTTAAGGATATTGTCGATGGCATGCAGGAACAGGAAACCGGCCGATCCGGCGATGAATGCCGCTTGTGCCAACCCGGCCACTGCTTCTGCTTTGCCGTGGCCGAAGCGATGGTCTTCGTCAGCGGGTGTCATGGCGTAGCGCACAGCAAAAAAATTCATCACCGATACCAGGCTGTCCATGGTGGAATCCACCAGAGACGCCAGCAAGCTGACAGAGCCACTCATCAACCAGGCCGCCAGTTTCAGTGTGATCAGCGTCATGGCGACGATCACCGCTGCGGTACTGGCCAGTTTCATCAGGCGCTGGTTTTCCGCGCTGACATTGATGGCTGTGCCGTTCTTTGTGTGGCCAGTGTTTTGCATTTCAGAAAAATCTGTTGCGGCGGGCAGGCCATCAGCATAAACCTGCAACAGCCTGACTTGCAAAGCCGGATGAAGAAATCCATGATTCGCCTTCATTTTTATGGAAGCCGCTGCCCGTCATGACTGCATCAAGAACCATTCTCGTCACCGGCGCCTTTGGCAATCTCGGCCAGATGGTGTTGGCTGAATTAAAGCAACGAGGTCACCGCGTGTTGGCGATGGATCTCGACAACCCCGGCAATCGCCAGCTGGCCAACACACTCAAGCCGTTGTACGACGAACTGGCATGGGGTGACTTGCGCACCGTGGACTTCAAGCCGTTGTTGCAGGGTTGCATTGCGGTGATCCATCTGGCGGCAGTGCTGCCGCCGGTGACAGAGCGTGCGCCTGAACTGGCGTACGACATCAACGTCAAAGCCACGTTGCGCCTGATCGCCGATATTGAAGAGCGTATCAACAAGCCGTTGCTGGTTTACCCGTCGTCGGTCACTGTATTCGGTATGCCGGAGCCGTCCACCCGTCTGATGCAAGCGGGCGACGCTGTAGCGCCCAGCGACAATTACACCCGCCACAAAGTGGAAGTCGAGCAGCAGCTCGCAGCCAGCAATATTCCGTGGTCTGTGTTGCGTGTCGGGGTGTCGGTGGATTCGCGCACGCTGGGGGCTGATCTCCAGATGATACGCAAGCTGTTCCAGGTGGCGCCAGATAACCCGCTGGAGTACGTGCATCCCTGTGATGTGGCGACTGCAATGGCCAACGCCATCAACAATCCGAGGGCTGTGGGCAAGGTGTTGTTGCTCGGCGGGGGTGGCGATTGCCGTGTCACCCAGCACCAGTTCCTCAGCGCAGCCATCAATGCCCTCGGTATCGAACTGCCCCGCGACATGCTGGGTCACGAGCGTTACTACACGTCGTGGATGGATACAGCAGAGGCACAGGACATCCTGCAATTCCAGCACCACCGCTTCGCGGACTACCAGCAGGACATGCGCCAGCGCTTGCGTTGGGTGCGGTTATTGACGGCGCCACTGGCGCCGCTGGTGCTGTGGATCATGCGCCGCCTCCTGAAATAGTCCCCGGGCCGGGGCAGACAAGCCCGGCATACGCACCAACTTGCAGCGAATTGCAGACATTCGCGGCAATTGGGCGCTATTGTGCATGGACAGGCCTGCTGCCTTGCGGCAAACTGCGCCCATCGCGGTCAAAACGCCCGCTCAACCAAGATGCATCAACCAAGACCATCAACCAAGACACAAGGATCTGCCATGGCCACCCTGCTGGTGTTACACGGCCCCAACCTGAATCTGCTAGGCACTCGCGAGCCGGATCTGTACGGCGCGGACACCCTCGACAGCATCAACGCGCAACTCACCGCGCTGGCGCTGGCTGCTGGCCATCACCTGCAAGTGCTGCAGAGCAATGCGGAATACGAACTGATCGGCCGCATCCATGATGCCCGCCGTGAAGGCGTCGATTTCATCATTTTCAATCCGGCGGCGTTCACGCACACGAGTGTGGCGCTGCGCGATGCGTTGCTGGCGGTGGGAATCCCGTTTATCGAAGTGCACCTGTCCAACGTGCACCAGCGTGAAGAGTTTCGCCAGCATTCATTTTTTTCCGATATCGCGGAAGGGGTGATCTGTGGGCTGGGTGCTGTGGGGTATACATTGGCGCTGCAGGCTGCCATCCAGAAACTGGCGGCACAATAACTTTCTAATTTTTTAAAAGTTTTTTCGAGGGCAAGTGATCACTATGGATATTCGCAAGATCAAGAAACTGATTGAACTGCTGGAAGAATCAAACATCGGCGAACTGGAAATTCGCGAGGGCGAAGAGACGGTGCGTATCTCGCGCAATGGCGTGATGCCGATGATGNNGCCATGAAAATGATGAACCAGATCGAATCCGACAAAGCCGGTGTGATCAAGGCAATTCTGGTAGACGATGGTGCGCCGGTAGAGTTTGACCAGCCCATGTTCACGATTGCCTGATCCGGATGACTGCCATGCTGGATAAAGTGGTAATAGCCAACCGCGGCGAAATTGCGCTGCGAATCTTGCGCGCCTGCAAGGAACTCGGCATCAAGACCGTAGCAGTGCATTCCAAGATCGACCGTGAACTGATGCATGTGCGGATGGCGGATGAAGCGGTGTGCATCGGCCCCAATAAATCAACAGACAGTTACCTGAACGTACCTGCCATCATTAGCGCCATGGAAATTACCGATGCGCAAGCGGTACACCCCGGCTACGGTTTTCTGGCTGAAAATGCCAACTTTGCCGAGCAGGTAGCCAAAAGTGGTTTTATTTTTATTGGCCCCAGTGCGGATGTGATCCGTTTGATGGGCGATAAAGTCTCGGCCAAAAATGCGATGAAAAAAGCGGGCGTGCCTACTGTGCCCGGTTCGGATGGCGCGTTGCCGGATGATCATGAAGAAATGCTCAAGATAGGCCGCAAGGTCGGTTATCCCGTTATTATCAAGGCGGCTGCCGGTGGTGGCGGTCGTGGCATGCGCGTGGTGCAAACCGAAGCGCATCTGATCAACGCGGTGCAGGTCACGCGCAGCGAAGCCGGTGCCGCTTTCGGCGACAGCACCGTGTACATGGAAAAATTCCTGCAGAATCCGCGCCATGTCGAGATACAGGTGTTGTCTGATGGCAAAGGCCATGCGATACATCTGGGCGATCGCGATTGTTCATTGCAGCGCCGTCACCAGAAAGTGCTGGAAGAAGCGCCCGCACCGGGCATCCCGCAAAAAGTGCGCGATGAAGTATCTGCAGCGTGTGTAAAAGCCTGTATTGATATTGGTTACAGCGGCGCCGGTACATTTGAATTCCTGTACGAAAACGAAAATTTTTATTTCATTGAAATGAACACCCGGGTGCAGGTTGAGCATCCTGTCACTGAAATGGTGACGGGTATCGATATCGTGAAAGAACAGTTGAGGATTGCCAGCGGGTTGCCGTTATCAATCAAGCAAAAAGATGTGGTCATTCGCGGCCATGCCTTCGAGTGCCGTATCAATGCGGAAGACCCGAAAACATTCACGCCTTGCCCCGGCAAGGTCAGCCACTGGCATGCGCCAGGCGGCCCCGGTATTCGCGTGGATTCGCACCTGTATAACGGCTACACCATTCCACCGTTCTACGATTCATTGATAGCAAAAGTCATCAGCTATGGCGATGATCGTGCCACTGCGTTTGCTCGTATGCGCACGGCGCTGGATGAAACGGTTGTTGAAGGTATTCGTTCCAACATTCCGTTGCACCAGGATCTCTTGCGCGACGACGCTTTTGCCCGCGGGGGTGTCAATATCCACTACCTTGAGAAAAAACTGGGCATGCAGCACTGACAGCGTGCCCACGGTATTTTTCTGATTTTTTATTTTGGTCTGTTTTTTTGAGGTTCCACTATGCCATCCCGTCGTGAACTTGCTAATGCCATCCGTGCACTCTCCATGGATGCTGTGCAAAAAGCCAATTCAGGTCATCCCGGCGCACCGATGGGCATGGCGGATATTGCCGAAGTATTGTGGAACAGCTATCTCAAGCACAACCCGGCTAATCCTGCATGGGCAGACCGCGATCGGTTTGTGTTATCCAATGGCCATGGCTCGATGCTCATCTACAGTCTCTTGCATCTCACTGGCTACGACCTCCCGCTTGAAGAATTGAAAAACTTCCGGCAACTGCACTCCAAAACACCCGGTCACCCGGAATACGGTTATGCGCCTGGCGTTGAAACCACCACAGGCCCATTGGGGCAAGGCATTACCAATGCGGTAGGCATGGCATTGGCCGAGAAAGTGCTGGCGGCACAGTTCAATCGCGACGGGCACACTATTGTTGATCACCACACCTACACTTTTCTGGGTGACGGTTGTTTGATGGAAGGCATTTCACATGAAGCGTGCTCGCTGGCGGGCACGCTGGGTCTCGGCAAGCTGATTGCTTTCTATGATGACAACGGCATCTCGATTGATGGTGAAGTGGCCGGTGGTCACGGTGCGCCAGGCTGGTTTACGGATGACACGGTGCAGCGTTTCAATGCCTATCACTGGCAAGTGATAGGTCCGATTGATGGTCACGATGCTGCTGCTATCCAGGCTGCCATTGAAACAGCAAAAACGGAAACAAAAAAACCGACGCTCATTATCTGCAAAACCATTATCGGTTTTGGCTCGCCCAATAAACAAGGCAAAGAAGA
>DDBK01000080.1 GCA_002333095.1 Cellvibrionales bacterium UBA2034
TCGGTATCGCACACATCACCGAAAGCATCACCATCGGTATTCAGCTGGTCTGCATTGGAATTCAATGGGCAGTTGTCCGCGCCGTCCAGATCACCGTCGTTGTCATCGTCGGTATCGCAAACATCACCGAATGCATCGCCGTCGGTATTGGTTTGAGACACATTGGAAATCAGTGAACAGTTATCTGACACATCCAGAACGGTATCGTTGTCATCATCGGTATCACAGGCATCACCGAATGCATCGCCGTCGGTATTGGTTTGCGTGGTATTAGCAAGCAATGCGCAGTTATCAGAACCATCCACAACGGTATCGGCATCGGTATCAGCAACACGAGGATTTGTCAGGCTGGTGTTGACTTCGTAACCATCCGACAAACCATCGTTGTCAGTATCGGTATCAACGGGAATGGTTCTTCTTACAAAAATTTCCTGATAATCATTCAGACCATCGCCGTCGGTATCTACAACGTTCGGGTCGCTGGTATACAGGTATTCCTGCAAGTTGATAACGCCATCACCGTCAAGATCCGTCAGTGCATCTGCAGCATTGTTCTTATCAAGACCATTGGCATCTTCGTACACATCCGGCATACCGTCGCCATCGGTATCATCTTCAATAAAAAAGAATGCCTTGTCGATCATCGCCCGTTGGCTAGCATTAGGGCTACCGCCACCGTTATCGTAAAAGTCATAACCGTTGTAGAACAACTTACCGAAACCGATATCCATGCCAAAGGTGGTTATGTCGTCAGCATTTCCGCCGCCAGTCCGGTAATAAAAAGCTTTCGCTGCGGCTGGTAAAGTACCTCTATCTACGCATACCGTTCTACTAGGAGTATCTATATTTGCTGGTGCGGTAGCCATAGACGTACCAGCCGCCTCTGCAGCGTCCAAAACCGCAGTATTTGTACCCCACGTCAGCGAACAAGCCTGATTCAGCGAATACCCGAACAGCCCATTGATCAGCGTCAGATCGTTCTCATTTCTCTCGCCTGCCACATAAAGACCGCCGCCGTTATTGACAAAATCCACGATGACTTGCCGCGCAGCTACCGACAAAGCGGCATACCAGTTTCTGCCGTTGTTGCCCGCGTCCGTCAACTCGGGCACCACGAGTATTTTCTTTCCTGCCAATGCAGTTGTTAAACCCGCAGCGGTGAAATCGGTAAATCTACTAGCTGAGTAACCTGCTGCAGTAATTGCATCTTGCAAGTTATCCAGCTCCTCATTGTTAGCTGCATCCACATAACCCGTGTTAGCAAAATACGCCACCACTTTGCCCGGTTTGGAATTGATTACCTGTGGGTCGGTGCCGCCGTTATATTCCTGCTCGTTCAACCAGCCATCGCCATCCGGATCCAGCAAATCATCGTTCGGGTCAGCGGGATTCAGGCCATTGGCAGTTTCCCACATATCGTCCATATCGTCGGCATCTACATCCACCGCCAACGCATAGCCTGACACCATTCCCAGCGCAAGCAGTATCGCTATCCTGGCCAGTAGGGAACGAATCGATGTATGGAACATGGGCATGGAATGTCTCCGCCAAAAAACGTGCGTATTACCGCCAATAGTGTGACCATAGTCTCACATTTGCCGCTACGGCCGGCCTCCGTTTATCGGCTAAATACGACCGCTCATAAGTGGATTACCACCTCGGCGGCCTCCCGAACCGCCTTCACAATCAGCCCGTAGCCACTGCAATCCCCTATCGGATAGACATTAAAACCCTTTTCTTTCAAAAGGTTAGATAACAATAAGTCAGGGGCTGCCTCTCCTGCCACCATCACGCTGTCTACAGCCAATACAAACTGCTCTGATGAACTGTGAGGCACGTATTCCACGTGCTTGCTACCCAGTTGCCGGATATCCACGCTCGTCATGACGCGCACCTTGCCCTGGTCGAGTTTGTCCATGTGTTCTGCGCGCCGCTTGCGCCCTACTTCCGGCAGGATGCGGTCTTCACTGGTCAATAAGTACACAGCTCGTCGACGTTTCGCAAAAAACTCTGCCAACTCCACGGCGGGTAAATCATTGCCGATCAAAGCAATACGTTTACCGAAAGGCATAAAAATATGCGATGCAACTTGTAGCGTTTGCGGTTTCAGAAACCGGTTCCAGATATCGCCCGCTTTTTTCCAACGCTGCCAACGCCCGGTGAGCAGTGCGCGAACATCACGGCCGAACCAAACGCCTTCGCCCATTTTAATATTGCCGGGTAGCACCACTTGCGNNAACTCCACAGTTGCTTCCGTGCCAAGACGAATATCTATGGGCAATTCACGCACAGCATTCTGCAAATATTCCAGGAAGAAACGGTTGTCATCATGCACAGTGGCGGCGAGCAATAACGCGCCGCCTAAACGGTGTTCACGTTCTATCAACGTCACGCGAAAGCCACGTAAACTCGCCACACGCGCAGCTTCCATACCGCCGGGGCCAGCACCGATTACCACCACATGGCGCGCAGTATCCACTCTAGTTAATAACAGCTCACTTTCACGTCCTGTGAACGGATTAATCGCGCAAGCCAAGGATTGTCTATTCATGGAATCAATACAGTTTTCACAAGAAATACAGCGCCTGATAGAGGCAGCTTTCCCAATACTGGTTTTATTTACCCACTCAGGATCTGCCAGCATTTGCCTACCCAGCACCACCATATCTGCCGCACCGGATTTCAGCACAGCTTCAGCCTGTGCAGGGGTCTGGATGCGGCCTACCACCATAACCGGTACAGTCACCACGCGTTTTACTGCTTCGGCCAACGCCGTGTTAAAACCGTAACCGGCAGCAGAGGACGCAACAATCTGGCTCACCAGTTTATCGGTAGCGCCGCCGCTGATATGGAATGCACTGGCACCGGCTGCCACCAATAGCGGCGCGAGCCTTTGCGTGTCATCTATTTCACGCCCACCAGGAATACGTTCGTAACCAGCAAGCCGCACTGTGATGGGAAAACCTTCTGTCACTGCTGCGCGCATGGCAGCAACCACTTCAAGAATCAGGCGCGTCCTGCCTTCAAACTTGTGGCCAGCATAAGCATCACGGCGTTTGTTACGGAACGGCGATAAAAAAGAACCAATCAGGTGATAACTGTGTGCCGCATGTAATTCAATGCCGTCATAACCTGCTGCTTGTGCACGGCGTGCTGCTTGTGCGTACTGCTCGATAATTACTGGTATTTCATCAATGCCCAATTCACGGCAGGCTGTTCCCCATACCGGTGATACAACAGGCGATGGTCCAACTGCTTGTTGACCAGAAAAAAAAGAAATAATAGATTCTGGGCCTGGGTGTGTAATCTGCGGCTGCACTTTTGCACCATGTTTATGCAAACGCGCGATCAAGTCTTTATGGCTATTGATATATTTGTCATCACCCAGGGTGAGTGAACGCTGCAAGTAACGGTGTTCAACGTCCACTGTACACACTTCCATTGTGATCAAACCCACGCCACCTGCAGCACGCGCTTCCAGATACGCCACCAGTTTTTCTGATGGTGTCTGGTCGTCATTACCGTAATCGGTGGTCATCGGTGCCATTGCAATACGGTTCTTCACCACCATACTGCCGATATGGATAGGCTGAAACAGCGAGGGGAATTGGCTCATAATGGTCGTCCTGCCCAAAGTTAGGCACATTTTACGTGTTTATAGCCCGGGAACTCATCCGCAAGCCGGTGGTCTTCCACATCGCGCGATGCAATTCGTTCTGATGACAATGCAATCTGAACCTGATTCAAGGAAAACCGTATGAGCCTGCAACAACAATTTATTGAACGCCGGCAATGGCTGGAAACACGCATCCTCGGCCAGTCACAGCTGGTAGAACGCCTGCTGATAGCCTTATTGGCAGACGGCCACTTGCTGGTAGAAGGCGCACCGGGGCTGGCAAAAACCAAAGCCATACGTGAATTGTCCGATGTGCTGTCCGGTACATTCCAGCGCATCCAGTTCACCCCCGACCTGCTGCCGTCCGATATTACCGGTAGCGACATCTACCGTCCTGAGGAAGCCCGCTTCGAGTTCCGCTCCGGCCCGATCTTCCACAATCTTGTGCTGGCTGACGAGATCAACCGTGCACCTGCCAAAGTACAGGCAGCACTGCTGGAAGCCATGGCTGAGCGTCAGGTCAGTGTCGGCAACCAGACCTATCCACTGCCAGCAGTATTCCTGGTGATGGCAACGCAAAACCCGATTGAGCAGGAAGGCACTTACCCGCTGCCAGAAGCACAACTGGATCGCTTCCTGATGCACGTGAATGTGGACTACCCGAACGCAGACACAGAAAAATCCATTCTGCGGCTGGCGCGTAATGAAGCAAAAACCGGCAACCCTGTTGCGGCACCTGTCCGCCTCAGTGAAACAGATTTGCTCGCTGCACGGGAAGCTGCACTGAATATCCACATGGCAGATAGCGTAGAGGAATACCTCGTGCAACTGGTGCTGGCCACACGCCATCCCGGCCGCTATGACAACTCACTGGAACGGCTGATCGAATACGGTGCCAGCCCTCGCGCCACGATTGCACTGGATCGCTGCGCACGCGCACGTGCCTGGCTCCTGGGTCGCGATTTTGTGTCCCCGGAAGATGTGCTGGCACTGACACCGGATGTACTGCGCCATCGCATCATCCCCAGTTTTGAGGCTNNGGCTGAAGCGGAAGGACACACGGTTGATAGCCTCATCCGGCGACTACTGGAACTGGTACCCGTTGCCTGATGCAGCAGACATGAATACCCATAGCAGCACACTCGCAACACTTGAACCGCGCGGCGCAAAAATTGTGCTGGGTGATTTATTGCGCTGGCGATTGGCTGCACCACATATTCCGCTGGAAAATCGCCGTAACAGTTCACAGCTGGCCGGCGGCCGGCGATCAACACTACGCGGACGCGGCATTGATTTTGACGAAGTGCGTTTGTATCAGGCAGGTGATGATGTGCGTGCTATAGACTGGCGTGTAACAGCTCGCACCGGCAAGCCGCATACAAAAATTTTTCGCGAGGAAAAGGAGCGCCCTGTATTACTGGTAATTGATTTGCGCAGTGAGATGTTTTTTGGTTCACGGCGTTGCTTTAAATCTGTACTGGTAGCCCACGCTGCCGCACTGCTGGCATGGGCCACCCTGGAAGCAGGTGACCGCATTGGCGCAATGCTGGTCAGTGATGACGGAATTATTGACATCAAACCCCGCCGGAGTCGCCACACTGTCTTGCAGATTTTCCGCCAGATTATTTCTATCAGCCATCGTCAGGCTATGCTCAATCAAGGCAAAGGACTGAGTTTTGACCCGCCTTCCCTGCAAGATGCGATGCAACAATTATCTGTAATCTCAAGACCAGGCTCATGCAGCATCCTGCTCAGCGATTTCCATGACTGGAATGAAGACTGTGGACGTGCCCTGCATTCTGTAGTGCGTCAGAGCCAATGCTTTGCCATGCAATTTACGGATGCGCTGGAACAAAAAATGCCGGCACTAGGGCTTGTCAGACTGCGAAACGGATTGCGAACAGCCACCATTGATACGCAAGACAGCAAGATGCTGGCGCGCTTCCAACAGCAAAACAGGCAGCACCAGGAAAACCTTGAAAAAGCACTCCGGACGCTGAAAATCCCGCATGTATCACTACAAACAGCCGAACTATTATTTCCTGCATTAAGGCAGTTTTTCACTTATGGGGCTGCGCATGGATAATCATCAGGCACTGGCGAATCTGAAACCCCTGATTGCACCGGCTCCTGTTTCCTGGTGGCCACCCGCACCGGGTTGGTGGGTGCTGGGTATATTGTTGTTGATCGCTTTGGCTGGACTGACAGTATGGGGTTGGAAGCGCTGGCGTCATTATCGCGGCACACGGTATCAACGTGAAGCACTGCAGTTGCTCGCCACTCTAAGCGAGCAAGATCCTGACACGCAGTTGCAAGCTGTGGCTACTATCCTGCGCCGTGCCGCTATTTGTGCGTGGGGCCGCGAAATTGCAAGCACAAAAAACTGGCGTGACATTATAGAAATGTCCCTTCATAAAAAGAGCAAAAGTAAATCTCCCGTGCTGGATGAACAAAGCCTGGCGTTATTGACAGACTTTCTCTACAGACAAGACATCCCTTCTGTGGCAGCCATGAATAAATTGCATGCACAAGCCGCTATCTGGCTCAGGACATTACCTGCAGTGGATCACCGGCATGTTTAGCACAATACATGAGGCTTTTTCACTGCACTGGCCATGGCTGCTGCTAGTACTGCCACTACCGGCACTGGTACGCTGGTTGAGCCATGCCGCAGAACAACGCGAACAAGCAGCATTATTTTTCCCACCACTGGGTGCCCTGTTGAATGCCCGCGGCGATAACAAACACACGCTGAAAAAAACAGATCATGCACCACTGTGGTTGTGGTTAGTCTGGTGTCTTCTAGTGCTTGCCTGTGCACGGCCGCAATGGCATGGCGAGCCGGTTGGCATCGCCACATCCGGACGCGACTTGCTATTGGTTGTCGATATATCCGGCAGCATGGAAACGCCGGATATGAAAATCAATGGTGAACAAGTTCAACGCATTGATGTTGTAAAGAAAGTAGTAGGCGATTTTGTTAAACAACGCAGTGGCGACCGTGTGGGCCTGGTGCTGTTTGGCAGTCAGGCCTATTTACAAACACCGCTGACATTTGACCGCAACACACTTGTGCAACAACTCAACGAAGCACAGCTGGGTTTTGCGGGCGAAAGGACTGCCATTGGCGATGGTATCGCGCTGTCTGTAAAACGCCTGCAAGATCGCGAACAAAAAAGTCGTGTCATGATCCTGCTCACAGATGGCGCAAATACAGCAGGTACATTATCGCCGTTACAAGGCGCAGATCTCGCCACATCCATGGGCATCAAGGTATATACCATCGGGATGGGAGCCGATGTGATGGAGCGGCAGTCTTTTTTTGGCACCCAGCGCATCAACCCTTCTGCAGAACTGGACGAAGAAACTTTGACGGCAATTGCCAGCCAGACCGGAGGCAGTTACTTCCGCGCACGCAGTACTGAAGAGTTACAAGGCATTTACCAGATGCTTGACCAACTGGAACCTGTCGCAGGAGACGAAGAAACCCTCAGACCTGTCAGCGAATGGTTTTACTGGCCACTAGCCGCTGCCCTACTGCTCAGCTTTGCTGCTGCAATTATTACAACACTGCGTGATACACCATTCCTGAAGAGAACAAACTGATGGTCGGTATATTGTCAGACATCACTTTTCATTTCCTGCGTCCGTGGTGGTTGCTAGCCATATTGCCTGCCCTGGTGTTTGCATGGATTCTATTCAAACGTCGCACAAGGACTTCAGGTTGGGCTGCGGTGATCGACAGTGAACTGTTGGCAGAATTACTGGACAACCCACAACAATCCAAACCTTCATGGCCAGTCATGGCATTAATATTGGCCTGGTTATTTGCTGCATTAGCTTTGGCAGGTCCTTGCTTTGAAAAAAACAATCAAGTGGCACTGAAGCAAGATGATGCTGTCGTGATATTGCTGGACTTGTCACCATCCATGCTTTCACAAGATGTACAACCGAGTCGATTGCAGGCTGCACATTACAAAATTCTTGATCTTTTGCGTCAGCGCCGTGAAGGCTATAC
>DDBK01000097.1 GCA_002333095.1 Cellvibrionales bacterium UBA2034
TGCCAGTTCTGGCGAGCTGGTCAATATTGGGGGTTTTAACAACAGGATGCCCGAAAACGCCCAAATCATTTGCACCAAGATCATCAGCAATGATCACGACAAAATTAGGCTTACTGGTTGCCGGCCCAGCCGCAAAGGCAGGTGAAAACAATATGCTGGCAGCCAGTAAACATAATTGCCAGACTGTTTTTTGCATGCTCACGACTGCGAACCTTGCTGATGGCGCTGGAAAATTATCGCACCTGCAGGCACAGCTTTTATCCGCTCACGCAAATCAGCCAGAAAAGGCACACCGTACACATGCTCATACCATTTTGCATACGCGTTGTACTCTGAATGGAATGCATGGTCTTTTGGATAAGCAGATTTTTTCATGCAAGCAGAGCACATGGACGAAAGGTATTCGCTTTTGACAGCATGCTGCCGGATGGCTTGATACCCTGCATTATTCCATATCTCCGCAGCACTGGACTCTTGCAAATGCCCGACCCAGTGCTTGGTATCGGTGAAACAGCAGGTACGAGCCCGGCCATCAAACGTGGCGTAGAATGTTTTGAACGGCTCCAGACAAGGCACGCCTTTATGTACAAAAAAACTCTCTTCCCTTATATCCAACTCTTTGCGCTCACGCATCTCACGATTCTGGCTTAATACTTCTTTTTTCTGCTCTCTTTTAGGCGCAGACATGGCTATGCTTTTCATTTCTGACACTGGAACCCGCTCATCCAGGATTTTCCTGAACAAAGTTTCCCGTTCTTCATCAGGCATACTGTCAAATGCCCGTGTGAAATTTTTTGCATGCAGCTGGGTAGCTTCATAGGGCGCACTGGCCAGATGCACACCATGAGCATCTGCCACAACTTTTGCCTGCTGCACGATATGCGCTTCACGATCCGGATGCATATGCGACTCATGGTGCTTGAGTTCCGCAATTTTTTTGCCATATAAACGCAATGGCTTGACGTGGATTACATTTGCCCCCGCCTCTCCCATCAATTTTACAAAGTCCGGCAACTGCTCAATATGGTGCCTGAATGCCAGGCTGTTGATTTCAATTCTCGGATAAAGACTGCCAGCCTGTTCCTTGGCTTTGGCGAGACGGCGGATACCGCCCAGCACGCGCTCATAATCCCCGCCGATGTAGATATTTTCATATTCCTCAGCCGTTACACCGGAAAAACTGATGGATATACGGTGCACATGGCCCTGCACCAGAAATTGGCACAATTCATCATCAAGATGCATGCCATTGGTAAAAAAATCGATTAATGCCTCATAACGCGACAAGTGAACCAGCAGCTCTTTATATTGCGGGTGTATTGTCGGTTCGCCGTAACCACTGGCATGGATTATCAGTGCGTGCTTAAGTACTTCTTCAAGCGGCTCTGTGGCCGTGTCATAAGCAATCACACCGCGATCTTCACGCTTGAGCGCAAAAAAACGGTCTGCATTCAATGCAGAAAATGTCGGGCACATCGCGCACTGCAAGTCGCAGATATTGCTGACTTCCAGAAACACTTCCAAAGGCCAGCGCGGAAATTCCTCACCTTGCGAAAACCGCAGGAATGACTCAATCGCCTCGCGTTTCTGTTCAGTAAATTGCGCTGGCGATGTTGGCTGTTGCATTACCCCAGCACTGCCTGCCTGATGACAGCATGTTTTTTGGCAGGCAATCGCGGGCCATAACTGCTGACGACTTCCGCCGAAGCCCGGCTGGCCAGACGGCCTGCATCACGGTACGAATAGCCGTGCGTAATGGCGTACAGGAATGCACCGGCAAACATGTCGCCAGCACCATTGGTGTCAACTGCCTTCACTGCATGCGGCTCAATGGCATGCATGTCGCTGCCGTCAAAGACCAGCGCACCATGGGCACCGCAAGTAATCGCAAACGTTGTTGCGTATTGTTTGAGTTTCTCCGCTGCGGCTTGTGTATTGTCTGTTCCGGTAAAACCTTGAGCTTCATGCTCGTTGCAGAACAACAGATCCACACCATTGCCGAGCATTTCGCGCAGGCCGTCACCAAAAAATTCCACCATGCCGGGATCGGATAAAGACAGCGCGGTTTTCACACCATGTTTTTCTGCCGTCTCACGCAGCTCGATCGCGGCAGCCCTGCCTGTGGGGGATGTAACGAGATACCCTTCAATATATGCAAACTGTGACCGTGCAACAGCAGCATGATCAAGCGCCCGCCGGCACAAGGTTTCACTGATACCAAGATGCGTAAGCATGGTGCGTTCGGCATCCGGTGTAATCAGCACCAGACATTTTCCCGTACTGTTATTAACCGAATCGCCTACGCCTATATGGTCATAGAAATTGCAGGCTACACCAGCTGCTTGCATATCGTTTAGATAAAAACTGCCGTTGTCGTCATTTGCCACTTTGCAGGAATAAAACGCGCGGGCTCCAAAATAACTGGCGGCGATAATTGTGTTGGCCGCACTGCCACCGCTGGCACGCTTGGAATGCATCATGTGGCCAGCGAGATAATCCACCAGTTGCTGTTGCCGATCAGCGTCCACCAACGTCATGTGGCCTTTTGGTATATCCAGTTGTACAAGATCCTGATCAGACACGTCGATCTCTGTGTCCACCAATGCCGCGCCAATACCGTAGATGTGATAAGTCATTGTTGTCCTGTTCTGTTGTTATGACGAAGGCCTTCATTATCACTTACAAAAGCCTTGCCTGTAATGCCTGCCTGCGTACACTGTCGCGATGTCCAGACGTCGCCCCCCTTCTTCCACTGCAAAACCCAGACACCGCGCTGGCCGTAAAACCGGACGGTGGTGGAAATCCTTGCTGGTTTTCGGGCTCAAATGCCTGATTGTGATTATCCCGGCCATTCTGCTTGCTTCTGTTTACGTGGATTCGGTCGTCCGGAACAAATTTGAAGGCCGGAAATGGGCCATTCCCGCCAAAGTCTACGCCCGCCCGCTGGAGCTGTATCCAGGCCAACCCTTCACTGCCAAAGGAATGGCTGATGCACTGACAGTGCTGGGCTACCAACCCGCCGCTGCGGCAGGAAACGCCGGCCAATTCCGCCAGACCGGTAATAGCGTAGAGCTGAAGACGCGCGGTTTCGCCTTCGCGGACCAGCCCGAACCCTCACGCTGGGTGCGGCTGGACTTTGATGGCAAGGGCATCTCACGCGTCACCGACCAGCATGGCAAGGAGTTGGCGCTCCTCCGGCTGGAGCCCCTGATGATCGGCAGTCTCTACCCCGGCGAACATGAAGACCGGCTGTTGATCAAACTGGAAGAGATGCCTCCGGTCATGCTGGCCGGGCTTGTGGCAACGGAAGACCGCTACTTTATGGAGCATCACGGCATCTCACCGAGAGGCGTGGCGCGCGCCATGTGGACCAACATCGCGGCGGGCGGCCTGGTGCAGGGCGGCAGTACCATCACCCAACAGCTGGTCAAGAATTTTTACCTCACGTCAGAGCGCACCCTGTCACGCAAGGTGCTGGAAGTGTGGATGGCCATCCTGCTGGAAATCCATTACAGCAAACGTGAAATCCTGGAGACCTACCTCAACGAAGTCTATCTCGGGCAGGAAGGTGGGCGTTCCATCCACGGCTTCGGCCTCGCTAGCCAGCAATTCTTCCGCCAACCCCTGGGCGAGCTGAAGCTGCACCAGATGGCACTGTTGATTGGCATGGTCAAAGGCCCCTCCTACTATGATCCATGGCGCAAGCCGGAACGCGCGACCGAAAGACGCCGGGTGGTGCTGGGAACAATGCTGGACCAGGGCATCATCAGCAAAGCGGAATACGATTGGGCCAATGCCCAGCCCCTCGGTGTTGGCGAGGGCAGCAAGACACGCATCGGCGTTTACCCGGCCTTTCTGGAGCTGGTGCGGCGGCAACTGAAATCGGATTACAAAGACGAGGATCTGCTCTCTGAAGGCCTGCAGGTATTCACGACGATTGACCCCCAAGTGCAGTGGCTGGCAGAACAATCACTGAAAGAGGGTGTCGCCAAACTCGAAAAAGCCTACAAATCACTGGCAGACAAACAATTACAGGGCGCTGTGGTCGTCACCAATCCTGCCAATGGCGAAGTGCTGGCACTGGTGGGCGACAGGTACACCAAGTACCACGGCTTCAACCGCGCTATCGATGCCAACCGGCCTGTCGGCTCCCTGCTGAAACCGTTTGTTTTCCTGGCTGCACTGGAGAGTGGCAATTATTCGTTGGCTACGCAGGTGGATGACTCTTCCCTCAAGTGGCGCAACGCCAATGGAAGCTGGTGGCAACCGCAAAACTACGACCACAAACAGCACGGCAAGGTTGCTATCCTCGATGCGCTGGCACATTCCTATAATCTGGTGACTGCCCGGGTAGGCC
This sequence comes from Cellvibrionales bacterium UBA2034, assembly GCA_002333095.1. Lineage (GTDB taxonomy): Bacteria > Pseudomonadota > Gammaproteobacteria > Pseudomonadales > UBA7239 > UBA7239. Next base: position 4,358 of record DDBK01000097.1, read on the forward strand.
TGCAAGTGGGCGTGAAGAAACTGATCAACATCATTCGCCGTGCAGGCGTAAAAGCGCCGCTGGATGAAGTACCTTCGTTGCTACTGGGTGCAGGAGGGNNTGGCCCAACTGTACCAATCCATACCGGCTGACGGCTTTACCCTGCCGCTACGTGCCATCCGGGATGTCAGCACCGCAGACGGCAAACCCCTCAAGCGTTACGGGCTGGAGATGGAGCAGACTTTTGATACTGCACACATGCAACAGATTGCCTGGGCAATGCAGGCCGTTCTCCGCGAAGGCACGGCACAAGCAGCATACGGGCGCTTCCCGTTTGGCGTGCGGCTGGCAGGCAAGACCGGTACAACGGATGACCAGCGCGACAGCTGGTTCGGCGGATTTTCTGCCAACTACAACGCCGTGGTGTGGCTGGGACGCGACGACAACAGCAAGATGCCACTCACCGGCGCAACCGGGGCACTCACTGTCTGGGCCAGCCTGATGTCTGCCCTGCCCAACCAGTCATTGCCTGAACCGTCGCACAGCAATATCGAGTGGCAGTGGATTGACCGTGCAACGGGCAACCGTACCGATGAAGGATGCGGNNGGCTTATGTACCTTGTGGCGGGCGTACACCCGCAAACTGGCTCAACAATATGATCGGGAATTAATATGAAAAAGCATCTGTTAACCCGTTTGTCCTTCGGCATTTTTTTACTGGGTAGCTGGGTTGTGCTGGGCGGTTGTGCTGCCAGCCACCAGTCAAGCCAGGTGTATTCGTCGGAAAATGGGCAACCTGCGCCCATTACTGATCTGGGATCAAGGCAAAAGCCCCAGCAACCTGCACCCTCGCACACCACTTCCAATAACCAACCGGATACTGCCGAGCAGGTTCAGGCCAATACCGCCGTTGTCGGTTTGTTACAGCAAGCGGCACAAGCACGTGCTGCAGGTGATTATGCACGCGCCCAGAGTCTGGCCGAACGCGCGCAAACACTGGCACCGCATGAAGCACGCAGTTATCTCGAATTGTCACGCATTTATCAGGACAGGGGCGACAGGGCTCGCTCACGCCAGATGGCATTGCGTGGCCTCTCTGTTGTGAGCAACGACCCGCACACAGAATATGAATTACAGTTGTTGAGCAGCCCCTGAGCGGTTCATACTGGGGACGCTTACCGGTAGAGTGATGATGGATATCCCTGGCGCAAATACCAGCAAATCGATGTCAGCCTTGTGGCGTTTCTGCTGCGTTGTCACTGCAATGTCTTTGCTATCCCTGTCTAATGCTGATGAGACACGACAACAGCAAATTGACCAGCTGGGAAAATCACTCACGCCGATGGGGGCAAATCCTAAAGGCAATGCAGACAATACTATCCCACCTTATACAGCCACCATTCTCGGCGCGCCTGCTTTTGTCCAGTACGATGGCACGGGCACGTTCTATCCTTCGGCATACGCCAATGAAAAACCGCTGTTCATCATCACTGCAAAAATTATCGCGAGCACACCGAATACTTGACCGAGGGGCAGGTTGCGCTGTTTGAAACGTATCCGGAGACATTCCGCATGCCGGTTTACCCGAGCAAGCGCGACACACGCTACAGTGATTTCATCCATAAAAACGTCAAACTCAATGCGCTGTCTGCAAAACTGGTTGAGGGTGGCAATGGTGTGACAGGCACATTTGGTGCAGTACCGTTCCCGTTTCCTGCCAACGGCCAGGAGCTGATCTGGAACAGCCAGTTTGCACCCATGCTCGCAGCCACGGCCGGCGAGATAAACATTGCCACTGTTTACCCGAGCGGGGAAACACAACTGTGGGCGCGTCAGGAAGACCGTTATTTTGAAATATTCGATGAAAAAATATCGCGTGAAAAATTTTCAGGCACCACTGCAGAAGTGATGTTGCTGTTCACCGCACCTGCGCGTGAAAGAGGCAAGGCGGTGTTGGTGCATGAGTATGCAGATCTGTCGCACTCACCCCGCAATGCGTGGCAATACATGCCCGGCACCCGCCGTGTAAGGCGCGCGCCGACTATCGCCTACGACTTCCCGGATGGCCCGGGAGGGCTGCGCACCGTAGATGACGCATTGATGTTTATTGGCGCGACCAACCGCTTTACCTGGAAAATGGAAGAGCAGCGCGAAATTTATGTGCCGTATAACAACAATGCGCTGGATGATCCATCCATGAAATATGCGCAGCTGCTCACGCCATACCACCTGAACCCGGATGCCATGCGTTATGAATTGCACCGTTGCTGGGTACTGGTCGGCATACTCAAACCGGGTGAAAGGCATATCTATGGCAAACGCCGACTGTATATGGATGAAGACAGCTGGGCAGGATTACTGGCAGACAATTATGACCGGCAGGAAAAATTGTTCCGCACCAATATGCGCAGTTTTGTGAATCTTTACGACATGCCAGGCATGGGGCCGCGCGTAGAGATCTACCATGACTTGCGCCAGAAAGCCTATCAAGCCAACAACCTCGTCAATGAAATGAAAGGCCCGCCGCGCTTGATGAGTGAGGGTTGGCCAGAGGGTTATTTCTCCCCTTCCAATTTACGTGCCATTGGCAAATAAACACCGCGTGACCATGCCGTTTTCCCTGTCTCAATCCTCTGCCAAACGCTTTTTGCGCCTTGCCATCCGCTGCATGTTTATATTCTTGCTGGCGAGCAGTGGGCTGGTATTGCTGCTGCGTTTCGCGCCACCACTAACATCCGGCCTGATGATAGAACGTCGGCTCCAATCGCTTTTTGCCGATGGCGAATACCAGCGCCGCTACCAGTGGGTGCCGCTGGAACAGATTGCCCCTGCCATGGGCGTGGCTGTTGTGGCCGCTGAAGATCAACTGTTTGCTGATCATGCCGGCTTTGNNACAACCAGAAACACAAAAAAACCCGTGGCGCTTCCACCATTTCTCAACAAACGGCCAAGAATCTTTTTTTGTGGAGTGGTCGAAACTGGTTTCGCAAAGGCATGGAAACCTACTTCACGGTGTTGATTGAAACACTCTGGTCGAAAGAACGCATTCTTGAGGTCTATCTCAATATTGTTGAATTGGGCGATGGCGTATTTGGTGTAGAAGCTGCTGCCCAATATTATTTCAAGAAGCCGGCAGCGCGCCTCAGTGCCAATGAAGCAGCACTGCTGGCTGCTGTACTGCCCAATCCACACATTTATCAGGCGAACAAACCCAGCGGATATGTGCGTGGCAGGCAAAGGTGGATATTACTTAATATGGGGCGCTTGGGCGGGAAGCAATATCTGGATACATTAGGCGAATAGCAAAACAAAAAATCACAATGCGAGTATCCCTATGAAAATCAGCATCTGCCTCCCTTATATGAAAACCACCATCACCCGCCAGACAATACTGGACTGGTGTGCGCGTATCGAACAAGGCCCTTTCCACAGCTTGTCATGCGGTGAACGTATCACCGGTTACACGCTGGAAATGCGCAATACACTCGCCTTTGCCGCTGCGGTGACAGAGCGTGTGCGCATTGTGCCGTCACTGTATGTGCTGCCGATGCATTCTGCAGTTTGGGCTGCAAAAGAAATTGCCACACTCGATCTGCTATCGAATGGTCGCGTCACTGTTACTGTTGGCGTGGGTGGCCGCGAAGTGGATTACAAAGCTGTCGGCGCGGAGTTTGCCAAACGCCACGAACGGCAAGATGAACAAATCGCCATCATGAAAAATATCTGGGCAGGCAATGCACCCTTTGAAGGTGCAGACCCGGTCGGCCCCACACCGGTGCAAGCTGGCGGCCCACCGATTCTTGCCGGCGTAATGGGCCCCAAAGCCATGGCGCGTGCAGCACACTGGGCTGATGGCGTGTATTCCTTTTCGATGGGCGGCTCCGCGGCAGAAACAGCCGGATTTTTTGGCATGGCAGAAAAAGCGTGGCAAGACGCAGGCCGAACTACCGCACCACAAAAGGTGGGCGGATTCTGGTATTGCCTCGCAGACAATGCTGAAGAGAAAATGAAGGATTACGTTTACGATTACCTCAAAATTCTCGGTGAAAATATTGCCCGCCCCGTTGCCAACAGCATGAAAAATTTCGACAAGTTTGCGATAAAAGACACGTTGGCAGAAATGGCAGCCACCGGATGTGAAGAAGTTTTTCTGTGCTCTGCCACGGATGAACTGAGCGAGCTGGATCGTTTGCTGGAAATACTCTGATTTACATGGCGGATGCGGTATGCTTTCGCCATGAATACAGCCGACCTCCTCCACGCCATCGAACAGCTCTCGGCACGCAACCGCGCCGAGCCGGATGCTGACATTGAACGGCAGTTGGTCGATCTGCGGGTGCAGGCCTTCAACAACACGGAGTGGCCTACCAACACACTGCCTTGGCCACCAACCTACAACGACCCCTTCACCGCTGCCGACACAGTGAACACCGGCGGCATTCCCGAGATCACACGCGGGCAACTCAATGCCAATGTATTGGCAGCTGGTGTGCTGGCACATGGCGCGCTGCTGGTGCGCAACCTGGTGCCTGCGGAGAGGCTGGAGCAACTGCGCAATGACATCGAGCAGACAGTCAATAAACGCAACCAGCGCGTGGCGGGTGAAGTGATTGCAAAAGATGACCCTTACTACTGCCCGTCTGAATTCCTGAACGCAAATTACAAGCTCGGTGTAGGCAGGAAGTTCATTGCTGATACCGGCGGCGTGTGGGCTGCTGATTCACCGCGCGGCCTGTTTGATGTGATGGAGTTGTACCGCGAGCTGCACCTGAAAAATATATTGGCTGAGTACTTTGGCGAAGCACCGTGCGTATCCGTCAAGAAATGGGTGTTGCGGCGTGTTGACCCGATTGCCGGCGAAGCCGACTGGCACCAGGACGGGGCTTTCATGGGCAAGGATGTGCGCAGCATGAATTTGTGGATTGCACTGTCGGATTGCGGTGGCGATTCCATCAACCCCGGTATCGATATTGTGCCGAAACATTTTGACGACATCGTGCAGACCGGCACCGATGGCGCACGCTTTGACTGGACAGTCGGCCCGGGCTATGTCGACAAACACTTTACCGACACGCCGTGGGTACGCCCGGCATTCAAAGCGGGTGATGCGCTATTTTTTGATCACATGAATTTGCACCGCACTGCATGGGCACCGCACATCACCGGCAGACGCTATGCGATTGAATGCTGGTTTTTTGCAGCCAGTGTCAATGCTGCGAACCAGATACCGAT
>DDBK01000162.1:0-2436 GCA_002333095.1 Cellvibrionales bacterium UBA2034
GTACAAGCAGACAGTATTTCTGTCACACGAGCCTATGCAGAATATTGCGCTTTACAACATGCGCGTGGCGTATCACTCAGTGTCTTGACACGTCACTTGCTCGGCCTGTGGCATAACATTCCCGGCGCAAAGCAGTTTCGTCGCCATATCAGCGAACAATCCCATAAGCCGGGGACGACAGTGGCAATTATTGAAGAGGCGTTGGCTCTAGTGAGAACTACAGAACTAGCTTCTACGGAATAACCAGCATTGGTGGATTTTCTGGCTGCGCTGGAAATCCTGGTCTATGGTCTGCGCAGTGATATTCTCCGGCGTCCAGCCATGTTCAATAAACACAGCCTCCTCCAGTTTGAAGCGCTGGTGGTTGGTGACAAACACCAGTTCACCATTTTCTGACAGTAGATCCAGTGCGTAACCGATCAGGTTGACCTGATCGCGCTGCACATCCAGCGTAGTTTGCATACGTTTGGAGTTGGAGAATGTTGGCGGATCCAGATAAATCAGGTCGAATTCTTCGTTTGCCTCTTCCAGCCACTGCAGGCAATCCTGTACCAGCAACTGGTGTTTGCGGGCATCAATACCATTGGCTGCAAAATTATTTTTTGCCCAATCCATGTAGGTGGCAGACATATCAATCGACAAGGAAGACTTTGCACCGGCTTTTGCGGCGTAAACAGTAGCGCTGGCTGTGTAGGCAAACAGGTTCAGGAAGCGTTTGCCACGCGCTTTTCCTGCCAATAACTGTCGCACTGGGCGGGTATCGAGAAACAATCCGGTATCCAGGTAAGTGTGCAGATCCACCCGGAATGCATGCCCCCCTTCCTGTACTGTGAAACGGTTGTCTTGCGTCTGTTGCTCTGCGTGCTTCTTGTACTGGCTCTTTTCACCACGCTGGCGTTCGCGACGTTTGAAATGCACACGGTGCAGCGGCAAGCCCAACGCGGCGGATACCGCCAATTGCGTTTCTTCACGGCGACGCGCGGCACCCAGTTCATCTACTGTTTTTGGTGGCGCATACTCCTGCAGATGCACGTGCAGTTCACCGCTTTCTGTATGTTTATAGACATCCACAGCAAACGCATATTCCGGCATGTCGGCATCGTATAAACGGAAACAGCTCACACCACTTTTTTTCAACCATGGCCGAAGCTTCTGCAGGTTTTTCTGCAGGCGGTTGAACAACATGCGGGCATTTTCGGACAAGGATTCTTCTGTACACAGCTCATCCTGCCGCACCGCCAGCACAGGCTTGAAATGGTTTCGATCGTTCAGTTCAAACAGATACAGACGGCAGGGAATCTTGCCATTATCAAAACGGTAGGAACGGTGGCTGCGCAACCCGATGGCCTGCGCTAACAGCTTATCACTGGTCAGCACGGCCCCCTGCCAGCCATGCATGGCACTCATTTTCTCGCCAAGATTGGCATACAAGCCCATCAGATCAGGATCATCATCCATGCGCTCGCCATAAGGCGGGTTACAGATCAGCAACCCGGTTTTGGCGCGCGGTGCCACACTGTCGTTGGCATGCTCGGCTTCCACAGTGATGTATTCAGACAAACCGGCACGTTCAATATTCTCATGCGCTTTTTTCACTACTGTCGTCAGCACATCGCTACCGACAATACGCGGCATAGCCACCGCGCCGATATTCAGCAAACGGTTTTTTGCTTCCTGCAACAGGCTTTGCCATAACGCTTCATCGTGCCACGGGCATTGGGAAACACCCCAACGCTCGCGATAAATGCCGGGCGGGATTCTGGCAGCCATCAGTGCCGCTTCAATCAGGATGGTTCCACTGCCACAAAATGGATCAAACAATGCTCCACCCGCTGCAGCAATGGCTGGCCAGCCTGCACGCATCAACAATCCTGCGGCAATGGTCTCTTTCAGCGGCGCCTCACCGGCTTGTTGCCGATAACCGCGCTTGTGCAGGCTGCCATTGCCGAGATCAATCGCTACTTGTACACGATCCACCTGTTTCTTGTCAGACAAAAGCACAGCGTTGAAGCGGATATCAGGATGGTCTTTGGCGACAGTCGCGCGATTATTGCCAACACGGGTGCTATCCACCAAGGCATCTTTTACACGCATCGCGCCGAACATACTATTGCGAAACGTTTCTGATTCGCCGATAAAATCCACGCAAAAACTGATATCCGGATTCAGGTATTGCGACCAGTCCTGCTCCAGCAACCCACGATGCATTTCATCTGCATCGCTTGCTGGCACAGTGCACACAGGCAGCAACACACGGTTGGCAATACGGGTTCCCAACAAGACACGGTAGACAATTTCAGGACTGGCAGAAAAAGTGACAATGCGATCACCCGCCACCACATCCTGCGCAAACAACGCCTGCAGTTCTTCGGCGAGTAAAGGCTCCAGCGCACGGGCGCAGGTGGCAACGAGTTTAAGGGCTGGCATCAATGGCGG
>DDBK01000162.1:2467-3603 GCA_002333095.1 Cellvibrionales bacterium UBA2034
ACTTTCCTTTCCAGTTTGTGTGCAAGATATTGCAGCACCGCCGTTGATTTTTCATACACTGGCGCACCGCTCAAGCCACCAGCTTCATTTTCCAGCCCTGTGCCGACCAACGCTGATTTATCGATGGTGGTATTGGTCGCAATCACGCCATCAATCTGCAATTGCAGGAATGTATGTGCGATGTCATCAATGTCACCCTCTGCCAGATCCGGCGCAATTTTCACCAGCAGCGGTGTGTATTTACCATGTTGCGCATGCAGTTGTTGCTGNNCGATTTTTCAGGCCTTCCAGCAGGCGCTTCAACGGTTCACCGAATTGCAGGTCACGCAAGCCTGGCGTATTCGGGGATGACAGGTTCACCGTGATGTAATCACAATCCGCGTAAACAGCATCAAGGCATAACAAATAATCATCGAGTGCATTGTCTACCGGCGTAGTGGCATTCTTGCCGATATTGACACCCAGCACACCGCGATAAGTACGATGGCGAATATTTTTTACCAAATGGTCAACACCAAGATTATTGAATCCCATACGGTTGACGATGCCACGCTGCGCAACCGCACGAAATAAACGCGGTTGCGGATTGNNTTGCCTGCATACCACGATAAAATACCTGAACGCTGCGCCCATTCCAGCGATTCCAGCGTCAAGTGATGTGCTTTTTCAGCTTCAAGGGAAAATAACAGCGGGCGTAGTAATGAATACATCGATCAGACTTCTCTCATTTTTTCAGTCTCGCATCCGCTCAACCCACAACAGCGTAGCGCCACACACAGCAGCAGGCATCATCAGCAGGTTCAATACGGGCACCATGTTACCTGCCATCACCACTGCACCAAAACTGAAACAGGGCCAACGGTGCTGGGCAGCTTCCTCACGCACTTGCGGAAAACTGAATTGGTGGTTATCCATCGGGTAATCACAATATTCCAGCGCTGTCATCCATGCAGAAAAACAGAACCACAACAGCGGCGCCACCAGATTCACACCAGGCACTAACGAAATAATGAGTAGCAGGACAACCCATTTGATCTGGAATCCGAGTTTGTGCAATTCTTTCATGAAAATGCGCGGCACTTGCTTGATAGCACCCCACAATGTTTCCTTGCTGTTCACGGACTGCCCCGTCAACA
>DDBK01000023.1 GCA_002333095.1 Cellvibrionales bacterium UBA2034
ACTCGCCAGGGTATTTCTTGCGATAGAATTTGCGGCCCAGCACTTGCTCCGAAAAAATGCGCTCTACAAAACGCGTAAAAAACAGCCTGTTTTTCACTGTGGCTGCTTCAGCTGCCAGATAAAGATGTTGGCGCCCCAGCGCCACTTTGCGGACGTATTCATCAAATACCGCAGGATTTTCATAATCAGCAGCAGAATGATCTGGCAAGAAAGTTTTTTCGTAGTACATCCAGTTTTCAGTGAGGTCATTCCCCTCATAGAAATACAACAGTATGCGCTGTGGTGCTGGAAACGATTCATCCACCAGTTTGCGCAGATAGTGCAGGCCCGATACCGGATTACTGATCGCCCCGCGAATACTGCCAGAGCCGGGCAACCCGAAAGCCATGACATCCTTGCCTGTCAGATCCTGGATGGTATGTGCGCTGTGAAATCGCAACTGGTGGATATTCGGCTTTTGCTCATACATGGCATCACCTATTCCCATGGCATAGGAATCACCAGCCAGTGCAATGTAATCATGTGGATAAAAACCTGTTTTCGAACTTTGCAATACGGGCAATATCCCGTCAGGCTCTTCAAATTTCTGCACCATGGCCACAGGGAAAAGGCGAGGAAATACGCGAACAAAGGCATACTCCGCCGCTCCATACACAAGGGCTGCCATGACCAGAAAGATCAGGGAATTGGTTAACCACAACCGGATATTCTTCAGGTAGGTCACAGACAGCACCAGTAATGCATATTGCAGCGCAGTATCGCAAATGCATGGTTGTCGATCCACTGTCGCTCACGCTACCATCCACGCAGTGTTATGGAAATGAAGCCACAGATGCCCAAGCTCTCCATCATTGTCGTCGTCTACTGCATGTCACGCCAGGCAATGAACACGCTGTACAGCTTGTCTGTCCGCTATCAGCAGAATGTGAGCGAATCAGATTACGAAATACTGGTGATGGAAAACCTGTCCGCAGACAATCTTGACCCATCTGCCGTGCAAGCGCTGGGCGACAATATCCGCCACTTCAGACGCGATGAAACTTCTGCCTCGCCTGTCAATGCCATCAATGAAGGCTTCCGGGAGGCGCATGGGGCATTTATTGGCCTGATTATCGATGGGGCCCGCATGGTCACACCGCGTGTTGTGGAATACGCGCTCATGGCTTCACGCATATCAGCCAATGCACTGGTGGCTGTACCGGCATTCAATCTGGGCCCGCACTTGCACTATCTGCATCTCGATTGCGATTACGGTGAGGAGCAGGAGCAAAACCTGCTTGAAGAGGCTCGCTGGCAACACAATGGTTATCGGTTGTTTGACATCGGCAATCTCGGAGAGGCCAACCCTCGCGGGCTGTTCCAGCCATTCCTGGAAAACAATTGCTATTTCACATCGCGGGATAATTTTGCTGCTATCGGCTATGCAGATGAACGCTTCCAGTATCCGGGTGGTGGCTCTCTGAACCTGCATATGTTCCGCTCCGTTGGCATGTTGCCACAATGCGAACCCTACTGCGTGATGGCTGGCGAAGGCACGTTTCACCAGTTTCATGGCGGCGTTACCACTGCACAGATCGATGGCCGCCAGGCATTGCTGACGCGCTTTCGCGAACAACTTGAAAGCGTCTGGGGCGGGCGATTTCCTGCACTGGAACGTGAACCCTTGCTCATCGGTGCAGTAACCAGCCATGCACAGCGGCTCTTGCACTACAGCAGCGTGCGCGGGCAAAAGCGTTTCAATCGCCTGCATGAGAAGCGCTATGTGTTTTGCCAGGATGACCTGCAGCGCACCCATTTCTATTATCAGCGCGACGCCAGTGACATCATCCGTTGCGATCCACGATAAAGCCGTCAGACCTGAAGGAAAACCTGTCAAAAACTGATCGGTACAGGTAAATTACGGGGCTAGGAAACCAAAGAACAAATACGCGGAGCCAGACATTTGACTGCCAATTCTCCCCGCCTGTCCTTCATCGTGGTGGTGTACAACATGCAGCGGCAGGCGATGAATACGCTGTACAGCCTGTCAGCACATCACCAGCGCAATGTGAACGAGCAGGACTACGAGATCATCGTGGTAGAAAATCGTTCGGCCAATAACTTGTCAGAAGCCGCTGTCACCGCACTCGGCAGCAATATCCGTTATTTTCTACACGATGAACCCGGCCAATCACCGGTAGGCGCCATCAATTTTGGCTTTTCCAAAGTGCAAGGCAGCAACATCTGCCTGATGGTCGACGGTGCGCGCATGGTGACACCCCGCGTTGTGGAGTACGGTTTGATGGCCATCGCAGCAGACAAGGATGCTCTGGTGGCCGTACCGGGTTACAGCCTGGGCTGGCAAGACCAGCACCACCATCTTGATGCGGCCTATGACGAAACTGTTGAAATGGGATTACTGGCAGCAACAAACTGGCAGCACAATGGATACCGGCTGTTTGATATTGCTACTATCAGCGGTGCTAACCCGAATGGTTGTATGAACCCACTGATGGAATGTAACTGTGTGATGACCTCTGCCAGACACTTTGCAGCCATTGGTGGCGCCAATCCAGACTTCCAGCTGCCGGGTGGAGGATCCATCAATTTGCATATATTCCGGCAACTGGGTCTATTACCGGGCAGCCGCCACTACTTTGTCATGGCCGGCGAAGGTTCATTTCACCAGTTTCATGGCGGCATCACCACTGCACAGTGGAATGATCTCGAAGAAGTACTGGAAAGTCATCGCAAACAGCTGCACAGTTACTGGAATAACAAATTTCACTCCCTGCGCAGGGAGCCGATCCTGCTGGGAGCAGCAGGAAGCCATTCACAGAGATTTTTGAAGTTTGCCAGCCAGAAGGCAAAAAAGCGTTTAGGTAGACTGGAGCGCCACAGTCAGCAACCCTGGCCTGATGACCAGCATCTTTTTCAACACAAACTTGACGATTAATAAAACCATACGCATCAGGGAAAATGAAATGCAGCCATACCTGCCACCATCGCTACGAAATTTCACGCCACAATACATGGCATTCAGCACATGGGTAGACCACCTGCCTTTCGGGTATGACATTGTTGCAGCGGTTAGACCACAACTGTTGGTAGAACTCGGCACACAACACGGAACTTCGTTTTTTTGTTTCTGCCAGTCCATGGCTGAGAACAATATTGATGGCCTGTGCTATGCAGTGGATACCTGGGCTGGCGATGAACACACCGGCGAGTATGACAACACTATTTTTGAAACCGTGCAGCAACATGCCAGGAAAAACCATGCCAGCATTTCTTATCTCATGCGAATGCTGTTCAATGACGCCTTGAACCACTTCAGCGATGAATCTATTGATCTGGTGCATATTGATGGCCTGCATACTTATGAAGCCGTTTCAGAGGATTTCCATAACTGGTACCCGAAAGTCAAACCCGGCGGCGTAATCCTGTTCCATGACATTCAGGCGCGCATGATGGATTTTGGAGCCTGGAAATTCTGGGAAGAAATAGCGCCCCAATACAACAGCTTTACATTCAAACAGGGGTTTGGCTTAGGCGTCTTGCGTAAAGCAGGAGGCGCAGAACTTACACATCCCCTACTTAAAATGCTATTTGAAGGCGATGCTGGCACGCACGAAGCATTGCGTGCTTTTTACGCACACGCATCCAAGTTCCATGAATTGAAGCGAAAGGTTGCCAGGCAGGAACGACATCAACAGCAAAAGAAACAACAGCAGCTGGATAATGCTGAAAAACTAGCCCCTTCTCATCAACAACCGCAATAACGCCATGGCTTTCGATCATCAAGCACACGGACTGCCCGCGCCTCTAGTACATATCGGTTTTCCCAAGGCGCTTTCATCCTGGATGCAAAAATCCTTATTCAAACCGGAACAGGGATTTTTGAACGTTCTGGATTCGCTACACACCACCATCGGCCTCATAGATCCTGCGCCGTTCAGCTTTGATGAATCACTCTGCATTCGGTTTATTGAAGAAGCACTCAAGAATTATCCAGACAGGAATAACCTCGTTCCTGTTTGTAGCGCCGAGGCACTCATAGGAAATCCTTATTGCGGCGGCTATAACGCCAAGCAAAATGCAGACAGGGTAAAACAACTTTTCCCGGAAGCAAGGATTCTGCTGATAGTAAGGGAACAACGCCAATTAATGCGTTCACTCTACAAAACTATGGTGGTCTGGGGCATGCCACATAGCATAAAGCGACTACTCAATCCCACGGATACCTCTATGGCTCCGCAGTTCAATCTGGATTTTATGCGGTTTGATCTGGCAACCGCCTACTACCAGCAGATTTTTGGACCTGAAAATGTACTGGTATTACCGTATGAAGCATTTATCCAGGAACCCAAAGATTTCACACACAGGATTCTCCAACACGCGAACTGTACCGCAACCGCTGCATTTGAAAAATTGCCATGGGGAAAGCGGGTTAACAAAAACCAGCCCTTGATCAATTTATATTTGCAGCGTCTGGAAAACATTATGTTATCTACCCCGTTCAATTATGCGGGTCCATTTGCCTCGACAGAGGAACGAGGCCGTCAACGGATAAAGCGCAGCAAAAACAACCCCCTTCCTGAATTCACGCATAATTGGTTTGAAGATGATTTTCGTCAAATTGTCAGCGAGGCATTTGCCGGAAAATTCGCCAGCAGCAATCATCGCCTGCAGGAATTGACGGGGCTGGATCTCGGGGCTTACGGATACGAAATGCCGGACACTATCGCATGACTAATGACGAACAACTCATACGTGAGACCAACGGGTATGAACCCCTGTTCAGCTATGGCCATCTGCGCGGGCATTACGTGGGGAGCGACATGACCTGTGGGGCTTTGCACGTAGAACAGTTTGTACGCCCTGAACACCTGTCTGCGCTCCGTGAAACACTGGTTGCCGACCATGCTGTNNTTGTGATGTCACCATCCGGCGACGCTGCTGTCCAGCAACGCAAGGCCATGCCGATTACCCGGCAGTGCTTATGGGAATTACAGAGTGGCATCATGCTGCGCGTACTGGAAAACATTACCGGCTTGCATAACCTGCTGCCTGATACCCGCTGCAAGCAAACCCGAATAGTGTTTGCGCCATCAGAGCAACCAAAAATCGAGACCTGGCACGATCCCGATACCGGTCTGGACGTCGCACTGGTGCTTGTCATTCAGCTGAACAATGGCGATGCTGAATTCAGCACCAATGCAAAATCGTTGACCGAAGTGGTTACAAGCTGCACAGCCCTGCAAGTTNNGGCAGCACAAGTTTGAAATGACAGGGGTTTCTGCATGAGCGTCGGCATCACCCCATTGCTAGACTATGAAAAGCTGGACAGAATTGCAGAGCAATCGTCGCACGCTTATAGAAATGCCACACCTTTCCCACATATCGCACTGGATGAGTTTTTAAAACCCGCCATCGTGCAAAAGATACTAGACAGGTTTCCAGCGCTCAAAGAAAAGCCCGGGCAGACATCTGATGTCGCTAAAACAGAAAGCGGAAAATTACCCCAACCTAACAAGCGATGGCTGTCCAATCAAGCGGGCGTAGATCACCTGATACGGCAACTGTACTGGGAATTGAATTCAGCACCCTTTCTATCATTTCTGGAAAAATTAACAGGTATCACACACCTGATTCCCGATCCCCACATGGCTGGAGGTGGTACCCACGAGACGCTACGGGACGGCTTCCTTATGGTGCATGCCGACTTTAATAAACATCCAAACTTCCAGCTCGATAGACGTCTGAATGTTCTTGTTTATCTTAACCCGGGCTGGCAAGAAGAATGGGGAGGAGACCTGGAGTTATGGGCTCGGGATATGAGCCGCCTCGAAAAGAGTATTTCCCCCATAGGTGGCCGCTGCGTAATTTTTACAACAACACGAGACAGTTTTCACGGCCATCCGCATCCACTCAACTGCCCCCAAGAAAACACCCGCAAATCCATTGCGCTTTACTATTACACCAATGGACGTCCAGAAGGAGAAGATGCCAGTCCACACAAAACCATCTGGAAAGATATCAGCGAACTGCCTGATCACCAATAACGTCGTGTATTGGGCGATGACTGAACCATCGCTTCACCTTGCGTTGCCAATGATGCGGGATAATACGCAGCAAATGGTGCAGACCGGGCATTTCCCGCAAACGGTGCAAGATATAAAGTATTTTTTCACGGACAGATATACCCATCAGTCCATCAGGTTTAGGCGGATAACTCCAGACCGACAAACGCTCAATTGTCGGAAGCGGTTTGTCCGACACACAAAACGCCTCATTCTTCAGAACATAATTTTGACTGTAAAGGAAATCACAGCCATCTAATGGCATCTGCTGCCAGCCCGCCATCTCAGCTTCCTGATTCTGGTTAGCCAATAACACATCACGAATTTGCAGTAACGTATCATTCCACTCGATAGGCGTAGAGCGCCAGGGTTTGATAAAACTTAGCGGCCTCCCTTCTAGCCTTTCTGGAAAAGAACCAAGATCGCTGGCAAGAATCGGCAACCCGCTGCGCAAAGCCGCGCTCAAGGTATAGCAGTAAGTTTCATGCCACTGCGCAGGAAACCAGATGATGTGGGGTTTCAATTCAGCAATCAGCGCATCAAGATTCTCATCATCATAAGGGCCATGCTGAACAACATCCGGAGCTAACGGCCTGTAAGCGTAGCCCAGTAAATGGTATTCGAGTCTATTGAGGGGATCACGGTAAGTGGCTGTACGCTCCAGAACATCAGCGCCTTTTTCACGGCTCATTGCGCCTATTACCAGAACTTTCAGGCGATCATTGCTGCTCATCAAAGGTACAGATGGCTGGGCATATGGATGCGATTGCTCCCACTCAGGGTGGTAAGCCACTTCAATTGACAATTCAGGGAAATATTCAAGATGCACGGCTTTACAACGGGCGGTAGGTGAAAAAATTCTGTCCGCTTTTGATAGCAACTCGCAATATTTTTCCCTCCACTCCTTTACACTCATCTGAAACGGTATCGGGTAGCTCTCTGCACACAAAGAATCCCGCGTATCTATTGATTCTGCAAATATGCCATGGCGGTCAGTCAATGTAGGATTGGCATTAACAAAGTAATAGTCATGCAAAGTTACATCGTATGGCACGGAAAGCTCATCAAGCAATGACAACACATCATCTGATACCCCCATAACATGATGTAAATGAATACGCTCGACATTCAGAGAGCAAAGTAGATCAAGTAACTTTTGATATTCATTATCAAGATCAAAAAATAGCGACCAATGGTAACTCCCATAATGACACCCAAGCTCAACGTAATTTCCTTCCGCTGGCTTAAGAAACAAGAAATCTGCATCCCCAATCACATGCTCGGCCAATTCCTGCAGATGCTTGATAACCCCACCACCAAGCCTATGGGCTACGAAAAGATATTTTGGCCGGTTTGATTGCCGCATCATATGAAGTTGCGCCAACACCCTGAAAGGCCTCTCTGGGTCTTTTTGAAGATGCTCATGCACTAATCTATGATAAGAAGGGTATTTCTTGTCCAGCACGGTCATTGCGTGCTGGACCCTTTCAGCTTTTTCTGTAGAAAAACTCACACCACCGTCGTGGAACACAAAAACATTACTGCACGTGACGTTACGCCATCCAAGCGAAGAAGCACGCATGCAAAAATCATTTTCTTCACCATAGCCACGGCCAAATGTTTTCTCATCAAATAGCCCCACTTCATCCAGCGCTTCTCGCCGAACATACATACAAAAACCCACGCCAGTGGGAACGTCAATTTTTCGCATAGGCAATAAGGCAAATACAGCATCAACCTCTGCGACAGATTTACCATCAAAAAGTGGATTAGGTTGGCAGTAACGTGGAAAACTACATATTTCAGCATTATTCGAAAATGGAGTAATCGTTGCAATAGACGCATCCTGATCTGCATGCTCCAGAATCCGGTCAAGCCAGTTATTTGCAACAACAGTATCACTGTTTAGCAATAAAACATCGCGATCAGGATGTAATGACATGCCGCGATTTACAGTGCCAACAAACCCCAAATTTTTCTCATTAACTAACAGCTCAATGAGCTTCTTTGAAGCAAGCTCTTGCAAATATGACTTGATCAACGGATTAGGTGAAAAATCCTCAATAACCAGAATATTGAAATTCCTTGAATTTTTATTATCCAGAACAGACTCAATGCATCTTCTGGTTTCGTCAAACCCGTCGTAAACGGGAATAATAACGTCAATCACTTTGCTCACCCTTTTTAGATAAATGACGATCAAGAATCCTTACGATTCGCCAGGACAATAAGCTTTCAAGACGACTGCTTAAATCAGATAGCTCATCCATAACAGAAAAAAACTCTGCATTTCTACTAGCAAGCTTCTTTTCAGATTGGCTTATTGTATTCAAGGCAGACAAATAATTATTCCGCTGCTGGGAAAAAATATCTTCTAATTCATGAATTCTTAGATGGCATCTAGAAATGTACTCAGCGTTTTGGTTTTCATAAAACTCCTTTTCCTTCAATACCAGCTCTACTTCTTTTATTCTATCTCTGAGAGCTTCAAACTCATGCATTGAAAAATGCAGCTCCGCAATACGGGCTTCTGCAGAAGCAATATACTCAGCATTGCGAAACTCACCCTCTTCTTTCTGCCGCAAAACAGATTCAACTTCTTTAATTCTTTCCCGAAGATCTTCAAAATCACGCATGGCAAAATGAAGCTCTTCTATGCGAGCCTCCGCAGAAGCAATATACTCTGCATTACGAGCTTCACCATCTTCTTTTTGACGTAAAACACTCTCAACATCTTCTAATCTCGAACGCAATGCCACAAATTCTGACATAGAAAATTCAAGATCAAAAATCCGCGCCTCGCACTCAGAAATATAGATAGAGTTTCTTGCAAGCCCCTCACCCAGAATAGACAACTGCTCTTCAAGCAATGCCGCTCTTGCATTTGCAGCCCCAAGCTCTAGAACGCAATAATCCAGCTCTGCAATTCTTGCATGACAGCTGTCGATATATGCACTATTCTCAAAAATTGCAAAGTCTTTCTCCTCAATAACCCTCNNCCTCAAAGCATCAGAATGCATACTACCCATCAAAATCAAATCAGATCTTGACTCGACAATGCAGTTATTTGATTCGTTTAATGAAAAAATCAAGTCAGAAGAATTAAAAATAAAACTTTCGAACTCTTTGCTTTCATTAGCTATAAACTCAAAATCCTCATATATACTTCCATGCAAAAAAGATCCATGCACTCTTCTCTCCAAATCAAAAATCAAACTGCTACCAAAAAAATCTTTACTCACATTTCTTTGCAGTCCAGAATCAACCATCTTGTCCCAAGCAACCCTATCGACAGCAGGAGCCTCAAGAAAATCCGAAATCCCACGCCCTAGGCTTTCATCAATTAGAATATCCTCATAATTTAAAAAAAGAACTCGAGGAAAATTATTCTGCCCGAACACTGAAAATAAATAATAAAGCCAGAGAAGATGGCTGGAAAAAGAAGAAAAACCATCTCGAATTCTAATCGATGAAGCTATAGATGAAGGATGCCTATTAACAAAAACAACCTTTACATCAAACTCAGACTCATCAATGGCAGAAAACCACAATGGCCATACAAGACAAATTCTAGGGTCTTTTATAACCAAATCCCCACGCAGATCCGATTCTGCTTTAATAAAAGCAGATATTTCAGCTGAAAAATCCTGAGCATCACTCAAATTACTAAAAACATGCCCAACTGGGCATATGTGATACCACTTAAGCTGAGCGGCAGATAAAATCCTCTCATTGATATCAACCACCTCCCTGGATTCCCAAAAACCATGGGCGTTTACAGAATCAATCGCATCAAGAGAAGTGCCGGGAACAGCGAAACCAAGAGAGTGTACGATTTCCGCAGTCAGCGATGTACCGCTGCGGTGCATCCCGAGAATAAATACAATTTTATTTCTGGCTTTTTCACTCATATCAATATGTTATTTGTAGCCATATTGGGTATAAAAAGGCTCGCACAATTTTTTAACATAAGAAATTTCAGGCTCAGTAAGAATCTTTTTATATTTATCTTTTTCTTTATGAGTGCTTATTTTTTCAAAATTCATCAACGCTGGATCTTCGTTAATGAACTCAAGAATTTTAGTGACTTCAGGATTTGGCTCGGAAACAAGATCCTCGTATTTTATTTCCAAAAACCGCTCTTTTCCTCCAGGAATTTTTTTGTACTCATTGATCATGATCATTGATTCCAACCAATAATTTATACCTCCCTTTACCTCATGCTTGGCCATAACCCGCCCTTCTTTAAGGCTAGATACAACATTAAGAGGGTTACGGTAGATATGAAGAAATTTGGCATTGGGATACATATACCCAAGCAGAAGAATTCCATAAACATTCTGGGGGGTCTTATCAAACCATCTGCCATCAACATTATTTTTAGCTTCAAGAAAAAACTTTCCGTAAAAGTCTGAAATATCTCTCCTGTTTCTGGCAAAAAAACGTGATGCATGAAACTCAGACTCACTTACCCCATCTATTTCCTGATGATTCTTAAAAAGCTTTACGCCAACATAATTTCTTTCGTAGCGAGGACTGGCGTAAGGATCTGCCCATCGAAAAAAATGCGTTTCTTCTGGCGATTCAAGGCGAGTATGAAGCTTAAGAATGTCTCTAAGCAAAGTCGTTCCAGAGCGCACACAACCGAGTACAAAAAATGGAGTATTATCAGAACCATATTGCATATTCAAAACTTTAGCCTCCGCTAAGATCTGAGGGGAATCAACCATTTTTTTCTTTGCCTTTTTGAACATAAATTCACCAATAACACTAACTTGCACTATAAGCATTAATTACTGCTTCAGTGGCGCCTACCATTTTGACAATACCATTATCAATCCAGACGCAACGCTTACAATACTCCTGCAGCATTGCTTCATTGTGTGAAACCAGCACAAAAGATCGCTGGGTATTCATTCTCTTTTCAATTACAGCCTTACTTTTTTTTCTAAATGCCGCATCACCGACGCTGAACGCTTCATCAATCAGCAATACATCCGGATCAGCTTGGCAACTTACCGCGAAACCAAGCCTGGCTCTCATTCCTGCAGAATACGTATTCAGAGGTCTATCAATATACTCCCCCAACTCAGAAAAACTGATTAGCTCCGGAATTTTTTCTTCGATATCCCGCCTACTCATTCCCAACAACAGGGAGCTCAAAACCGCATTTTCCCTACCTGTCAATTCCTGCATAAAGCCGATTTGCAGGGATAGAAGCTGAACCCGGCGCACATGGGAAATTACCGTACCATTATCTGGCTTTACAATACCAGCAATTATTTTCATCAAGGTACTTTTTCCAGCCCCATTTTTGCCAATAATTCCCAACACCTCGCCTTTATAAATATCAAAACTTATGCCGCCCAGGATCTGGGCCGGATCATTCTTTGCCCTTCTTAGCGAATGATAGCTGAAGTCAACATCAATTAAACTCAAGGCAATATCACTGGACATCTCAGCCAACCACCCTCGGATAATATCTATCAAAGCGCATAAGAAGCCCGAATCCACATGCAAACAACACAAGCGAAGTTAGTAAAATCTTGGACAGCCCATAATAATCAGGCCACGTATCGTATAGAAAAACCGCCCTATATCCATCTATTAGTAATACTGTAGGAATCCATTGAAGCCACGACTTAACAGGCTCCCCAAGATCCGTCACATTAAAGAAAACCCCTGACAGAAAAAACAACATAGTCATACCATAATTAACGGCGAAACGAAGATCAGGAATCAGCGGGACAATAGCAGCGGCGGAAAAAGACAGCGAAACCACTAACAAAAACTGTAGCCCAATTAAAATCGGCAGCGCAAACCAAGCAGAAGAAGGCTTTAAACCAAATGAAAGAAAAAACATAATCATCAATAAGAAAACAATGAAAAATTTATAAGTATTTGCAATTACAACATAAGATGGAAGCAGCCATTTTGGAAAATATACTTGGCGCATTAAACCAGCGCTGCCCAATATAACACCTGAAGAAGTACGCACCGTGCTATCTAACCACTTCCATGGCACGAGTCCACATAAGAGATAAAAAACAAAATCTACCCCGCCTTTCTTTAATCCGACTCCGAATATTATGTAAAAAACAAGCATGTAAAGAATTGGCTCCAGCACCCACCAAATCATCCCTAAATACATGCCAGAAGAATCCCGCTTTAGCTCAGCCAAGGCACGGTATCTTAAAAGTTCAAAATATTGTCGCAAAACAAGCACTCACCTAAAAGTATTTACTCATCAAAAAAAGTTATTTAGTAATAAAAATTCTGGAGAACATCGGAACTAAAACTTTATTTCCAAATTCACT
>DDBK01000054.1 GCA_002333095.1 Cellvibrionales bacterium UBA2034
AGTTTTGGACGCTAGTCAACAGCTTGGAAGCCCTACTTTCCGAGAGAGCCTCTTTCGATCACGCTGCCGAATGGGAGTTACTAGCTTTTGGGATTGATCTGCACTCGTCGAACCAAATTTTTGTTGGCAGAAATCACTAAAATCATCAAGTTCGTTGAGCTCAAAAAAATTCCCTTCCAGAATGCGCAATTCGAGATTGAATTTTTTGAGATCACAGAACGTCAATAAAACATTGAGCCCTGTCAGCGCCGACTCCATTGCAGCGACAGATTTGGATGAGTTCCTTACTTGTGTAGTGATATATAGGTTGGGGTAATAAAGCGGCATGCCTACTGATTTATCAACCAGCAAACAATATCGCTCCCCACTCTTCATGACGTAGCTGCTGATTCGGTAGTTGAGAAATACTTGAGACAATGATGACCCCGCCAATTATTTACACTTTGACAAGGTATAGCATAAACATTTTTTGACGTCGAGCAATTCTTTACATATTTTAAGAAGACATAAAAAATGCCCTATATTAGAGGGCATTTTTATAAAACTTTACAAAGTAAGTCGCAGGTATTTTTTAGAACGGAATATCGTCATCAAACTGATCAAAACCGGCAGCTGGTGCTTGCTCTTGTTGACGAGGTGCATTGCTACGGCTGCTGCTGGCACCACCACTCTGGCTGCGCTCAGCAGGAAAGTCACCACCACCGGCACCACGGCCATCCAGCATCTGCATTTCATTCGCCACAATCTCCGTGGTGTATTTGTCTTGCCCGCTGGCGTCCTGCCATTTACGGGTGCGCAGCGAGCCTTCCACGTAAACTTTGCTGCCTTTTTTCAGGTATTCGCCGGCAATTTCGCCTAAACGGCCAAAAAACACCACGCGGTGCCATTCGGTACGCTCCTGGTTCTCGCCAGTTTGCTTGTCTTTCCAGTTCTCGCTGGTGGCCAAAGTAATGTTGGTGATGGCACCACCGCCCGCCGAAAAACGGGTCTCTGGATCCTTGCCGATATTTCCTATCAAAATGACTTTGTTAACGCCTCTGGCCATAAATAACTCCAACTCTCTCGTGTGAATGAATGCCGCCCGCCCGACATTGGCGGATGGCGCAGGGCTACTATACTGGATATTTGATCAGTGGTGAATATGCCGCCGGAAGAAAACGCTCAACCGGCGGCCAGCGCATGGCTGTGGCGCTTTATCCCGTCAGGGATCAGAAAACCACATCATAGGAAACCCGTAACAGGTCACCGTCGCCGGTGAAACCAAAACTTTTATCATCCTGCTTATCAAACTGGATCTTGATATCGCTTTTGGGTGTGAGGTCATACCGCAACACAACCGTGTTGGTCTGCCAGCGGAAATATTCGTAATACGGATCATTGGCACGCTCACGGTATTGCGCCGTATTGACCATTGCTGTCCACTTATCCAGAAAGCGATAGCCAACACCAACACTGTAAGCCGGGGCGGTCACGCGCTGGTTATCGGGAAAATCTGTATCCTCCCGCACATTCTGGCCAACTTCCGACAGAAAGAACCAGTCGCCAAAATCACCATTGAATGCCAGCGAATAAGCGTTCATTTCTGACTGGTCTTTCCAGCCTATATCCTTGTACTCGAACTGCACATCGGCCTGCACGTAATTGACGCGCGCCACCCACCAGTCTTTACTCATTTCCAGCGTAGCGCCGACAATGTTGCTCCATTGCGTATTCGTGGTAGTGGGATAATAGAGCTCGGTATAGTGATTCTCCTTGACCGTTGAACCGCCACCGAAGAGGCTCGCCTGCATGTTGATGCCGCTCCAGTTCATGGCATGATTAAGGCTGACACCCTCGTAATTATTCACTTCCCACCCGTACATGGCGGATGGTGGCGTGATCATGGTGTAGGCAAAACCCACATCCTGGAATTCAGAATAAAAATACAGCGGAATGCGCTTGCGGCCCGCATCCAATGACCAGCTATCCGATAAACGATACGTGATATAGGCCCATTGCAGATCTTTGTCCCAGTCTGAACTGTTGTCCGTGGCACGACGCACTATCTGGCTGGTAAACGAAATGTGGTCTGTAAAATCGTAAGAAAACTGTATGCCCGCTTTGGTATCCGGCTGGAACGTCCAGTTACTGCCTTCATACACACCGCCATTGCTCCAGTCTGTCATCACACAAGGGCAATCAATTTGAGGACTGTAACTGAGGGGGTCGTTATAGCTTCCACTCAGGGCAGCTCCAGCCACTACAGACATGAAACCGGATACATGCCAGTTATCACCGGTATCTTCGGCTGATGCGGGCGGGGCGACTGCCACAAGACCCAGAATGGCAAAACCAGCTGCGCGTAGCGGAGGAAGAGTATTTTTCATTGTTAGACTCCTGACCATCCCTGCGATTGTATATAAGGATACGCAAGAAATGTCCAGCATCATCCAGCGTGGGGACTATATCCAGCGCATGCGCCATCCAGTGCCGCCCGGTCACAAATGGTGTCGTCTACCTTCAGATAGGCTATTTGCTCTTCCGCCACCACGAGCACTTCTGCCACACCGGGCATACCCTGCAAACGCAGGCGCATGGCTTCCGGATCCCCTGCAAATGGCAGCATCACATTGAGCAGGTAACGCGGTTCCT
This sequence comes from Cellvibrionales bacterium UBA2034, assembly GCA_002333095.1. Lineage (GTDB taxonomy): Bacteria > Pseudomonadota > Gammaproteobacteria > Pseudomonadales > UBA7239 > UBA7239. Next base: position 2,632 of record DDBK01000054.1, read on the forward strand.
GCATGGTCGCAGCGAGCCAGCACCATCCTGCTGCAGGCAGGGCCAACATCCAGAATAACCAGCGCGGTTCCCCGACATGCAACATCAAACCACCCAATGCACCGCCGGCAAACGTACCGAGAAACTGGCTGGTGGAATACACGCCCATTGCTGTTCCCCTGCCACCGGCAAATGATTGTTTGCTGATCAGTGACGGCAATTGCGCTTCGAGCAGATTGAAAGCGAAAAAGAAAAGGAACAAACCGGAAAGCAAGGCAGCATTGAATTGATATGCCGCGCCAAGAAACAACAAGGCAAACACCAGCGCACCCACTGCAAATACAAACACCTGTTTTACCAATCGTTTTTTCTCGCCGATGATCATTAACGGAATCATCGCCACAAACGAGCCACCCAACACCGGCAAATACACTTCCCAGTGGTGTTGGCGATCCAGTCCCAGCTGTTTTTCCAATAAATGCGGCACCACAACAAATGATGCCATCAACACCATGTGCAAACAAAAAATCCCGCTGTTCAAACGCACCAGTTGGCTATCGCACAAGACACGCCACAACAGTGCCGGAACAGGCAAAGTGTCCCGATGCGGGCAGTGCAGTGTTTCAGCAGGCGGCTCTGGCAATACAAAAAATACCAGCAACATGCCTGCCAAACCCAACAATGCAGTAATCCAGAACAGTCCAGACAAGCCACCAAAATGCGTGAACACCGGACCGAGCAACATCGACACACCAAAAGACAAACCGATACACGCGCCAATAGTCGCCATGGCTTTAGTACGATTCTGTTCCGAGGTGAGGTCAGACACCATCGCCATCAGTGTGCCAGAGATAGCACCACTGCCTTGCAGCGCGCGGCCAATGATCAAACCATAAATAGATGTAGATAGTGCGGCGACAACGCTACCGGCAATAAACATCAGCAAGCCGCCGATGATGACGGATTTGCGGCCGATACGGTCTGACAACACACCGAGCGGCATTTGCAACACCGCTTGCGTGGCACCATACATACCCATGGCAATACCAATGAGCATCGGCGAGCTGCCTTCGTATTGCATGCCATACAACGACATGACCGGTAGGACAAGAAACAGCCCGAGCATACGCAGCGAATACAGCGCAGCCAGTGTGCTGACAGCGCGTTTTTCCTGTTGCAGATTAACCGGCACGGACAAGTTTCCAGAATGACTATAGGTAGGAAATAAAATAAAGGCGCGCATTCTAGCAGCATGCGCAGGAAGGGCAGCCCAATCGAAGGGCTGCGCGATTTATTTACTCACGGAAATATGCTCGGTCGAAGGAGC
>DDBK01000106.1 GCA_002333095.1 Cellvibrionales bacterium UBA2034
GGTACAGCACATTCGGCTCAACGCCGTGGTCCGCCAGAACCTGGATACGTTCCCACACCGTCATACGCTTTTTCAGGTGCTGGCGTTGTGTATTGGCAACACCGGCAGCCTGTTTCGGCCGCTGGATCAGGTCATGGCCGGTTTTTAGCGCGGTTTCGTACAGGCCGGGCTCGTAGCCGAACTGGCCGGGAATCTTGAAGGAGACTTCGTCAGTCTGCCCGAAAGGGTTCTTGAGGGAGGGGGATATTTTGGTCATGGAGGGACTCGGTGAAGGCTCTGGAAGCGACAGTATATAAAGACGCGAAACGATACTTTCCCAAGGCGGGGGAGTCAATGCGGGTGGCAGCAGGCCAATGCTTTGTTTCTCGCCGGCAATGTGCTACTGTTAGGTCATAAATAACTATATAAGGACGAGAGTCCATGAGCCGGTTTGCTGCTCGCGCTTCTATCTCTTTTTCCCGTCAATTTCTGGCCTGCTGTCTATTTTTGATGGGGGTAACTGCGTTTGCGGCCGTTGGTGATCTGGATGCCACATTCAATACCGGTACAGGGCCAAGTAGTGCAGTTAATGCCATTGCTATACAAGCAGACGGCAAAGCGGTCATCGGTGGAACTTTCACCACCATTAATGGCGTGGCGAGAAACCGCATTGCACGCCTCAATAGCAACGGTTCTTTAGATGCCGTATTTAGTCCTGGTAGCGGGGCAGATGGTGCTGTTAGCGAGGTGGTGGTACAAGCGGATGGCAAAGTGCTCATTGGCGGCGCGTTCACAACAATTAATGGCGTGGCCAGAAGCCGAATTGCCCGTCTCAACAGCAATGGTTCCTTAGATTCCACTTTTGCCTCTGCCGTAGGTGCTGGAGCGAATGGAGCTGTTAGTGAAGTGGCATTACAGGCAGATGGAAAAGTGCTCATTGGCGGGGCGTTCACCACCATTAATGGCGTGACCAGCAACCGTATTGCGAGGCTGAATAGCGATGGATCTCTGGACACTACATTTAATTCTGGCACTGGCGCGAGCAACAATGTTAGCGCTATAAGTGTTCAGAACGATGGCAAAATATTGATTGGTGGGCGTTTTACTACCTTCAATGGGGTGGAAAGAAAAAAGATTGCGCGCCTCAATAATGATGGCTCATTAGATACCACATTTATACCTGGCGATGCGATATCCAATAGTCTTACGGAAATTTTTACAATTGCTGTGCAGTCAGACGGCAAGATAATACTGGGTGGTGGAGTCAGTCTCATAATAACATCTGGCGTGATTATCAGGCTCAATGACAATGGTTCATTAGATTCTGGCTTTACAGCCAGTGTAGATAAAATTATTAATGATTTAGTTGTGCTGGCTAATGGAAAAATAGCAATTGGCGGCGTATTTACAACGGTAAATACCACAAGTAGAAACAGAGTTGCCGTACTCAACAGTAACGGCACATTAGATACCGTTTTTAATCCCGCCACAGGAACAAACAATACCATTAATTCAGTGGATTTGCAGACGGACGGCAAGCTGCTGATTGGCGGGTCTTTTACCACTTATAACGGAACAGCTGCTAATTATATTGCGCGTATCGATCCCGGCGGTTTGAGTAATGATAATGACGGTGATGGCGTAATCAATACCAGTGACAACTGCCCATCAATCTATAACGCGAATCAACTTAATGCCGATGGCGATGCACAAGGCGACGCTTGTGATAGCGATGATGATAATGATGGCGTGGCGGATGGTTCAGACAAGTGGCCGCTGGACCCAGCAGAAGCGTATGATGCGGATAATGATGGCATTGGCAACAATGCAGATATCGATGATGACAATGATGGGGCGCCTGATGTCAGCGATCCTTTCCCATTAAACCCGCTTTACAGTGTTGATGTTGATCACGATACCTTGCCCGATAATTGGGAAACTGCTCATGGCCGTGATCCCAACGTAGCCGATTACACGATTTACACACAATATGTGAGCAGTATCTCTAATTACGCCGTGTGCGCGAAAGATGATGTGGGTGCGCGCTGCTGGGATTTTTCAGGTAATTTGCTTGGCATTACACCTTTCACCAGCAATGACTATTCAAAGCCTGCTTTTTTTTCTGGCACCTGCGACCTTCTTTCTAGTTATCCATTACAAGAAGGAACTTGTACTGGTGTTCTTCCCAGTTATGCTGCGACAACAAACTGTAAATACTACGATGCAGCCACTGACTATGTTTCGTGCGATACCGCTTGCTCCGGCTATGTACATGAGGATACTTATTTTGGTGGGCAGTTGCAGTACTGCACTAATATTCCGAGAACAGTCAATTATTCCAACGGTGATCCTAATGCAAGAATTTGCCATTTTGATGCAGGTGGTTTCAGATGCTATGCGGTAGATGCCCTTGGTAAGCAGACAGGTGCGCCTCTAAATATTCCAATAAATTTTGTGATAGATAGCGATGCTGATGGTTCAGCGCGCCCTAATGATCCGGATGATCTTGATCCTGCAGTTGCAGGTAGTGATGTGGATGGAGATGGGGTTTTTGATGCAGTAGATAATTGCAGCACTGTTTCAAATACAAATCAGCTTAATACGGATGGCGATGCAGAAGGCGATGCTTGTGACAACGATGATGATAACGATGGTGCTGTCGATGGATCGGATAATTGCCCGCTGAATGCCAATGCCAATCAGTTAAACGCTGATGGTGATTCTCAAGGTAACGTCTGTGATGCTTTCCCATCAAACCCTCTTTATAGCGCTGATGCCGATCACGATACCTTACCCGATAATTGGGAGTTGGCGCACAGCCGTGATCCGGCTAAACCGGATTACGCTGTTTCTACATCCAGCGGTCATCAATGTGCAGTAGATGAGGATGGAATAAAATGTTGGGGAAATAATAACGCAGGGCAATTAAATGTTCCTGCAGCATTGTCACACCCTTACTCGGTAACAACAGGCAGTAACTGGAGTTGCGCCTGCGATGATAATGGCTCGCAATGTTGGGGCAGTGGGTATCCTGCAACACCATCTTGTGGCATTTCTACAACAGGTTCGACTACCCAGTTGTCGAACTACGGAGTAGGAACGTGTTTTGGCGGTGGTGTGGGTAACGTGCCACGAGGCTATAACGCCAGTACACAGTGCAGTATTGCTGCCAATGGCGATGTGTTGTGTGATACCTCTGGCGCTTATGAAATCGCTCCCAGATTAGAGCCCATAGTTGCGTATACCTGTAACTGGACTACTGGCCAAATTACCGGTGAAGATAAAACATTTTCCCCAGGTAATGTGCGACAACTAAGCCAGGTTTCTCGCAATCTCTGCATGTTAAGTGACAAAGGTGTTGAGTGTTTTTATTTGGGATACGGTGGGACTAATGCATCGACTGTTACACTGCCTGTTTCCCCTGTCGCATTAACAAATTTGAGAATTGATAGCGATGGCGATGGCGTGCCACGCCCAGTCGATACAAATGATCTTGATGCATCAGTTTCTGGTGATATTGATAGCGATGGTGTTAATAGTTTTATTGATAACTGTGCATCTATTTCAAATGCAGATCAGTTAGATGCTGATGGCGATGCTAAGGGTGATGTCTGTGATGACGATGATGATAACGATGGTGTCCCAGATATTTCCGATAGCTTTCCGCTGGATAACATGCAAGCCGGCGATGTTGATGGAGATGGAATCGAATCGCTACTGGATAACTGTCCGTACACAGTCAATGCAGATCAGCTGAATACTGACAATGATGCAGAAGGCAATGCGTGTGACGGCGATGACGACAATGACGGTGTTGCAGATTTCCCAGACAAATTTCCACTGAATGCGGCTGCTTCATCTGATACGGATGCTGATGGCTTTCCCAATAGCTGGAATGCCGCTTGTGATGTGGCGTGCCAGACTGATTCCGGTTTGGCGCTGGACAACTGCCCATCCAATGCCAATGCAGATCAATTGGATTCTGATGGTGATGCGCAGGGTAATGTGTGTGACAGCGACGATGATAACGATGGTGTTGCTGATAGCAGTGACACTTATCCTTTGAACCCTTTGTACAGCGCAGATGTTGACCGCGATACGTTGCCAGACAACTGGGAAACCACACATGGTCGTGATCCTGCTAAAGCGGATTACGCTATTTCTACCAGCGCGACTCATGCTTGCGCCATTGATGAAGCGGGCGTGAAATGTTGGGGAGACAATACCAACGGCAAACTCACTGTACCCGCCACATTAGTACATCCTTATGCAGTCACAACAGGTAGCAGCTGGAGTTGTGCCTGCGACGATAACGGTTCGCAATGTTGGGGCAGCGGTTATCCAGCATCACCCTCATGTGCTGTATCTACTGCTGGAGCAACAGCAACGGTGGTCTTTGATGGCGGGGGAGGGTGTGGTTCCCAAGCCCAGACACATCCTCCTGGTTATTCTGTGTACAGTACATGCGGTATTAACAGTTCAGGCGATGTTGCTTGCGATACCAGCGGCACACTCAAAGACTATCCCATTATTTCTATTGAGAATTTTTATACGTGTAACTGGACTACGTATTCAATTACAGGGGAAGACAAATTATTTACGCCAGGTCACGCCAGACAATTAAGTCAGAGTGATAAAAGATTATGCATGTTGGGTGATAAAGGCATTCAGTGTAATGCGCTGGCTGCAACAGCAGTCGGGCATCCCGTCACCAATATCTCTGCGACAGATTTTACTTTGACATCAATTTTCATTGATAGCGATGGCGACGGTGTGCCACGCCCCATTGATTCGGATGATCTTGACGCATCTATTTCTGGCGACTTTGACAGTGATGGCGTTGATAGTGTGACCGACAACTGTCCAACAGTTTCAAACGCCTCACAAACAGATATTGATAGCGACGGAATAGGCGATGCCTGTGATAGCAATTTTGATACTGACAGTGATGGAATTAACAACGCTACGGACAACTGCTCATCCATTTCAAATGCAGATCAGTTAAATACTGATGGAGATAGCGAAGGTAACGCTTGCGATGCTGATGATGACAATGACGGTGTCGCTGACGCTACTGATGCGTTCCCATTGGATGCTACTGAATCTGTAGACACAGACGGCGATGGTGTTGGCAACAACACAGACACTACGCCAAACGGCGACACAGACAACGATGGCATTGATAACCTGACTGACAACTGCCCATCGGTGTCCAACGCGGATCAATCAAACACTGACGGCGATGCACAAGGTGATGCCTGCGACACCACACCAAATGGTGATACTGATAATGATGGTGTGGATAACCTCGCCGATAATTGCGTGTCGGTTTCTAATGCCAGTCAACTCGATACCGATACGGATGGCATTGGTGATGCGTGTGACAACACCGTCAACGGTGACACCGATAACGATGGCATTGATAACCTGACTGACAACTGCCCATCGGTGTCCAACGCTAACCAATCAAATGCCGATGGCGATGCACAAGGCGATGCCTGTGACACCACGCCAAACGGCGATACCGACGGCGACGGCGTGGATAATTCAAGTGACAACTGCATTGCGGTGTCTAACGCCGATCAGCTCGACACGGATAACGACGGCGCTGGTGATCTGTGTGATCTCTTCCCGGATGACGAGCTGTTGTTGCTGGAACAAAACGGCGTGGCAAAAAATGAGCAGCTGGCCAGTAGTGTCGCGATGGCTGATATGAACAACGATGGCGTGGTGGATGTGCTGGTGGGTGCACCGCTGGCTAACGTTCTGGTTGAAGGAAAAATCCTGAAGAAAGCTGGTGTAATCCGCATCGTATCCGGAAAAGATAACTCGATCTTGCGCACGTTGAATGGTGCAGTAGCGAACCAGCAATTCGGTACAGCAATAGCGGTTGTAAGTGATCAGAATAGTGATGGTGTGCCGGATGTCGTGGCGGGGGAACCGTTGGCTGATATTGCCATCGCCATCAAAGGCAAAACCAGAACGATAAAATCTGCAGGCCGTGTTGCCCTCTACTCTGGCAGCAATGGCGAACGGTTAAGCGTGATTGCTGAGGGCAATAACACGGGTGATCGCTTCGGTGCTGCTGTTGCGGTGCATGACATCAACAATGATGCACAGCCTGATCTGATCGTCGGCGCGCCACTGGCGGATGCAATGGTAAAAGATGGCGGCCAAGTCACGGTATTCAATGGCATCAGTAGCAGCGTGCTATATCGCCGTCAGGGCGATCAGGCGGGTGAGCAATTCGGTGCGGCAGTGGCAGCCAATAACCAATATCTGTTTGTTGGTTCACCGCTACGCGACGTACTGGTGCCCGGCAAAGGAAACGTTGTCATCGATAAGGATGCAGGGCAAGTCTCGGTATTCAGCTTGTCAAATAACCCCAGCCTGTTGGCGAGACTAACAGGCGCTGCACAGAACGACCACTTTGGTGCGGCAGTGAGTGCATCCGACGTTCACTGGGCTGTCGGTATTCCACTGTCAGACAATGCGCTGCCAGGCGATCTGCTGCCAGAAAAAGCAGGCAAGGATACAGGCAGCGTGCAGTTGTTCGCCGGCATGAATATCACGCCCATTGCTATACTGAAGGGTAGTAGTGCAGGTGATAATTATGGCAGTGCACTGAACATGCAGGGCGATGTAAACGGTGATGGCCGGCATGACGTTGCTGTCGGCGCCGCGAAGTTTGATGTCAGTAGCATAGCGGCTAGACGCAAGGCTGCTGGTACCAGAACGATTCTGCTGAAAGATGCAGGCCGGGTGGAAGTATTGAGTGGTGTGGCTCTGGAAGGTATGTAAGTTGTGGCAAGAATTGCAGTAACTGTTCCAACGCATTTTGGTTTTTCGATGGAGATGGATATTCCCATTGCCTTCATTAACAGGGGCAACCATCTGGGAAACGATTCACTGATTGCCTGTTTGAATGAAGCGCGTTTGGCTTTCATGCAATCGTCCTTTGGCGATCCGTACACCGTTGATGGTGCAGCGATGATCAACGGGGATCTGGCTGTGGAATACAAATCAGAGGCGTATCACGGTGACANNGCGATGGCCGTATTGTGGCATTGGCCAAAACCGGGATGTTATTGTTCGATTTCGATAGCAAGACATTGAAAGAAGCGCCCCCGGCTTTCTTTGAAGCGTTCGGGGCAATAATACCCTGACGGTGTTAATACCCTGACAGTGTTAATACCCTGACTAGTGTTTGGTAGGCGGCAGATTCAGTGCCTGGATGTCTGTCAGGTCAAAATATCCCAGTGCGCGCTCCAGTGCTTTTACGTTCTCGTCCAGCCGGGTAAACAGAGCAATATTGGGTGGCGGGGATGTCGCTGGCGGTGAGGGCTGCGCTTCTTGCTGCTGCAGGCACCATGCCACGCGCCGCGCAATGGCGTCACCGGAATCTACCCAGTGGCGGATTTCCGGCAGCTGCTCACTCAGGAATTCAATAATCAACGGAAAGTGCGTGCAGGCCAGCACAATAGTGTCCAGTTTGCTCTGCGCGATGGCATCACGCATAGGGGCCAGTATCCTGTGCAGCTCCGTGTTATCCACCATGCCTGTGCGCAGGTACTGTTCTGCGATCCAGACCAGCTCGCTGCTGCCGACCCGTGTTATGTGACAATCCGACGCAAAATCATCAATCAGTTTCTGTGTATAGGGTCGATTGACGGTACCGGGCGTTGCCAGTATCCCGATGGATCGCGTTTGACTGAGCTGAGCTGCGGGCTTGATCGCAGGTACGACACCTACAACAGGTGTTTGCNNTGGTTCTGTAATGCATTGAGCACAACAGTCACCCGCGCAATCAGCTCGTCTTCTTTTTTTGTGCCGTAAGGGAAGAAGGCATTATCTGAGCAGAATAGCCATTGATGCGGCTCTTGTTGCAGATCTGCACAGCGCTGGAGTGCACGAAGGATGGAGAGGCCACCAACACCGGAGTCAAATACAAGGATGCGTGCCATAGGTGATATTCCGCCGCTGGTTGGCTGTCATGATAACAGCTGTCTTGTGTTGTCACAGCTGGCATAATGATGCCTTTGCTTACAGGAGAAAACCGTATGGCGTTCCCTAAACTGGGCAATCTGGCTCCAGCGTTCTCCCTGGTGAACCAGGATGGGAAAACAATATCCCTGAAAGATTTCAGGGGTAAGCGTGTGGTGCTGTATTTTTACCCCCGCGCCATGACACCCGGTTGCACTGTGCAAGCCTGTGGCCTGCGCGAGAGTGCCAAGGCATTGGCCAGACTCAATGTTGTGGCACTGGGAGTCAGTCCGGATCAGCCGAAATCCCTGCTGAAATTCCGTGAGCGTGACGGGCTCAATTTCGATTTGTTATCGGATCCTGACCATGCAGTGGCTGAAAAATATGGCGTGTGGGGCCTGAAGAAATTTATGGGGCGGGAATCCATGGGTATACTGCGCACCACGTTTATTATCGGTGGTGATGGCAAGTTACGCCATATCATGGACAAGGTAGCCACTAAAACTCACCATGACGATGTGCTTGCATTGTTACAAGGTGCGCTGAAAGATATCTGATTAATGTTTCCATTGTTTTTTACTTCAACGCAGTAGAGGTTTTTTATGAGTTTTTTTATTTCTGAAGCCGTAGCACAGACAGCAGCCCCTGCTGCAGGCTCGCAAAGCAACGTGTCCATGATCGTCATGATGGTAGGCATGTTTGTATTCATGTATTTCCTGATCATTCGCCCTCAGCGTAAGCGCCAGAAAGAACAGGAAGCGTTGATGAGCAGTCTCAACAAAGGCGATGAAGTGGTGCTGACTTCCGGATTGCTGGGACGCATTGTGCGCGTGGATGGCGATTATCTGGTGTTGAATACCGGAGACAATATTGAGCTGAAATTNNAAAAGCCCCGCATTGCGGGGCTTTTTTATATCTGGCTGCAAATTACTTCGCGGCTGCTTTTTCCTTGTCTGCCAGCTCATCCGCCATTTCACGCAGGATATTCTTGGCAACTTTTTCCAGCGTGGCGCGTGGCATTTCTTCCAGGAAGTAGACTGCGCGCGGGCGTTTGAAGTCTGCCAGGCCTTCCTTGCAGCCATCCATGATTTTCTGGCGGATTTCGTCTTCACTCAGTTGTGTCCACGGGCTCTTGATAGCAAACAGCACAGGCACTTCGTCCAGCATGTCATGCTTTTGTGCAACGATGGCATGCTCGTCCAGAACGCCCATGCCCAGCAGGGCGCCGACAAATTCTTCCACCTGACGTGCAGACACATTTTCTGCGCCGACTTTCAGTACATCCTTGTCACGGTCGGCAAAGTACATGTAGCCGTCTGCTTCCAGACGCGCCATGTCGCCGGTCTGGAACCAGCCATCGTCCGTGAAAGATTTTTTCATGGCTTCCGGATTCTTGTAATACTCGAAGAACAACAGGATACCGCGTGTGCCGCGCAGATACAAATCGCCGTTTTCACCCACCTCGCAGTGCTTGCCGGTTGCTGGATTGATAATGGCAAATTCATAGCCGGGTGTTGGAACGCCGATATTCATCTCGGGTGAATCTTGCAGGATGTCGGAGCGCGAAGCGTGTGTAACTGTTTCAGTCATACCCCAGGTAGCAAAAGTGGTGACCTTGAAGTGTTGCTCGATGATGTGCAGTTTTACACCGGTGGACCACGTCTTGTAGAAGTGTTGCTCAGGTACAGCTTGTGAGAACAGCGCCTTGAACGTAAACGGAATCATTGAAGCGCGCGTGCACTTGTGTTTCAGCGACAATTCCCAGAACTTGCTCGAAGAAAACTTGGGCTGCAGCACGACGGTGCCGCCGCACCACATCATGCTCCAGAAGCTCCAGCTTTGTGCATTCACGTGGAAACAGGGCAGGAACACCAGATACGTGTCGTCGCTGGTCATCAGCAGGTTTTGTGAACCGGTACGGCCGCCCCAGAGAGCATTGGCATGCGTATGGACTACCGCTTTAGGGCGTGAGGTGGTGCCTGATGTGTACTGTATGCCAACGGGCAACATTGGTTCAGCCGGACGTGCCGGCGCTTCCTTGCCTTGGCCGTAGAGTTTTGCCCAGCGGTCATATCTTGCGGCATAAGCCGTTTCTTCCGCAGTCGGCGCTTCGCCGGAGTTGTCATCCAGCACGATGAACCACGGCAAGCTTTTGGCATTTTCTGCCAGTGCCTGAATAAATTTGGGCTGTGTAATACAGCCCACTGCATCGGAGTGTTCGGCAAAATAAGTCAATTCATCCCCGACGCAGCGGGTGTTGGTTGTCACGGCTACAGAGCCGACAATACTGGAGGCGTACCAGGCAATCATCATTTCAGGGCTGTTTTCGGCGTGTATGAGAATCTTGTCGCCTTTCTTCACGCCTTTGGCGATCAGGCCACAGGCCACTTCATTGATCTCGGCCCAGAACTGGGCGTATGTCCATGTCTTGCTGTCACCCTCTTTGGGTTCCCATATCATGTAGGGCTTGTCAGGTGTCTGGGTGGCCCAGAGCTTTGCCAGCCAAGGCACGTCTTTGCCGGCAAAGGTATACAGTGTGGAAGAAAACTGGGCGTCAATGTGCGGCGCTGGCATAGTTATTTCCTTTAATATCAATTAATTAAAATATAAAGTTAATGTTATCTGTTAATTTTGGCGGCGTTTGGGTAAGACGCCCAGCAGCTTCTGGTGGGCGGACGTGAGGCATTTTTCTGTGGCAGGCCAATCTATGCAAGCATCAGTAATGGACACGCCGTATTCCAGCTTTGAAAGATCGTCCGGAATTTTCTGGTTGCCCGCGCCGATATGGCTCTCAATCATGACACCGATAATCGAGCGATTGCCTTCCAGGATCTGGTTGACCACATTGTCCATTACCAGAGTTTGCAGCTCATGGCTCTTGTTGGAGTTTGCATGACTGCAGTCGATCATGATGTTTGGCTTGATTCCTGCCTTGTTAAGCTCCTGCTCGCACAGTGAAACACTCACGGAATCGTAGTTAGGTTTTCCGTCGCCGCCCCGCAGTACCACATGGGCATAAGGGTTGCCTTTCGTGGTGATAATGGCGACCTGGCCTTCGTTATTGATGCCAAGAAAACGATGGGGTGCGGTGGCTGACTTGAGGGCATTGATCGCTACAGCTAGGCCACCATCTGTTCCGTTCTTGAAGCCGACCGCACATGACAGCCCGGATGCCAGCTCCCGGTGTGTTTGCGATTCTGTGGTGCGGGCGCCAATGGCTGACCATGAAATCAGATCCTGAAGGTACTGGGGCGATATGGGGTCCAGGGCCTCTGTGGCTGTTGGCAAGCCCAACTCAGCTATATCCAGCAACAATTTCCGGCCTATTTGCAGGCCTTCTTCTATCTTGAAAGAGTCATTTATGTGCGGGTCATTGATCAGCCCTTTCCAGCCGGTTGTGGTGCGCGGCTTTTCAAAATAGACGCGCATGACTATGAGAAGGCTGTCTTTAACTGTTTCAGACAGGGCCTTCAGCCGGTTGGCATAATCCATTGCTGCCTTGGGGTCATGGATGGAGCAGGGGCCAATCACCACCAGGAGACGTGGATCGCTGCCATCCAGAATATTGCGTACAGCCAGCCTGCCAGCCTGGACAGTCGCAATGGCCGCGGCTGTCAGCGGCAATCGGGACTTGAGTTCGGCTGGCGTGATGAGAATGTTCTGGGATTCTACGTTGAGGTTCTCAACGCTGCTGTTAATTGCCATATTTGTCTGTTACCCGATTTGGCGTGATCAAAATAGGGATCCATTCTACTGTAGTCTTTCATGCAGTTCACGCTGGGGGCAATTGAATAGCTTGAATATGCTGTCGTTCGGGTAATTCATACTTCTACAACATATGTCTCAGTGAGCTTGTGGAAAAAGAGCATGTAGCGCCTTTTACCTGCCAGACTTTTTGGGGTAACCTACGACATCCTCAGTTTTTGGGGTCAACCGTAAACCCGTTAACTTTCTGGAGTACACGGAAGCATATGAAGACAAAAATAAAAGTAGCAGTTTCTGCCAGCGTTCTGTTGTTGGCTACTGCGGTACAGGTCGAAGCAAAGGTTACTCAAGCCGAAGCTGACAAATTGGGCACAGAACTGACTCGAATGGGGGCTAATCCAAAAGGGAATGCTGATGGCACTATCCCTGAGTACACTGGCACTACGCTAGGTGTGCCCAAGGGCGTGGATTACAAAGGTACAGGTACTTACTATCCCAACCCTTATCCAGCTGAAAAGCCTCTTTTTGTCATTGATGGCAAAAATTACGAGAAATACAAGGAAAACCTGACTGATGGCCAGGTAGCCTTGTTCAAGAAGTATCCCGATACCTTCAAAATGAAGGTCTATCCCAGCAAGCGTGATGTACGTTATGCAGATCGTATTCTGGACAATGTAAAACGCAATGCAGTAACGGCTGAGATCGTGCCAAGTGGCAACGGTACCAAGAATGCTTTTGGTGGTGCGCCGTTCCCGATACCCAAAAATGGTGTAGAGGTTATCTGGAATCACCAATACTCTCCTAACCCATTTCTGACAGAGGGTGTAGTTGCGAGTGGAGCGGTGTTCAATAATGGCAGTATCTCGATGCGTAAGCAGTTTGAGAGCCGTTATTTTGAAGTATTTGACCCTAAGAAAACCTATGAAACGTTTAGTGGCACTAGTGCACGCGTTCTGGTTGAGGTAACTGATCCTCCACGTGAAAAAGGTAAGGTAACGCTGGTTCATGAATTTATGGATCTGACAGAATTGCCACGTAATGCCTGGCAGTATCTGCCTGGCACACGTCGTGTTCGTCGTGCACCAACTATTGCATATGACTTTCCCGATGGACCTGGTGGCTTGCGTACGGTTGATGATGCATTGGCGTTTATCGGTGCAACTGACCGCTACGACTGGAAACTTGAACCTTCACGCGAGTTGTATATTCCTTACAACAACTATGAAGCAGATTCTCCAGCACATAAGTACGCCGATATATTGACTGTCAATCACCCGAATCCAGAGTTTATGCGTTATGAACTTCACCGGAACTGGGTAGTAGTTGGTACCTTGAAAGAAGGTAAGCGCCATATTTATGGCAAGCGCCGTCTGTATATGGAAGAAGATTCATGGCAAGCATTGCTGGCGGATAACTATGATAGCCAGGGCAGCTTGTGGAGAACTACCATGCGTACCACTGTCAATGCCTATGATATGCCGGGTATGACAGCACGCCAGGAGATCTACCATGACTTGCAGAAAGGCGCTTACTTGCTGAATAACCTTGTAAACGAAGAGGGTGGTGTGCAAAAAATTCCTGCACAGAATCGTCCTGATGATTATTACACGCCTGCTAATTTGCGTGTAATCGGCAAGTAATCCCGGGCTTCAACAGTCTGTGAACAAAAAACCAGGGCCTGCCCTGGTTTTTTGTTTCAGGAAGCACCTCAAATGGCAAATACATACAGTGATCAGCAATCTCTTGTCATAGGCAGATGTCTGGTGACTGGAGCAGGCGGCTTTATTGGCTTGCAGTTGTGCAGCCAGTTACAAAAACACAACATCCCTGTGCGCATGCTATTACGCAAACCAATATCGTCTGGAAAATCAACGGATACGGTGATTGGTGAGTTGGGTTCAGACAATATTTCTTATGAGTCACTTCTTTGCGAAATAGATACGGTGTTTCATCTGGCAAATACTGCCCATATATCAGCAGCATCTGATTGTTATAAAATTGATTGCGAAGTGACATTGGCATTGGCTCGCAATGCGCAGCAAGCCGGTATCCAGCGATTTGTTTTTGTCAGCTCCACAAAAGCTGCTGCCGATCCCGGTTTATTTAAATGCGATGAATCCTGGGATGAATGGCCCAATGATGGTTATGGTTACTGGAAGCGAAAGACTGAAGAAAGGCTGCTGAATGAAATTAATATTCCGCATGTTGCGATTGTTCGGCCGAGTCTTGTGTATGGCGCAGGTGTTAAAGGCAATCTACAAAAATTAATTTGTGCAATCGATAAAGGGTATTGTCCTCCGCTTCCTGATATTGCTGCAGAGCGTTCTATGGTATCGGTACACGATGTAGTTAGTGCAATCTTGATAGCTGCAGTACATATTGACGCCAATCGCCAACCACTGATTGTTGCTGATGGTGAAGCATACACACCTTTTTCTATTTATCTCGCAATACGCGCTGTCTTGGGAAAAGGGAAGCCGGGATGGTCTTTGCCACTGCCACTTTTAACAAGTGCAGGCTTTCTGGGGGATTTTTTGCAGCGTATATGGAAAACATGCCCCATATCCAGCGAAGTTGTATCTCGCCTGACAGAGCCTTGCGCCTATTCTTCAAATAAACTGCGACAGCTTGGTTGGAGACCCTCAACCACATTTTACAAAGAGTTGCCTGCCATCATTGCCGCTTGTCAGGATGTAAAGTTGTGATGCTGTTGATTACAGGCGTACTGGCGCTGTTCGTTGCTTTCAGTGTGTCTGCATTCTGTTGTTGGTGGATTGTCCAACACAAACGCGATTACTGGCTGGATCAACCCAATGACCGATCATTGCACACTGTGCCTGTTCCACGTTTGGGAGGGGTGGGTATCTGGAGTGGTGTTGCGGTAGGGGGCATTATTGGGGTGCAAGGTTTTTCGCCACTAATAAATATCTATTGTCTGGTGTCTGTCATGCTGCTGTTGCTGGTGGCATTTATTGATGACTGGAAAACGTTATCTTCGACAGTGCGTTTATCGGTACAAATACTTGCAGCGATATTGGCTGTTTTTAGTTCGGAGCTTTATATAAGTTGGGATATAGCTTCCTGGATTTGGCCGTGGGTCTGGATATTTGTATTTGTGTGGGGCATCAACCTTTATAACTTCATGGATGGGATGGATGGCTTCGCAGCATTGATGGCTGCCATCGGTTTTTCCGCACTAGCCTTTCTGGGATGCATGCAAGATCAGGTTTCATTTCTTTTTTTCAATGGCCTTATTGTTGCAGGCAGTGCTGGATTTCTTTGTTTTAACTTCCCTCCAGCCAGAATTTTTATGGGGGATAGCGGTTCTACGATTCTTGGTTTTGCAATGGTCTTGATGAGTGTTATTGGATTGAAAGAAGATATTTACCCAATATGGGTACCGTTGGTTATTTTCTCTCCTTTCTGGGTTGATGCGACGGTAACGCTGGTAAAACGTCTTTACAGGCATGAGCGCATATGGCAGCCCCATCGGCAGCATTATTATCAAAGATGGGTATTGGCTGGCTATAGTCATCGCCAAGTGACCATAGCCTATGGGCTGGTTATGCTTTTGTGCTCTGCCTCTGTCATTGCTTGGCAAGCCATGGGCAGTGGCTATAATGGGTACGTACTTCCTCTAGTCTGGGTACTGTTCTACGCCATTGTGCTAGTGTGCAGTGAACGATTGCTGAAAGGGCGCCAAAGATAAAAGGTAATGGGCAAATAATAATGAATCTACAGGCTGCCGGCGTGATGTTGCGGCGATATTACAAGCAGATAATCATGATCGTTGTGGATTTCGTGCTCCTCAGCGCTGCCTTGGTATTTGCTTTTTGGGCGAGGCTGGGAGAGGTGTGGTTCCCTGACCAGCCTGGCCAGAACGTTGTCATGGCGATATGCCTGCTCCTGACACTGTTTGCTTTCGGGCGGCTGGGTTTGTACCGGTCTATTATTCGTTACATGGGCCAGCAAGCGATTTTTGCTGTGATGCAGGGTGTATTTATATCGGCAATGATCATTGCTGTTGTGTCTTATATGAGTGGCATATTTATGCCTCGCTCCGTCCCGGTTATTTATGGCTGTTTTGCCTATATTTTTATAGGCGGCTCCCGCATTCTTATTCGCGCCTACTACCAGAAGGGGCTGCAGATTCACAAGGAGCGGGTGGCCATCTACGGTGCCGGGACTTCGGGTCTGCAGGTATACAAGGCTTTATTGCACGGGAATGATTACAAACCTGTTCTGTTTGTTGATGACAACATTGCCAAACAGGGCATGATTCTGGATAGCCTGCCTGTCTACCCGACACATAATATTTCACAGCTGCTTGAGCGGCATGGAATAACCAAGGTGCTGCTTGCCATGCCATCAGTATTGCCGCAGCNNGGACGCACACCCGTATCGCCTGACGAACAACTTCTGGATCGCTGCATCAAAAATCGTGTGGTGATGGTAACCGGGGCAGCAGGATCTATTGGCAGTGAGCTGTGCAGACAGATTTTATTGAGCCAACCCAGTATCTTGTTGTTGGTTGATATCAATGAATACGGTCTATACCGTGTTGATCAGGAATTACACCAGACACAATTGTTGCAGGATTCGGCTATAACCGAAATTGTTTCATTGTTGGGCAATGTTACTGACCAGCGCCGTATGACTGATATTATCCAGAGTTTTTCCGTGCAGACCATCTATCATGCTGCTGCTTATAAGCATGTCCCGATTGTTGAAAATAATATGATAGACGGTGTGCGAAATAATGTACTTGGCACGTGGTCATTAGTGAAGGCTGCAGCTGATAGCGCAGTGGAGACTTTTGTGTTGATTTCAACTGACAAGGCTGTGCGGCCGGTCAGTATGATGGGGGCCAGTAAGCGTTGTGCAGAGTTGATTTGTCAGGCGTATGCCCGCAGTGGGGCCGCTACGCGTTTCTGCATGGTACGTTTTGGAAATGTACTGGGTTCTTCCGGTTCTGTGGTGCCTCTATTCTTTGATCAGATAAATGCCGGGGGACCGGTCACGGTAACGCACCCTGATGTCGCCCGATACTTTATGACCACTTCCGAAGCTGCCCAGCTGGTATTACAGGCTGGCAGTATGGGGGAGGGGGGTGAAGTGTTTGTGCTGGATATGGGTAAGCCAGTAAAGATTATGGATTTGGCTGAGCGCATGATTTCTTTATTAGGCAGATCAGTGCGCAATGAGAGAAATCCGGATGGTGATATAGAAATTTCTGTCACCGGTCTGCGTCCTGGTGAAAAACTATACGAAGAACTTGTGCTGGGAGACAGGATTGCGGGCACAGGTCATTCCATGATCATGCGTGCAGATGAAAGTTTTCTTGAATTGCCCAATTTGCTGGCTTGTCTTGAGCAAATTCAGCAGGGTTGTGAAGAGGGCGATTGCCAGACAATCAAGAATATTTTGTCGGAGGTGGTCGGTGGTTTTTCCGAGATGCCTATTAATGACATTCTTTGGAGGCGAAACCAGCAGCAATCCGGTATGAACAATCTGGAAAGTCAAAGCAGTGCCAAGATAACGCCGCTGTTACGTAAGTCTTCTAAAAAGAAAGGAACTGATTAATTTTTTCTGTTTGTTTGTGAAAATGCAGGATCTTCTGGATCCAGGTTGCGCCATTCATGCAGGTATTTTTCAGCAAGGTCATCTCTTTTTATTTGCCTGGCCAAATCTATCCGCGCTATGTGGATATTCCGGTCGTATACCGGCATAGCTGCTGCGCGATCAAGCTCTCTCAATGCTTCTGATGTTTTTCCTTGTTGACTCAGAGCCAGCGCGTAAACATAGCTGAAGTGTGGGCTATTGCCAGATGCAGCAGCAGTCGCCAGATACTGGATGGCGCNNCAGTTTTTTATCCCGCACTAGCCAGAGTGCATAGGCCATATTGAGATCCGGGCTGTCTTGCTGTGTTTTCAGGGCAGCTAAAATAATTTCTGCTGCTTCTTTTTCACGATGAGTCGCTCTGTATAAATCAGCAAGATTCATCGATGCAGGAATATAGTATGGCTCGAGTTTCAGTGCAGACAAAAGAAGTGCTTCTGCATCAGTCAGCCGTTCTTCTTTTACTGCAAGCCCTGCAAGATTAGTCAATGCTGGCGCTCTATCGGCATTGATTTGTTGGCTATCAGTGTATTCTTGCCGAGCCCGAGTAAAGTCGCTGTTGTCTTTCACGACTGGGTTGCCAGCCAATAGTCTGGCTGCCTCAATACGGATGGCACGCTGTTCATCTTGTAGTAGAGGCACCAATATCTGTTGCTGTTCAGGCGTCATGGTTTCAGCTGCGCGCAAAGTGCCTAATCGTATCAATACATCAGCATTTCCCAGCTTGTCTGCCAGGTTTGCCTGATAGTCACGGGTTGGAAAATTTACCAGCAGGTTGATAGCAGTTGCGCGCACGATAGCAGGTTGCTGCGCATCGTTAATCAGCTCAATCAATGCATTGTAGGAAGATGGTTGGGCTAATCTCGCACTTGCCAGTGTCTCGCCGTAGTGTGGTACTTTCCAGTTAATACTTTTTTGCTTGTCGATTTGTTCGGTAGCCCATTGCGATGATTTGTCTGCATGGCAGCTATTGCAGGCATTGGGAGTTCCCAGCCTCTCGCTGAGATCAGGGCGGGGAATTCGCATGCTGTGGTCACGTCGCGCATCAACAGTCATGTAGTTGGTCGTGGGCATGTGGCAATCAACACAATAGCTGCCCTTTGTAGATGGCTGATGCATGGTGTGTTGGGGAGAGTCCAGATTGCTGTTGTGGCATTGCAAGCAAAGGCCATTGCCCTGGATTTTGGTTTTTCCACTATGCGGGTTATGGCAGTTACTACAAGTCACACCTTTATCTGCCATCTTGCTTTGTAGAAATGAGCCATATTCATACACTTCGTCCTGAATCTGGCCGTCGGGATAGTAAAGCGATTCATCCAGCAGCGAGGGTAGAAAGGCATCCATGAAAAATTGCTCATTATTGCCAGTGTGAATACGGCTACGCCTGCTGTGACACTGTGCGCAACGCTCGACCTGGACAAGATTTCCCGGTTCTGTGCGTTTTGCTTTTGTTGTTTCAGTCTGGTGTTGCCAAAGTTGCAGTGAGCCGGATGTCAGTTGTATATCCCAGCCCTTTTTGCTGTCTGTTTTTTTATCAGGACTTTGTGTCCATTCAATATGTTTTGACCCTGGGCCATGACAGGATTCGCAACCTACACCAATTTCTTTCCATGATGATTGGTAGGTGTTTGTTTTTGTGTCGTAATTTTTGGCGAAATTTGTTGTATGGCATTCAATGCACATGTGATTGGCGTTGTGGGAAGGGGAGCGCCAGTGCAACACATCTCCCGGAATAATATTTTCATTGTCGTAAAGGTGGAACCAACGTTGACCACCCGCAGTATCAGCCCTTGAATCCCATGCAAATGGCAAACTCTGCAGCCGGCCATCAGGCAAGGCGGTAAGATATTGCTGCAGGGGAAAAACACCAAAAGTATATGCCAGATCCAGAGTAGCAGCGGNNAGCGGACGAGGTTTGCTGGTCGGTGCTGATCTGGTATCCGCTAGCCTGATCGCTGAAGTGAGTCTGCTGCCCGTGGTGACCCAAGGGTGCAGCTGAAAAGTTGCCGAGAACATGGGAGGGTTCCATGGTCATCATGGCTTTGTGGTGATCTGAAGCTGACCAGTCCTGATGCTCTGGTATATGGCAAGTCTGGCATTGTTCACTGCCAACGTATTGCGTGATTTTGTTGGCAGGATTGTTGATCTGTTTGCTGGGATTTTCGCTGCCCGAGCCCGACTTCTCAAATGGGGCAGCTTGTTTATCGCAACCGACAACAGAGAGCAGTAATGCTAGAAATACGGTGTATCGAATCATAACGCGCTACGTTTTCAACAGTAGTTTTGCATAATACCCCATGTTAGGATGCGCCACCTTTCCGGGGCCAATGTTATGTCTTTAGCTGCGTCCAACAATTCCACGCGCACCATGGCGCTTGCTGCACTGGGTGTTGTCTATGGCGATATCGGTACCAGCCCCCTCTATACTTTGCGTGAATGCTTCGCCGGTCATCATCCCCTTGATCTTACTCCTGGCAATGTTATGGGGGTTTTGTCGCTCATTTTCTGGGCGCTGATTATCGTTGTAACCATCAAGTATGTTTTTTTTATCATGCGTGCGGACAACCACGGTGAGGGGGGAATTCTTGCCTTGCTGGCTTTGTCCAGGAGTACAGGTGTTCGCAGTGAGTGGTTAAAGGGCGCGCTGGCGCTCACTGGTATTTTTGGTGCCAGCCTTTTTTACGGGGATGGCATTATCACACCGGCAATATCGGTTTTATCTGCGGTGGAAGGGTTGCAAATTGCAGCACCGGAGTTGCAGCGTTTTACCATTCCGGTGGCTATCACCATCCTGGTTGCTTTATTTATGTTCCAGCGAAAGGGAACAGCCAGTGTCGGTGCCTTGTTCGGTCCGGTGATGCTTGTCTGGTTCAGTACACTAGCTGTGTTGGGAGCCTACAATATCCTCCATTACCCCCGTGTGTTGATGGCGCTGAATCCCTGGCATGCATTTGTCTTCTTTCAGCAGCATGGGATTGGCAGCCTGCTGGTATTCGGTGCTGTTGTACTGGCAGTCACAGGTGGTGAAGCTTTATACGCTGATATGGGGCATTTTGGCCGTAAACCCATCCAGGTAGCCTGGCTCAGCATGGTGTTGCCTGCACTTGTCATGAATTATTACGGTCAGGGCGCTTTACTGCTTGAACATCCGGAAGCCATTGATAACCCGTTTTACAAGTTGGCGCCTGAGTGGTTTCTTTGGCCTTTGTTGATTCTTGCTACCTGCGCGACAGTCATTGCCTCGCAGGCAGTAATTTCTGGTGTGTTTTCAGTCACGCGACAGGCTGTGCAGATGGGCTTCTGGCCGCGGATGCGCATATCACACACATCTTCCAGGGAAATCGGGCAAATTTATATCCCGCAGATGAATTGGCTGATTATGGTCGCTGTCATCCTCCTTATTCTGGAGTTCCGCTCTTCTAGCAATATAGCAGCGGCTTATGGTATCGCCGTTACCACAGCCATGATGGTGGATACTTTGCTGGCCTGTTTTGTGGCGTCCAGGTTGTGGCGCTGGCCATTACCTGTGGTGCTTCTCGTTGGCGTGATATTTTTCAGCGTAGATGCCCTGTTTCTTGGGCCTAATATCCTCAAGATTCCGGATGGTGGCTGGTTCCCGTTACTGGTGGGTGGATTTGTCATGCTGTTGATGTATACATGGCGCACCGGCCGACGTTTTCTGGGTGCTGCTCTGGCCAGGGAGAGCCTGCCCTTGAAGCCGTTTATTGAAAGTCTGGCTCTCGGCAAACCTGCCATTGTGCCGGGAACCGCGATATTCATGGTCAGTAATCTGGATCTTGTACCACACGCCTTGCTGCATAACCTCAAACATAACAAAGTGTTGCATGAACGAGTGGTATTCCTGACCATCAGCACGCAGGAAATACCCTTTGTTCCTCAAGGAGACAGGATTCAGGTCGAAGATCTGGCGCCCGGCCTGTTTATTATCCGCGGCTCATACGGTTTTCAGGAAAGTCCTGATGTGCCTCGCTTGCTGAAGCAATGTCAGCCATTTGGCCTTGAATTTGACATGATGGATACCACATTTTTCCTGTCTCGCGAACATTTGATCCCCAGCAATGATCCTGGCATGCCAGCCATTCTGGACAAGATCTTTGCTCTTATGACCCGCAATGCCATGTCGGCCACCAGCTTCTTTAATATCCCCCCTAACAGGGTGGTGGAAATGGGTACCCAGATCGAGATCTGACGGTAGACTGTTAATGCAAAATTCTTTGACAGATCAATAGGCTATCCCTAGAATGCAGCGCCTATGCGAAGCTTGACGACCAATCAGTTGCTGCCCGGCAGTGTTGATGCCCTGAAGCTTTGTCAGCAAGGTGTGACAGTGGTCGGATTTTTGCCTCTGGCTAATTTGCAGCGTTTAGCGAGCCAGTTGTATTTGGCAGAAGGCAATGTGCAGGTCAGGCTGTCATTTGGTCTGGATGAGCAGTCCAGAAAGACAGTGAATGGACAGTTGGAAGCGACTTTGCCACTGGTGTGCCAGCGATGTCTTGAACGGCTGGATAGTGCAATTGATACTGAATTTGCGCTTGCCCTGGTTTGGAATGATGATCAGGCGGCCCAGTTGCCGCGAACACTGGATCCTGTTCTGATGGAAAGCGAGGAGCTGGATCTCCTGGGTATTGTAGAAGATGAACTGTTGCTGGCTTTGCCGCTGGTGGCCGTTCATGAGCAAGGTAGTTGCGAGCCTCCTGCATTACTAGGGGAGTCTATCCCCAGTGATGAACATCAGGCAGGGGAAAAAGTTAATCCGTTTCAGGTATTGGCAGCCCTGAAACTTGAGGGAAACAAACACTGAACGGTGTGCGTGTCCTATAGCAGCCAGTAATTCATTATTTAACGCCAGGAGTTTGCAATGGCCGTACAAAAAAGTCGTAAATCTCGTGCACGTCGTGGCATGCGCCGCTCTCACGATGCATTGACTGCCAGCACGTTGTCAGTTGATTCAGTAACAGGTGAGAAACATCGCCGTCACCATATGACTGCCGATGGATTTTATCGCGGTCGTAAGGTTGTCGAAGGTGCCGCCAACTGAGGCCGCCTGCGGTTGCAATCACTGATAGCTCGCTTGTCTTTCTGATAAGCAGCGACAGAAATGATAACAATCGCTATTGATGTTATGGGCGGGGATTTTGGCCCCGCCGTTACAGTGCCTGCCAGTGTGCGGGCACTGTCGTTTATGCCTGATATCAGCGTGATCCTGCTGGGTGATAACGAAGACATACAGTTCCATCTCTCAAGGCTGAAATACGCATGCCATGAACGTATCCGGGTTGTTGCTACAACACAAACGGTTGGCATGGATGAAAAGCCTGTTCAGGCACTTCGAAATAAAAAAGATTCTTCACTTTTTCGTGCTATCCAGCTTCTGCAGGAAGGAGAAGTGCAGGCTTGCGTAAGTGCGGGTAATACAGGCGCGTTACTCGCTGTAGGATGCCATCTTTTAGGTACATTTGATGGTATTGATCGTCCTGCTATCTGTGCTGCTATTCCAACTGACAGTGGTCAAGCTTTTTTGCTTGATGTTGGGGCAAATGTCGATGTGCCCGCAATAAACCTGCATCAGTTTGCTGTCATGGGCTCGGTATTGGCTTCTGCGGTTTTGAAAATCGAGAAACCGCGAATTGGACTGCTGAATATTGGCGTTGAAGATATAAAAGGCAATGAGCGGGTCAGGCATGCTGCTTTATTGCTGCATGCGGATAAGGCATTGAATTACACCGGTTTTGTTGAAGCTGACCAGCTGTTTTTTAATAGAGTAGATGTTGCTGTTTGTGACGGATTTGTAGGCAATGTTGCATTAAAAGCCAGCGAAGGTGCGGCGAGGCTTATAGGCTACAAATTGCGGGATTCACTTTCTGCCAGTTTCTTTCGTAGAATTGCCAGTATTATTATCAGACCAGCATTGGCTGGATTCCGTTCAAAAATTAGTCCTTCACGCTATAATGGCGCCAGCTTTCTCGGCTTGACCGCAACTGTGGTGAAAAGCCATGGTGGTGCAGATATTGAGTCATTCTCCCGTGCAATTGCAGTGGCAAGAGCAGAAGTGCTTGCCGAGATTCCTCGTCAAATTCAACACAAGTTACAAGAAATGCTGTAGTACTAAATTTTCAGGAGTTACTCCCTATGAATTCCAGATTAGCATTTGTTTTTTCAGGCCAAGGGTCACAAAAAGTGGGTATGCTCGCTGAAGTGGCTTCAGTGTTTCCAGTGATACAGAAAACTTTTGCGCAGGCATCAGATGTTCTTGGGTATGACTTGTGGCGTCTTTGTCAGGACGGTGAGCAGGAACAACTTAATTCAACAGAAATTACCCAGCCGCTGCTTCTTGCATCCAGCGTAGCGCTATGGCGTGTTTGGCAGGAAAAAAACGGTACTCAGCCAGTGTTGCTAGCAGGCCATAGTTTGGGGGAGTGGTCCGCGTTGGTTTGCGCTGAAGTCGTCGCATTCGCCGATGCCGTCGACCTTGTTCGTAAGCGTGGTGCGTATATGCAAACAGCTGTCCCCAAAGGCGAAGGCAGCATGGCAGCAGTCCTGAATGTAGATGATGAAAAAATACTGGAAATATGTAGGGAAGCATCCAGTCTCGGAGTGGTTGAGGCGGTTAATTTTAACTCGCCAGGTCAGGTAGTGATTGCCGGTCAGGTGGCTGCGGTAGAAAAGGCTTCTGAGCTGTTGAAAGCCGCGGGCGCAAAGCGAGTTTTGCCCCTTCCAGTCAGTGCACCGTTCCATACGTCTTTGATGAAGTCTGCTGCTGAGAAGATGGCAGTACATATTGCTGAAACAACGTTTCATGCCCCTAAAATTCCGGTCGTACATAATGTGCATGCAAAAACCGAAATCTCACCTGAGGCAATCAAACAGTTAATGATAAAACAAATAGACAGTCCTGTTTTATGGGTTGATTGTGTCCAGGCTTTAGTGGCTGCAGGCATTGGCTCGGTTGTCGAATGTGGACCGGGTAAAGTGCTGTGTGGCCTGTGTGCAAGAATTGATAAGTCGCTGAATGTATTCAGTCTGGAAGATGTCGCTGGTATTGAAAAAGCATTGTCAGAAACCTAAGGTTCTGTGGAGATAATTATGAGTATTGAAGGAAAAGTAGCATTGGTGACTGGCGCGAGTCGTGGCATTGGTAAAGCGATTGCTGAGGCGCTTGGAAAAATGGGCGTGACAGTGATCGGTACAGCCACCAGTGATGTTGGTGCTAAAGCTATTGCTGAACGCCTGCAGGCAGATGGTTATAAAGGAAGTGGGGTGGTGCTCAATGTAACTGATAGTGCATCAGTCGAAGCGGCCATAAAAACAATTAATGAACAGTTCGGCAATATTGATATTCTTGTCAATAATGCAGGCATTACCAAAGACAATATCTTGATGCGTATGAAAGATGAAGAGTGGGATGATGTAATTGCTACCAACCTGACATCTGTATTCCGTCTGTGTAAGGCATGCTTGCGTGGGATGACAAAATCCCGGTGGGGCAGGATCATCAATATCAGTTCTGTAGTGGGCGAAATGGGCAATGCAGGTCAAAGCAATTATGCGGCTACCAAAGCTGGTGTCGCTGGTTTTGCACGTGCGCTCGCCCGTGAAATTGGTTCACGAAATATCACAGTCAATACAGTCGCGCCAGGATTTATTGATACAGATATGACTCATGTCTTACCGGAAGAACAAAAACAGGCTCTACTGGGGCAAATCCCGTTGGCACGACTTGGAAAGCCTGAAGAAATTGCAGCTGTCGTGGCTTTCCTTGCTTCAGAATCCGCTGCGTACATCACTGGGGAGACAATTCAGGTAAATGGTGGGATGTACATGAACTAATTTCCTCAACCGTCTGGAACCTGATTGGCGAAAGTTTCCAGACAGCCATTTTGAGGGACTCTATTCATAAGTACACAAATAGGCGGTATCTACTGTGACCTTGAGTTGAAACTTGCAGTTGGCAGCCACTTCAAAATCGTCACCAGCATTGAAGGTTTGCCAGGTTTCATTGCCCGGTAGTTTGACGGTCAGGCTGCCACTAACAACTGCCATGACTTCTTTCTGGCTGGTGCCAAATTCGTACTCGCCGGGAGCCATTACGCCCACGGTAGCCGGCAAAGTGCTGGTCTGGAAAGCAATGGATTTCACTTTGCCATCAAAATACTCGTTTACTTTTAACATGCTGTTTCCTCAAGTGAGTCAATAAACAAACCTGCCGCAGTTTATCAGGATATTGCAGCCCCTTGCCATGCTGCATGCAAGTCAGGATACTGCGATCCATACTGTTCTTACGGAGATCCCCATGCAAATAGCTAAAGATACTGTCGCTATTTTCCACTACACATTAACGGAAGAGGGTGGTGGATTCAGTGAGAATTCACGTGATGAGGACCCTGTAGCTTATCTACATGGCCACAAGAATGTTTTACCCGGGCTGGAAGATGCCATGTTGGGGAAAAAGGCAGGTGAGAAAGTGAGTGTCATTTTGGCTCCAGAGCAGGCGTATGGNNTCTCAAGTTTAATGGCAAGTTGAAGGCCGGTGATATTGCCTGGGTCGAAACTCAGGATGGTCCGCGTCAGGTGACTGTTATCAAGCCCGGGAAGTTTATGGCTGAAGTCGACACCAACCATCCTCTGGCGGGTAAAAGGCTGACATTCGAGATCGAAATAATCAATGTGCGTGCTGCAACCGAGGAAGAGATTGCTCATGGCCATGCGCATGGTGACGGTGGGCATCACCACTGATAGCATCGCAAAAATCATAACACTACCCATCAGCCTATAAAGGAAATCCGGTATGACGATCGCTGACATTCGTACATGGGCCTGCCATTATCGTCGGTCGATCGCAACTGTTGCGGCTATATTTCTATTCTATACATTGATGGGTTTTCTGTTTTTACCGTGGTTTCTGCAACGTTACTTGACGCATACGCTTGCTGATAGTTTCCAGCACCCGATAGAGGTTGCAGAAGTCAGATTCAATCCATTCCTGTTCAAGTTACAGGTTGATAATTTCAAGATTCTGGATGGTGATGGTACTGCGCTTGTATCTTTTGAGCAGTTTCTGTTTGACTATGAAGTATTGTCAATATTCCGTCTGGAATATGGCCTGGAAAAACTTTTACTGGAAAAACCTTACTTGAAGCTTGAGGCAGATGGTCAAGGAAGTTATACGCTATTGCACATGCTT
This sequence comes from Cellvibrionales bacterium UBA2034, assembly GCA_002333095.1. GTDB lineage: Bacteria > Pseudomonadota > Gammaproteobacteria > Pseudomonadales > UBA7239 > UBA7239. The sequence goes on from DDBK01000106.1 coordinate 26,489, forward strand.
GCTGCCAAGCCTGACCCTCAGCCACAAGAAGTGGATAAACAGCCATCTTCTGCATCCTTGCCGGTAGTGTTACTACGCAGTCTGCAGATTAATGGCGGTTCTGTTGATTATATCGATGCAGCACGTGCCGGTGGATTCCGGCAGCGTGCTGATTTGCCCAATCTTTCTATTGAGGATTTTTATACCCAGAAGAGCGAGCGAGCTAATCGATTGATTCTTGAACTGCGCGATAAAGACTCCGGTGTGATAAATCTGGAAACAACAGTCAATCTGGAGCCTTTGCATCTTGTAGGAAAGCTGTCTGTCCAGAACATGAATCTTGCGCCTGTCTGGCAATGGTTGATGTTGCCCACTAATTTCTATTTGCAGGCGCCACGTTTTGAAATGGCGACAAATTTTGATTTGCAAGTGAATGACTCAATGGACTTGCAGCTAGATGGAGGTTCATTGTCTCTTCGTGATACGGCGTTAAGTAACAAAAGCACTCCTGATATGCCGGTAATAAAACTGCCTTTATTAAGTATCAGCGATGTGCAGATGAACCTGCAGCAGCAATCAGTCATTATCGGCGCAGTTCAGGCAACGGATGGGCTATTGGATGTTGTTCTCGATAAACAAGGTGCGATAAACCTGCAGGCATTGTTTGAGTCAACTCCAGAAACTGTGCAGCCCCAAGATCCAGCCATTCAGCAAAATTCTGTGCCGGTTGAGCCTGCCAAGCCATGGGATGTTCTGGTTCATCAGGTAGCCATCAGCAATTACACATTACAACTGAAGGATGAAAAGCCCAAAGATCCGTTTTCTATCACCCTTTCTCCTGTATCTATTGCGATAAATGAATTCAAGCCGTTATCCGATGATCCTTTCATGATAGAGCTGAAAAGTGGCTTGTTTAGTGAAAAAATTTCACAGCCTGCTAGTTTGGTAGTGAATACGAAATTGCAGCTCACGCCATTGGTGGCAGATGTACATCTTGATCTGCAGCAACTTTCTTTGCCGCTAGTGCAGCCATATGTGCAAGATATTGCGCGAGTTGATATTGCTGGCGGCATTGTGGGTGCCGTTATGGATGTGCATTTTGAATCTGCCGATAAGCCAAAAGTCAATGTAACAGGTGTAGCAAATATCCATAAGCTCTCCGTGCTGGAAAAGGGAAAGAACCGTAATTTATTGAGTTGGAATTCCCTGGATGTTTCAGGGATTTCATATCTGATGCAAGAAAACGTTTTGAGGGTGGATAAAATTTCGCTAGATCATCCTGATACCGGGTTTGTAATCAATGCTGATGGATCAACAAATATCCAGGATTTGTTGCTTCCGCAGCCTGCGTCAAAACCGTCTTCGGATCCAATGAAGATGAATTTAGGGAAGATTGAAATTAAAAATGCCAATCTTGGATTTGCTGATCTGAGCATGAAGCCTAACTTTAAAGTAGCCATGCATCAGCTCTCCGGTAATATCGATGGGCTGTCTTCTGATCCCAAGACGCAAGCATCAGTCAATTTAAAAGGCAAGGTCGACCGTTATGCCCCGGTCACTATAAAAGGGAAAGTGAATCCGCTGGCAGCCAAACCAAGCCTGGACATGCATATGGCTTTCAGCAATCTTGAACTCACAACGTTTACTCCTTACTCGGGTGTTTATGCGGGTTTTAAAATCGAGAGAGGGCAGTTGTCACTCGATATTGATTACAAAATGGTGGACAACAAGATTCAGGGTAATAACAGGATAGTAATGGATCAGTTGCAACTGGGTAATCCTGTTGAAAGCAACAAGGCAGTTAACTTGCCATTGCGGTTAGCTGTTGCATTACTTAAAGATGAAAACGGCGTTATTGATCTTGGCTTCGAAGTGGGTGGTGATCTCGATGATCCGCAATTTTCAGTTGGAGGTATCATCTGGAAAGTGTTGAGTAATATGATCATGAAAGTGGTTACATCGCCATTTAATGCCTTGTCTGGCTTGATGGGTGGCGAAAATACGGAAGGTATAGACCAGATTATTTTTGTTCCTGGACAAGATGAGCTTGATGAAGTGTCGTTGACCAAGTTGCGCACAGCCGCTGCAATGCTGAATAAGCGTAGTAGTTTGCGTATGAATGTGCAGGGCAATACTTTGCCGGAACAAGACCGCTTGGGCATCCAGAGTCAGAAACTTGTGGCTGTCTTGCGCGAGAAAGATGACGACATACCAAGGGGGACGTTTCTTTCGCCGCAGGCTGCCATCGAGAATGGTGATGCCTATAAAGCTGTTGAGCGCTATTACGACAAGCAGGGCAAGGAGGATCTGGATGATATAGAGGATCGTATCGAAGATGAAATGAAAGCTCGAGGTGAGAAACCGGATAGCAAAACGCTGAAAGCGCTTGCTTATGAAAAAGGCTGGGAAAAATTGCAGGGTAATTTTTCTGTGTCAGATGAAGAGCTGAATGATTTGGCTATGCGGCGTGCAAAACAAATCAAAGCAGTTATGGTAGAGCAAAATGCTGTTGCACCAGAGCGTATATTTGTATTGGATGCAAATAATGACCCAGCCAGGGCTTCACTTGCCAGTGCGTTAATTCTGGATGCTTACTGATTATTTTTGTGCAATGTTAAAAATTATTTTTCTGCCGGCGTCTTTCTGAAAATTGTAAGGCATTATTGCAGCGCAGGAATGGGTTAATCTTTTTTTCCAGTGCTATGGTTGATGGGAGCGTCGGCAGGTTTTTGGCGCGAATCGCCTCGCACTGCCGCTGGTATTGGATGATGTCCTGATTGTCTGGTTCGACTGCAATAGCAAACAACAGATTAGCCAGTGTATATTCATGGGCGCAGTAAAATTTTGTATCGCCCGGCAGGGCGGCCAGCTTTAAAAGCGATTCATACATCTGTTCATGCGTGCCTTCAAAAACACGGCCACATCCGGCAGAAAACAGGGTGTCACCGCAGAGCAGGATGTTTTCTACGGCGCTGTAGAAAGCAATGTGATCCAGTGTGTGTCCCGGAACAGCAATGACAGAAAACTCGATTCCGCCCAGACTGATGCAGTCGCCATCCTTCAGTACATGGCTGATCAGTTTGCGTGTGGGTGAGTTACAGGGGCCATAAACCGGAACGCGGTGATGCTGTAACAGCTCAACTATGCCGCCAGTGTGATCAGGGTGATGATGGGTTACCAGAATTCCCGCCAGTTGCAGATTTTTTTCGTGCAGCACCTGTACTACTGGTGCTGCTTCACCTGGATCGATTATCCATGCATGGCTATTGCGCACCAGCATCCATATGTAATTGTCACTAAATGCTGGAATGGGTAACAACATGGTTACCAGATTACACCCCTGACTCTTTCAATTCGCGCCGGCGTCGGTGTAACACTGGTTCAGTGTAGCCACTGGGTTGATGTACGCCGCCAAAAACCAGTTCGCACGCTGCCTGGAATGCCACTGATTCGTCAAAATTGGGTGCCATGTTTCGATAATTCGGGTCATCGGCGTTCTGGCGATCGACCACCAATGCCATGCGCTTGAATGTTTCCAGCACTTGTACGCGCTTGCAGAAATCATGACGCAACCAGTTAGCGATGTGTTGGCTGGAAATACGCAGTGTGGCTCTATCCTCCATCAGCCCGATATCATTGATGTCTGGTACTTTGGAGCAGCCGACACCTTGATCAATCCAGCGTACGACATAGCCCAGTATGCTCTGGCAGTTGTTATCCAGTTCCTGCTGGATTTCTGCATCCGATAGTTTGGTATCGCCGAGCAATGGAATGGTGAGTATGTCATCGAGGCTTGCACGTTCGCGTTTTTTCAATTCAGTCTGGCGTTCGAAAACATTCACTTTGTGATAATGCATGGCGTGCAGTGTAGCGGCAGTGGGTGAGGGGACCCAGGCAGTGTTGGCGCCAGCCATTGGATGCATGATTTTGGTGTCTACCATGTCTTTCATTAAATCTGGCATTGCCCACATGCCTTTGCCAATTTGTGCCTTGCCAGAGAGACCGCAGGCTAGCCCAATATCTACGTTCCAGTTTTCGTAGGCGCTTATCCAGGGTTTTTGTTTCATTTCATTTTTGCGTACCATCACGCCGGCTTCCATCGAGGTGTGGATTTCATCGCCTGTGCGATCAAGAAAACCGGTATTGATAAAAATAACACGATCTTTTGCTGCGCGGATACATTCTTTCAGATTGACCGTCGTGCGGCGTTCCTCATCCATGATGCCAATTTTTACAGTGTTACGTGGTAGTCCCAGTGCATGTTCAACTCGACCAAAAATTTCACAGGCAAAAGCCACTTCTTCTGGTCCATGCATTTTTGGCTTGACGATATAAATGGAACGCTTGCGCGAATTGGAACGGCTGCCGAGATTTTTCAGGTCGTGCATGGCAATAGCAATGGTAACCATTGCATCGAGGATGCCTTCAGGCACTTCTTCATCTTTTAATAACACGGCTTCGTTGGTCATTAGATGCCCAACGTTACGAATCAGCATCACTGCACGCCCGTGCAGGGTGATGGGTTCACCGGCAGGGCTCAGTGCATGTAAATCCGGTGCTAGCGTGCGTGTCATTTCCTTGCCGTTTTTCATGAATGTATCGGTCAAGGTGCCTTTCATCAGTCCAAGCCAGTTGCGGTAAACTTCTGCCTTGTCTTCCCCGTCAACGGCTGCGACAGAATCTTCACAATCCTGGATGGTCGTGAGGGCGGATTCCAGTACGACATCTTTAATGTTGGCGGGATCATCGCGCCCGACAATGTGCTCATCATCAAACTGGATGTCGATGTAGAGACCATTATTGCGCAGTAATATGTGTGAGGGATTGGATGGGCTGCCACCGGTATTACTGAACCAGTAACCGGCAAATTTGGCGGTGTCTTTCAGTCCGGTTTTGCTGCCATCATTCAGGGTAACTTCCAGTTGGGCATTGATAACAGCGTACTTCACGGCATTGGTGTGTGAACCACTAGCCAACGGAGCCACTTCATCCAGGAAACGACGCACATAAGCAATAACCTGCGCGCCGCGCACCGGATTGTAGCGTGTGCCTTTTTCGCAGCCGTCGGCTTCAGCAATCACATCCGTGCCATACAGTGCATCATACAGCGAGCCCCAGCGTGCATTGGCGGCATTGAGTGCATAGCGCGCATTTTTTACTGGCACTACCAGCTGAGGACCAGCGAGGGTGGCAATCTCTTCATCCACACCAGCGGTAGTGATTTTGAAATCAGGGCCTTCAGGCAGTAGGTAGCCAATTTTTTGCAGGAAGGCTTTGTACTTGTCGTGATCGTGTGCTTTATCGCAGTGTGACTGGTGCCAGGTGTCGATCTGCTTTTGCAACGTGTCGCGCTTGTCCAGCAGGATGTTGTTCTTTGGTCCCAGATCGAGCACGATGGATTCAAATTCGCTCCAGAAATCGTCAGCATTAATACCAAGCCCCGGTAACACTTCGTCAACCACCAGTCGGTACAGTGACTCTGCAATTTGCAAGTTACCGTGGGAGATGCGAGGTGTATTGTCGTTGTTGGTCATACGGTTTTGGCTCGTGCAAATCAGGGTGGAAGTGGGCTGTCTGGCAGGCGGGAATGCTGCAGCGCTGGAGGTGGTGCATGATACCAGACGGTGTTGTAAAAAAACTTCAGGAAATCCATGCCGGGCGGGTGAAAAAAATATGCAGGAATCCCCAGTCTGCGCTGGATATATTGTCGCCAGCTCCCTAAAATGCCGCCTCCCTTTACCTACCTCCGAACCACCAACCAAAGCCTTGCTGGAGATCCACATGTCTATCGGTAACTATGATCGCGATGCTGAAATTGCGCGCCTGAAAAAAGATTGGGCTGAAAACCCGCGCTGGAAAGGCGTCACCCGTCCTTATTCTGCAGAAGATGTGGTCCGTCTGCGTGGCTCTATCAAGGTGGAAAACACGATTGCCAAGCGTGGCGCTGAAAGACTCTGGGAAATGGTCACTCAAGGTGCCCATCCTTCTTTCCGTCCGGAGAAAGATTTTGTCAACTGCATGGGTGCCTTGACCGGCGGTCAGGCAGTACAACAAGCCAAGGCAGGTGTGCAGGCTATTTACCTGTCTGGCTGGCAGGTAGCGGCTGATAACAACAGCGCGTCCAGCATGTATCCTGACCAGTCCCTGTATCCGGTGGATTCAGTACCTGCTGTAGTCAAACGTATCAACAACAGCTTCAAGCGTGCAGACCAGATCCAGTGGAAAGCCAATATCAAACCGGGTGATGCAGGTTATGTGGATTACTTCCTGCCTATCGTGGCGGATGCAGAAGCCGGTTTCGGGGGCGTGCTGAACGCTTACGAACTGATGAAAGCGATGATTGAAGCAGGCGCTGCCGGTGTTCACTTTGAAGACCAGCTGGCCTCTGTGAAGAAGTGTGGCCATATGGGTGGCAAAGTACTGGTACCTACCCAGGAAGCAGTCCAGAAACTGGTGGCTGCTCGCCTTGCTGCTGACGTGGCTGACGTGCCTACTATCGTACTGGCGCGTACTGATGCCAACGCGGCCGACCTGATGACATCTGACTTCGACCCGAATGACAAGCCATTCGTCCATGGAGAGCGTTCTCCTGAAGGCTTCTACCGTGTGCGTAACGGTATTGAACAGGCGATTTCCCGTGGTCTGGCATATGCCCCGTATGCTGACCTGCTGTGGTGTGAAACTGCCAAGCCGGATCTGGAAGAAGCCCGCATCTTTGCTGAAGCGATCCGTGCCAAATACCCGGACCAGTTGCTGGCCTATAACTGCTCGCCGTCTTTCAACTGGAAGAAAAACCTGGACGATGCAACGATTGCGAAGTTCCAACGTGAACTGTCTGCGATGGGTTACAAGTACCAGTTCATCACGTTGGCCGGTATCCACAACATGTGGTACAACATGTTTGAACTCGCACACGCCTATGCACGGGAGGACATGAAAGCCTACGTTGAAATGGTGCAAGAGCCGGAGTTTGCTGCACGTGAAAAAGGGTACACCTTCGTCGCGCACCAGCAGGAAGTGGGTACAGGCTATTTTGATGACATGACCACTGTTATCCAGGGCGGTGTTTCTTCTGTCACAGCCCTGACAGGTTCTACCGAAGAAGAGCAGTTTCACTGAGTGACCAGTGGACGTGAAAAAGCCCGCCCAGTGCGGGCTTTTTTATGGTTTGAAAATGATAATCCCCGAATATTGACCCTGTAAAAAATCTGCGTTAATTTTTATACCAGTCGCACTGGCGCTATATTTTCTGTTGCGGCACTTTTGTCATTAATGTCTGTAAAACGAATATTCGGGGGAATATTTATGGGCAAACTTGATGCAGATAGCACTATAGAAGAATCGGACGATTTTGAAGGTGATCAGGATGCTGAAATGGCGACCGAGATCAAAGCCGCCACAATCAGCAAGGATATGCGCCGGCGGCTGGAAGACCTTATGGACGCAACACGACTGAGTAAAGAGCTACGTGAGTATGATTTCCGCGATATATAGCATGTTTTTTCCCGTTCGGGCTTGCATTCACTGCCAAAACGCCAATACTTAGCTCGCTTGTCTGTAACCCTTTTCTGGAGAATTTCCCATGGCTTTTGAATTGCCACCGCTTCCCTATGCCAAAGACGCACTGGCGCCGCACATTTCAGCCGAGACGCTGGAGTTTCACTACAGCAAACACCATCAGGCGTATGTGACTAACCTGAACAATCTGGTGCCTGGCACTGAATTTGAGGGAAAGAATCTGGAGGACATCATCAAGTCTTCTTCAGGTGGCGTATACAACAACGCAGCCCAGATCTGGAACCACACGTTCTACTGGAATTGCCTCAAGCCTGATGGCGGCGGCGAGCCTGCTGGTGCGCTGGCTGATGCCATCAACAAGGCTTTCGGCTCGTTTGCAGCATTCAAGGAAAAGTTCAGCACAATGGCGGTTGGCAACTTTGGTTCTGCATGGACCTGGTTAGTAAAAAATGCGGACGGTTCGGTTGAGATCGTCAACATGGGTGCGGCTGGTTGCCCCCTCACTGAAGGCAAGACTGCGTTGTTGACCTGTGATGTGTGGGAGCATGCTTACTACATCGACTATCGCAATCTGCGCGCCAAATATGTGGAGTCTTACTGGAATCTGGTTAACTGGGATTTCGTGGCTAAAAACTTTGCCTGAATGGTCCTTTTCTGACTGACAGGCCGCCTGTCTCGCCAACGCCCCGATTCCGGGGCGTTTTCGTTTATGATCCTTTCCAATAACCCTCCTGTTGAAAATTGACATGCACATCATTCCTCGCCGTTCTGTTCTGTATATGCCAGCCAACAATGCACGCGCGCTGGATAAGGCGCGCAGTCTGCCAGCGGATTGCATCATCATGGATCTGGAGGATGCCGTTGCCCCGGCCCTGAAAAGCGAAGCCCGCCAACAGGCCATTGCAGCAGTGCAGGCAGATGGTTATGGATTGCGTGAAGTGGCTATTCGTATCAATGCTGTGGGTACAGAATGGTTTGAGGACGACCTTGCAGCCGTAATCGACAGCGATGCACATGCGATTGTGGTTCCCAAAGTTGAAGATGCAGAAACCGTTCAACATGTAGCAGACCGCTTGCCAGAGGGCATGGCATTGTGGGCAATGATTGAGACCCCGCGTGGCGTGGCAAATGTCGAAGCCATCGCGATGTCCCACAGCCGTTTGCAAGTGCTGGTAATGGGCACGTCTGATCTGGCCAAGGAGCTCAGGATTCCGCATCACCCCGATCGGCTGGGTTTTCTCTACAGCTTGAGCCGTTGCGTTGGTGCAGCACGCATTGCCGGTGTCGATATTATCGACGGCGTACACCTTGATATTGCTGATGTTGAAGGCTTTGCTGCAGTGTGCGAACAGGGCAAGGCGTTGGGTTTTGATGGTAAATCGTTGATCCACCCGGGACAGATTGAAGTGGCAAACCGTGTATTTGCCCCGGACGTACTTCAGGTTGAGCATGCCAGCCGCGTTGTCGAGGCCTGGCGCGAAGCAGAAGCAGCCGGGAAGGGGATTGTAGTGTTGGACGGCAAGTTGGTAGAGAATTTGCACGCAGCTGAGTCCGAACGCGTACTGATGCTTGCCCAAGCCATTGCAGAGCGCATGGTTGTCTAGCCTTTGGTCGCATCAGGCTGTGCTTTCGTCGAGATTGCTTTCAGGTAACACTTTGTTGCTGTTAGCGTTCAGGTGAAAGTGGATACAGAGGGATGTTGTATGAAGAATGCTGTTGAGTTGCTGGATGTTATCGAGTCGAGTCATCTTCCATTGACTGACAAGCTCGTTGAGCATCGGGAAGACATCGTGCAGCTGGTGGATAACCACTTCCAGCAGACTGCCGGGAAAATAGACAATATCGCTGAGGTGTTAGCAGAGTTACTGGTGCAGGAGGGTGTGGTGCTGGGGGATCGGGAGAGCGTGCAAGAGGTCATCGCCGAGTACCTTCATGTAGTCGCTGACGAGGCTGCAGGCCTTGGAGATGAGGAAAAAGATTTTCTTGAGAGCTTCCTTAAGTAAGCGCTGTAACTAGCTGATTTATAAGGATAGTTACCTTTATTCTTCTTGGTGTCCAATATTATAAATAGCATTAACAAACAATAATAACCTATTGATTTATTTGAAATTATATTCGCTTGTTGGCAATCGACCCATCTTATCAAAATCAATAAATCGCACACAGCTCTGGAACATGCGTTTCTGGTTATTCGCTAGCTGCTCTGGGTTGCCATATCGGTAGAAAGCATCCTGGTTGCCTATTGCTTCAGGAGGGAAGTTTTCTTCAACAATTGCGTCATACGCTGGCGCATGCTTCGTCAGGCTACGCACCACAATATTTTGTCGATACCCGAAGTTTTGTTGTGTGTCGATAGCAATAGCTGTGTGGCTTTCAAGCCATATATCGAGCCACTCTTCGCGACTGAGGCGTGGCGGCTTTTGCAGAAACACGATGTGATTCATGCCATAACAGCGTTCACCTTCTGGCGCAGAGTGCAGGGCATCAGGAAGTGGCTCAGACTCACATACACTGTAGCCCGCAATTTGTTTTGCCTGGGCTGAAAGGGCTTTTTCAGCTGGATGGCGTTCATGTGAGCTGTTCATCCAGAAAGACAACAGGGCATCAGGCAGCGGTGACTGGCAGGCCATCCGCATGGAATCTGCGCCAGCAACACCGGCATCAGCAAGATTCAGGCGAAATCGGTGGGCGCCTGCAATCCTCAACGCAGGAATGAGTGTTTGTGTTAATTGCTGGTGCCATACGTTATCGGCAGTGTCATCGGGTTTCCAGAGAAGATAAACCAGTTTTTCCACGGTATGCTCACAGTGTTATTTTGTTGGTCATACTATCCGAGGATACAGATGATGAAAATGCTCCAACTACCGGATGCAGCAGAGGCATTACCGGGGCGCAGTTCAAGCATGCGTGTTCCTGACAGGCATGCTGTGTTGCACACAACCATGCAGAGGCCGTTTCCTTCATCCACGCAAACAGCCCTGTTTGGTATGGGATGTTTTTGGGGAGCCGAGAAAAAGTTCTGGCAAACTGAGGGCGTGTATACAACTGCTGTGGGATACGCTAGTGGATTTACACCGAACCCGCTTTATGAAGAAGTATGCAGTGGACTGACAGGGCACAACGAAGTGGTGTTGGTAGTATTTGATCCGGCTATCATCACATTTTCACGCTTGTTACAGATTTTTTGGCAAGGCCATAACCCTACCTCAGGAATGAGACAGGGCAATGATGTAGGGACACAATACCGTTCAGGTATATATTATTCTGACGAACAGCAGCGTAATGAAGCTGAAAATAGCGCATTGATTTACCAGAAAGCCCTGGATAATGCAGGGATGGGCAGTATCACTACTGAAATTCTGCCTGCACCGGTTTTTTACTACGCTGAAGCCTATCACCAGCAGTATCTGGCAAAAAATCCGGGTGGATATTGCCCTGATATTACCTGTCATGTGACAGGGTTGCCGACTTTCCCTTCCTGAATCAGTTTAAAAGCTTCCAAGCATTGATCAATATGTAAATGCAGTGATTCCGTGGCATTTTCTACAAACTCAGGACGATATACCTCCCCACCTGTCATGTGCAGGAACATGTTGGTCAACTCGGCCAACTTGGGTAAATCTTCCTCGGCAAAACGCTCTGAAGCGCAGATACTGAACATGCGGCGGTTGCATTGTGTGCGATGCGTCGCATGCTTCAGCCGATAATCAAAAATCAGAGCATCACCGGGTTGGGTGGGTATTGTTACGCATGGAACCTGGTCTTTATCTAGTCCCAGTTTTTCTTCATGTTTCCAGACATAGCGTTCGCATAAATTGGCAAACTTATCGCCAAATAGATGGCTTCCGGGGATAGCACGGAAAGCTCCACTATTTTCATCCAGAGGGTCAAGATAAAATAATATTTTGACATGCCGGTATTTGAAAAAAGCGCCATACAAGTCAGAGTGCCAATAAGTGTCACCTGAGAAAATATTACCGTCGCTGGCGCGGTAGAGATAATCCTCTCCAAGTAGCGAACTGAAGATTCCGTCAACAACAGGATGATCCAGCAACGCAGTGAGTTGGGGCTGGCGCTCGATAAATTGTAGTAAAACCTGACGCGACTTCATGTAATGTGCTTCGTGGCGCCAGTCAACTATATCCTTGTCATCCTGTTGGTAAAGATCTTCAAAAGCTGCTGAAATACTTTCCATGCTATCTTTCATCAGTCCAGGCAACACCAGATAGCCAAATGTATCAAAGAAATTTTTCTGGTGGCGGCTAAGGGTGAAAGGCTCTGCAATTGTCATGGTATTTAGCTTATATCGTTGTATTGGCCGGATTCTGCTGGTTACCTAGCAGGGTAATATTGACAAGCGTCAAGCTATCATGGATCACAAGCTATCATGGATCAAAGATAGCTGCTAGCGGGGGTATTGGTCGAGGGTCGTTGAATTGCCGGCGCGCATTCGGCATGATTGCGCGTCTACTTGCCCCGATGGATTTTAAATGCCTCCTGTCATGTCCCATAACCTGATTGTGATTACCGGTGCGGCGGGGCTGGTGGGGCAAAATTTACTGCTGCTGCTGCGGGAGCGTGGCTACAAAAACCTGCTGGCGATAGATATGCACGCGGACAATCTGGCTGTTGCAGCGAAACTGAATCCGGGTATCAAGACGCTGTGTGCTGACTTGTCCCTGAAAGGGGAGTGGCATAAGGCTTTCGAGGGTGCGTCTGCGGTGGTACAACTGCACGCACAAATCACCGGGTTGCATGAGCGGGATTTCGAAAGAAATAACATTGAGGCAACCCGCCATGTGCTGGAGGCTTGTCAGGCATACAACATTCCCTATCTGCTACACGTCAGTTCTTCTGTGCTCCATTCTGTGGTTGATGATGCATACACAAGAACAAAGCGCATCCAGGAGGAGCTGGTAAAAAACTCCGGGATCAAGAATTGTATATTGCGACCTACATTAATGTTTGGCTGGTTTGATCCCAAACACCTTGGCTGGCTTTCACGGTTTATGGTGTGTACCCCGGTATTCCCTATTCCAGGTGATGGGAAATTCATGCGCCAGCCTTTGTACAATCGCGACTTCTGCCGTGCCATTATTGCTTGTCTTGAAAGCGATAGGGCAGGACAAGCTTATGATATAGTTGGTGCCGAAGATGTTGATTATGTTGACATTATTAAAGCAATTAAGGATGCCAAGGAATTGCGTACAGTTATTATTCATATTCCGTTCCGTTTTTTTGACTGGCTATTATGCGTTGCCGCAAAATTAACAAGAGATCCACCATTTACCAGTGCGCAATTGCATGCACTTGCTGCGGGTGATTATTTCCGTGGTGTGGACATTGAGCGGGAGTTTGGTGTGCATCCAACACCGTTTAATGAGGCAATACATGAAACATTTACGCATCCTGTATATTCTAATATTGTGCTGGAGCGCTGAGTGAGCGATAAATTGAATATCGCCATATTAGGCGGTGGGCCGATGGGTCTGGCAGCAGCTTGGCATTTGCTTAAACAAGGACATCATGTGAGTATTTTCGAGGCGGGTGATCGTCTTGGCGGCATGACAGCATCATTTGATTTCGATGGTGTGCGCATCGAGCGGTTTTTTCATTTTCTGTGTGCGACTGACTATGATTATTTTGAGCTTCTTGAAGAGCTTGGTATAACCGACAAGCTTCATTGGGTTAATACTCGAATGGGGATTTTTCATGAAGGATCCTTGCACAATTGGGGTGAGCCTTTTGCTTTAATGAAATTTCCAGGCCTTAACCTGATTGAAAAAATTCGCTATGCGTTAAAAGTTCTGTATTGTAAAAATCTTAAAAACTTTGAGGCGTTGGATAGAGAAAAAGCAACTGTCTGGCTACGTACATGGCTGGGAGAACGTGCTTATAAAATCCTTTGGGAGCCTTTAATGTCCCTGAAGTTCTATCATCTAAAAAACGAGGTATCTGCTGCCTGGATCGCGGCGCGTGTACAACGTGTTGCTCACAGCAGGGAAAGCCTGTTCAAGGAAAAACTGGGATATCTTGCTGGTGGCTCGGATACTTTGCTTTTTGCGCTGGAAGCAGCGATTCGGCAACGTGGCGGGGACGTATTGCTTTCCACGCCTGTTGAACAGGTGTTGGTATCCGGTGGTCGGGCAACCGGTTTACGTGTTAAAGGCATCGAACATCAATTTGATAGAGTAATTTCTACTATCCCGCTGCCGTATGTCGCAAATATTGCTCCGGATTTGCCTGAAGATGACTTACAGAAACTACGTCAACTACGCAACGTGGGTGTTGTAACAGTCAAATTCAAACTTTCCCAGCAGCTTACACCATACTTCTGGCTTAATTTGACAGACACCAGTTACGGAATCCCGGGCATAATCGAGTACAGCAATCTCAATCCGTTACCCGATACAATTGTCTATGTCCCGTATTACATGCCGCAAGATAATGTAAAATTTACCTGGGATGATGAACAGTTCCGCACTGAAACGGTGCGCTGTTTTCAGGCTATTAACCCCGGATTTTCTGAAAGCTGGATCCTGTCATTTCATGTATCGCGCTATTTTTATGCCCAGCCGGTCTGTGTGCCAGGCTTTCTTGCCACGTTACCCCCAATGAAGAGTCGCATTGACGATTTTTTTATGGCCGATACCAGCTATTACTATCCTCAAGACAGGTCGATTACCGAAAGCATCAAATTAGGTAACCAGTTGGCTGACATGGCTGTTACAGGCCATGGATAAGGCTATCAAGAAACTGGTCAGTGAATTTTATTCCGTGGAGTTCCTGCGGTTTTTCTGTTCGGCATTGGCAGCGGCAGCCGTTAATTTTATCGCGCGATTTCTGCTGGACCCTTATTTAGGCTACAACAAGGCGATTATTGTTTCTTATCTGATTGGCACAGTATTTGCGTTTTTTCTTTACCAGCATGAAGTATTTGGCAAGGGCGCGCGTCCACTGTGGCAGGAAATCGGCTTGTTTGTGTTTGTGACACTGGCAGCTATAGCCCAGACATTGATAGTCAGTGTAGTGCTGGCAGACCATGTATTCCCTGCTATAGGCTGGCAATGGTATGGCAAGGAAGTGGCACATGTAATAGGCATGGGTGTTCCCATGTTCAGCAGTTTTTTAGGGCATAAGTACCTGACTTTCAGTCATGAACCGGTAGAAAATTAATTTTATATTGTTGGAGATCCATGATGTTGCATCCACATTTTCACGCGTTGGCCCGTCCTGAGCAGCCAGCCATTATTATGGCGAGTACAGGCGAAACAATTACTTTCAAGCAGTTGGACGAGCGTTCAAATCAAGTGGCTCAGCTGCTGCGTACCCAAGGGCTCCAGCGCGGCGATCACATGGCTTTTCTTTTTGATAATCACCCGAGATTTTTTGAGGTGGTGTGGGGAGCAGCGCGTGCTGGTTTGTATTTCACCCCTATCAGTTACTATTTGCAGCCAGATGAAATCGAATACATCATTAATAATTGCCATGCCAAGATTCTGGTTGTGGCGGAAAAATTTTCGGACAAGATAAAACCGATTCTGGATAAACTGCCAGAGGTAAAGGTTTGTTATATGGTAGATGGTGTGCAGCCAGGGTTCCAGAGTTGGGAACAGGCGACGGCAGCCATGCCAACTGCAGCGATTGCTGATGAGTCGGAAGGCCGAGAAATGTTGTACTCATCCGGCACAACCGGTCGTCCAAAGGGTATCAAGTTTCCGCTGAGTGAAGGCGGGCTCGGTGAACCTCAGGATATAGTGCGATCAATTGGCCTTGCGCAGTTTATGGGCGTCAATCACGAGACCATCTCTCTCTCAACTTCTCCGCTTTATCACTCAGCGCCGCTCGGTTTTGTGATGGGTTCTCATCGGCTGGGTTCCACAGTCGTTATTATGGAAAAGTTTGATGAAGAAAAAACCTTGCAGTTGATCGAGAAATACAAGGTGAGCTACAGCCAGTGGGTGCCGACTATGTTTGTGCGCCTACTGAAATTGCCGGAAGAAATTCGTAATAAATACGATATGTCCAGCATGAAACTTGCCATTCACGGTGCGGCACCTTGTCCGATGGAAGTTAAAGAAAAAATTATCAATTGGTGGGGTCCTGTTTTGTGGGAGTTTTATTCTGGCTCTGAGCGTAACGGGATTGTTATGATCAGCTCACCAGAGTGGTTGGCGCACAAGGGGTCTGTCGGAAAATGCGTTGATGCCCAGGTGCATATTGTGGATGACGAAACGGGTGAAGAGTTACCGGTTGGCCAGATTGGTACCATCTATTGTTCGAAAGGCGCACAATTTGACTATCACGGTGACGAAGAAAAGAAAAAATCCATAACGATTCGTGATGGATGGACTACAATCGGTGATGTTGGTTATCTCGATTCTGACGGGTATCTCTACCTGACTGATCGTAAGTCTTACATGATTATTTCCGGTGGTGTTAACGTCTATCCTCAGGAAACAGAAGATTGTTTGATTAATCATCCAAAAGTATTTGATGTGGCAGTCTTCGGCGTGCCCCATGAAGAAATGGGTGAAGAGGTGAAAGCGGTTGTGCAGCCAGCTAACTGGGCTGATGTCGGGCCAGAGCTGGAAAAAGAGTTAATTGAGTACTGCCGCTCAAAAATCAGTGCCATCAAGTGCCCACGCAGTATTGATTTTGAGCAAGAGTTGCCACGTGAAGAAACAGGCAAACTTAAAAAGCGCCTTATCAAGGATCGTTATTGGCAAACGGGTAAATCAATTAACTGATCACTGGGTGCTGATATGTCACGTCCAGTTGATCTGGTGTTATTTGATTTTGGTGGTGTATTTACCGAGTCACCTTTTTTTGCTGTCGAGGGAATGGCGCGGGATCTTGGTGTAGATATCCAGCAGTTTGCCGAACTGATGTTCGGTGCTTACCATCTGGATACAGATCATCCATGGCACCAGCTGGAACGCGGTGAAATAACATTTGACCACGCGCGCGAGGAAATTCTCGCGCTAGGTAAAGCCTCCGGTATGGCTGTTGATCCAATGGATCTACTGGTTCGTATGGCTGGCGGCAATCTTGTGCGCGACACAATGGTGCAGACGCTGCGCGATATCAAGGCGGCTGGATATGCCACAGCGATTATTACCAACAATGTCCGTGAATTCCGTGACGGGTGGCGTGGGTTGATACCCGTTGATGAACTGATTGATCGTGTATTCGATTCCAGCGAGCTCGGTGTGCGCAAACCCGATCCAGCTATCTATCAGCTGGCTTTGTCGGGGATGGGAGGTGTTTCACCTGGACGTGCTGTTTTTCTTGATGACGTGGAGCAAAATGTTTTGAGTTCACGTGATCTCGGAATTCATGCCATTCAGGTGCCAGACGATCCAGAAGCGGCTATTCGTGAGCTGCGGGAATTGTTGAAGCTTACGCAGTAATTCCCAGGTACGCCTCAATGACCTTTTCATTTTTCTGGATATCTGCCGGTTTTCCTTCTGCAATTTTTTCACCGTAATCCAGCACGGCAACGTGGTTGCATAATTCCATGACCAGTTTGACATCATGCTCAATCAGCAACACAGTGATGCCGTCGGCCAGTATTTTAAGTAATAGTTCACGCAATGCATGGGTTTCAGTAGGNNAGCCTGCGTTGATCGCCGTAAGACAGATCGCCAGCACATTTTTTACCAACACTTTCTGTCAGGCCAACGTAAGCCAATAAAGCTCTCGATTTCTCAGTAATGGTATTTTCTTCTGCGCGTGTGCGTGGTCCGCGTAACACTGCACCCAATGCACCGATATGGCTGCGTGCATGACAGCCTACCATAATGTTTTCCAGTACTGTCATGTTGCAAAACAGGCGAATATTCTGGAACGTTCTGGCAATACCATGCTGCACAATTTTGTGTGGCGCTTGATTGATAATATTATGTTCTCGCAAAAGCAACGTGCCACTATCTGCCTGATAAAGACCGGTAATGATATTGAAAAGTGAAGTCTTGCCAGCGCCATTGGGGCCGATAATTCCATAGATGCACTGAGCTGGTACTTCGAATGAAACATCATGCAGTGCCTGCAATCCACCAAAGGACTTGCTGATATTGCATGCGCTCAAAATATTGCTGCTCATGTTTTTTCCTGATTTCTTCTCGCAGGCCATATTCCTTGCGGGCGAAACAACATGGTGGCCACCAGGGCTATTCCGAACAGTAACATGCGCAAGTTCTCAGGATCGATCAATGTGCGGCCAATCAGTGCTTGTTGTACCGGGTTAGCAATATCGCGTAATACTTCTGGTGTAATTGTCAGTAGTGCTGCGCCAAGTATCACACCAGTAATATTTCCCATGCCACCGAGTACCACCATGCATAACACCATGATGGACTCAAGCAAGACAAAACTTTCGGGGCTCACAAAGCCTTGAAAACCGGCAAACAATCCGCCAGCCACACCGCCAAAAGATGCGCCCATAGCAAAAGCAAGCAACTTGATATTGCGCGTATTGATCCCGCACGCTTTGGCTGCCATCTCATCTTCCCGGATAGCCATCCAGGCACGACCGACACGTGAATCCTGCAAGCGAATTGACACAAATACTACAGTTCCTGCCAGCACTAAAAAAAGATAGTAATAAAAATATACAGCTGTAATGCGTAAGCCAAACAGTTGCAAGGGTTGCTGTAAGCTGATGATCGGATCGATCAGGTTAATACCTTGCGGGCC
>DDBK01000136.1 GCA_002333095.1 Cellvibrionales bacterium UBA2034
GGCGGCGCACTGAGCTGGGAATAAGTCGGGAGCGCTTATGTCTACTAAAAAACCTTCGATGGATCCTGAAACGGTTCTGGTGACGCTGGAACAGATCAACCAGACCATCGAAGTGCTTTCCAGTGTTGTAGGGCGCCTGCACCGCTATGTGCAGACACATATGCCGCAACAGCCGCAGAATGAACTGCCCTTCCCCGCACAGAATACTTCCAGGGTCAGCAAAAAATCCNNAACGTCGCCAGAATCTGAGGGAAACGCCATGCACCCATCGATACGGATATTTTTTACAGGCGCGTTATTCAGCATTATCACTGCAACATTATTAGCCGCTTGCGATAACAAAAATGACCCTGTCACTGCCGCTGATCACGCGGATAAACAAGCGGGCATTGCAGCACCTGGGATTGTCGAAACAAAAGCCATCGCGGAAGAAGCGTTTATTTATGGCCTGCCAATTGTGATGAATTATGCGGTGATGAATGAATTCGTCGTCGACAAAAACTCCAGCCAATACAAGGGCCCATTTAANNGGCTGGATTTACGTGCCGAGCCAATAGTCATTTCTGTGCCTGCCGTTGAAAAAGAACGCTACTACTCCGTGCAATTGATTGATGGCAATGTCTACAACTACGGTTACATTGGCAGCCGCGCCACCGGCTCTGATGCCGGCGATTATCTTGTGGCAGGTCCAGACTGGAAGGGCGAGACACCTGCAGGCATCAAGCATGTATTCCAGTCGACAACACCATTCGGTCTCACCATTTTCCGCACACAGTTGTTCAATGCGGAAGACATGCCCAATGTTGTGAAAGTGCAGGAGGGATACAAGGCTCAACCGCTGTCTACTTTCCTGAAACAATCTGCACCAGCAGCTGCGCCCGCCATCCATTTCCTTCCTGCCACTACTGCGGGCATCAAGGATAACTTCTTCGAGTATCTCGATGCAGCACTACAATTTGTTCCCGTGACTGAAGATACCGGAGCACTGCGCGCAAAACTTGCCAGCATCGGCATTGGCCCCGGAAAAACGTTTGAGCTCAAGGAGCTTTCGCCAGAACACAAAGCAGCCATTTTGTTGGCGATGAAAGAAGGCGATGACAAAGTGAGCGCCTATCTCAATAACGGCGTAAAAAATATTAATGGCTGGAAAATCGGCGCTGTGTTTGGTGACCGCGACTTCTACAAAGGCGACTGGCTAAAACGCGCAGCGGCAGCCAAAGGCGGCATTTACGGGAATGATGCTGTCGAGGCGGTGTATCCGATGACACGTGAGGATGCTACCGGTGAAACACTGGATGGCAGCAAACACAATTACACNNCTGATTAATTCGCCGATGTTAGCGAATATGAAAACAAATGCGGATGGTTCACTCACTTTGTATATCCAGAAAGATAATCCAGGTGCGGATAAAGAAGCGAATTGGTTACCTGCGCCGAATGGCGAGATTTATCTGGTAATGCGTCTGTATTGGCCAAAAACCGAGGCGCCCTCCATTCTTCCTGCCGGTTCAGGAAGCTGGAACCCGCCGGGGATTGTTAAAACCAATAATTAATTTCAGGAAGCAAAAGACCAGGAAGGATTTAATTTTACACAACGCGAAAGCCACTCAATCCAACACGACAATTCTTAACCCAAGGAGCACAGCATGGAAATTCTCGACTACTTCACAGATGCATTCAAACAATACGCCACAGTCACAGGACGAACAGGCCGCAAGCCGTACTGGATGTTTGTGCTGATCTACATGATCATCTACATCGTGTTGCTGATGCTGGACGGCCTGATTGGCGCCACAATTCTCAGCGGCATTTTCAGCGTTGCAACACTGGTACCCAGTATTGCTATCGCCACGCGACGCTTGCACGACACCGGACGCACCGGCTGGTGGCAATTGCTGATCTTTCTCCCGCTGCTTGGCGTAATAGGCTTGATCTACCTGCTCTGCCAAGCCAGCCAGGACGACAACGAATACGGCGCGAAACCGGAACCGGTTGCCTGACACGCCCCATCAATCCAAGGAAGCATTATGGACACCCCTACACTGCAAAACGCCGTCACCACATACATTGAGGCGTTTGACAAAGCCGACCTCAACATCATCGCAAACCTGTTTGCTGAAAACGCCACAGTAGAAGACCCCGTTGGCACGCCGCAGCATGTCGGCATTGAAGCCATCAAAACGTTTTACAAAAGCGCATTTGATATGGGCGTAAAGTTAGCGTTGAACGGCAAACCACGCTGCGCTGGCAACTCGGTCGCATTCAGTTTTGACGTAGTGATGACCGGCATGAAAATCAGCCCGATTGATGTATTTGAGCTGAATGCTGACGGCAAAGTACAAAGCATGAAAGCCTATTGGAGTGCGGACAATATGGGCTGATGGCAAGTCGTGCACCTACATAAAGAACACCCAATAAAAAAGCACCCGAAGGTGCTTTTTTATTGGGTGGAATACCAATGATCAATCCTCCAATGATGTGCCTTCAGCACTGGCGGCAACTTTAATCTTGATAGATTTAGGTGGGGCACATACCAGGCTGTAATCTGCGCTGAACAAATCACCTTTTATTGTGCACTGGCCTGGCTGTTGCATTTCACCTGAAGCAGAAAACTTGGCTTTGTACTCACCTGTACCCGGGCTGCTGACAGTGTGTGTATGGGACAGCGAAGCTTGGGACTTGTAAGAAGCGGCATAGGTTTCAAAGTAAGGATCCCAATCTATCAACGTCTGGTCCAGGGTCAGGCCACTTTTACAGGTAATGAGGCTGTCATAAACCCATCCTCCAGGCTGTAAAGGTATGCGTATGCATTCCCACTCTTGACCAGCATACTCAGTGAAAGCTTATCGTTTTTAACCGATTCACTGAGCTTGTCTCCGGGAACATACCCGTAGCTGGAACCACCTGTGTAGATGTTGCCATCATTGGTATAAAAACCCACTCCGATATAACTGCCATCACGATCAATAGTGCCACCTGTATAATCATAGCTACGG
>DDBK01000182.1 GCA_002333095.1 Cellvibrionales bacterium UBA2034
AAGCGGCGGCGTGACTGTGGTCAGTCACAGTGGGCAAGACGTAGAAAAGTCTATACTCGGGGAATCCCGAAAATCAAAAAGGCACCGCGAAGGTGCCTTTTTGATAAATGACAAAGAATCAAATCACCATCAATTGACTTTCAAATAGAAAGCCACATTGTCCGACTCGACAAGTCCGCCGGAAAAACTGTATGTCATGACCTGTATACTCCCCGCCGGACAATCGCCTGCCCCACGATAAACATAAGCCAGCAGATCGGAGCCAGATGAATGGCCCCATTCAATCTCCACTGTCGGATAGGCCGCCAGTAATTTATCGCCAGACAAACCGGCAGCCTTGGATGGTGTAAAACAGTACACACCCGTGGATGGATGGCTGAATGCCTCCAAGTTCTTGGAAGGGCCGAAGTTATCACTGCCAAGCGTACAGCCACCACTATTTCGCAAATACATGACGGCGAATTTGGCTTTGGTTACGGCAGCACATTCTTTCTTGAAAGGATTAACAATAGCGGCATTTGCTACAGCGACACTGGCACGAAGAGCAGATTCTGGCTGGCCATTATTATTAGCAGCATGACCCTGAGCGCTTGCAAGAACGGTCATTGCAAAAGCTGCAGCTAATATAACTTTCTGTAATTTCATGGGGAAACTCCTGTATGCAAAATTGCCCGCTTATTGTAGCAGTCATCTACGCAAAACAATACTGGCCAATCAATGCAGCCAGCACATCAATCGTCGGCTGGATACGATCCAGTGCGAGAAATTCATCGGGCTGGTGCGCCTGGGCAATATCGCCCGGGCCATAGATGACCGTTTGCATACCCAGCTCCTGCAGGAACGGGGCCTCAGTACCGAAGGCCGTGGATTCCGCAGCATAGCCTGTCAGTTTTTCCAGCGCACGCACCAGTTCACAATCCTTGCTTTCCTCAAAAGGCATTATCGCTTGCATCAGTGGAATTCTTTCAACGGTAATGCGCCCACCAAGCGTATCGACTCGCTGCAAGCGCGCATCAATTTCCGCTTGCAGATCGGCAATAACCATACCGGGCATTGGCCGCACATCAAACTGCAACTCACAGCAACCGCAAATACGGTTCGGATTATCACCGCCGTTGATATAGCCAAAATTCATGGTCGGCACATCAACAGTAAATTGCGCGTTGCGATAGCACTGTTGCCATTCGCTGCGCAATGCTGTCAGTTCATTCAATGCAACCGCCATCGCATCCAGCGCGCTGGCACCCAGCGCTGGATTGGACGAATGTCCGGAGTGGCCGGTGATGCGCACACTTTCCAGCATCACGCCCTTGTGCATGCGCACGGGTTTTAATCCGGTTGGCTCACCAATGACTGCAAACCGGGCTTTGGGTTTTCCCTGTTCGACCAGAATGCGCGCACCGTTCATGGAAGATTCTTCATCCGCCGTGGCAAGAATAATCAGCGGCGCCATTGGCATCTGATCTGCAAACAGTTGTGCCGCTGCAATTGCCAGGGGGAAAAATCCTTTCATGTCACACACGCCAAGACCGTAGTAACGATTGTCCTTTTCGGTCAATGCGAGAGGGTTAACGCTCCACAGATTTTCATCAAATGGCACAGTGTCAGTATGGCCTGCCAGCACCAGCCCACCCGATCCCGTNNTTATGGCCGCAGGGTGTGACAGGCATGATCTCGACGGCAAACCCGGCCTGCTCCAGCCAGCTGGCCAACAGGTCAATCACGGCACGATTGCCCATGTCGCGCCCGGGTGTACTGCTGCTGACGGAAGGCAGTGAGATCAGCGCGTGTAATTGTTCAATGAGTGACGGTAATTTCACAAAGGCTTCCGGCTGAATTTTAGTAAGTCACGATGCTACCATGCACACCTTCACATCTTGCAGAATGAACCATGACCCTCGCCAAACGTATTATTCCCTGCCTTGACGTTGACCGCGGCCGAGTCGTTAAAGGCGTGCAGTTTGTGGACATCCGTGATGCCGGAGACCCGGTTGAGGTAGCGCGCCGTTACAACGAACAGGGTGCTGATGAAATCACGTTTCTGGACATAACGGCCAGCAGCGATGATCGCGCCACCACCTATGAAACAGTCGAGCGGATGGCCAGCCAGGTCTTTATTCCCCTCACTGTCGGCGGTGGGGTACGAACAGTAGAAGACATCCGCCGCCTGCTGAATGCCGGCGCCGATAAAGTCAGCATCAACACCGCTGCCATCCACAACCCGGATTTTGTGCGCGAAGCTGCTGAACGCTTTGGATCGCAATGCATTGTGGTAGCCATCGATGCCAAGCGAGTAAGCGCTGACAACGAACCAGGGCATTGGGAGATCTTTACCCATGGCGGCCGCAAACCCACCGGCATCGATGCCGTTGCATGGGCAAAGAAGATGGCCGCTTATGGCGCCGGGGAAATCCTGCTCACCAGCATGGACCGTGACGGCACCAGGAACGGCTTTGATCTGGGCGTGACCCGTGCGATTTCAGATGCAGTGAATATTCCCGTGATTGCCTCCGGTGGCGTGGGCGAGCTGCAGCATCTGGTGGACGGTGTAAAACAGGGGGGAGCCGATGCCGTACTCGCTGCCAGTATCTTCCACTTCGGCCAGCACACCATTCCAGAAGCCAAGCGATTCATGGCGGAGCAAGGTGTGGTCGTCAGGTTGTAGGCCTGCATCTTGCGGATACCCGAATTACGAAACGATCCGTATTGAAACGCAATCGAAGATCGGTATAGTTACCCTGTCGCACGAGACCCGAACATGTCCACCACATCCTGACGAGGGCTACACCATGAAATTCTCACTGACACTGACTTTTAACCCTGCCGATGACCAGGTACCCCTGACGGTAGAAGCCGACAAACTGGGTTTCCACTCTGTCAATCTGGGCGATGGCCTGTTTTTCTACGACGAAACCTCGGTCAACTACCCGTACAGCGACAGCGGCGCCCGCTACTGGAACGCCAATACTGCCTTCCTCGACCCGTTTTGTGCCATCGCCCATATGGGTGCCCTGACCAAAAATATCCGCTTCCTGGTCAGTGTTCTGAAACTGCCGGTGCGCCAGCCTATGCTGGTGGCGAAACAAGCCGGCACCGCGTCCTATTTCTGTCAGGACCGCATGACACTTGGCGTCGGACTCTCGCCTTGGCCGGAAGATTTTTCTATCAATGGTGCAAACTGGGACGACCGCGGCCCGCGCTCGGAAGAGATGATCGAGATCCTGCGCAAAGCATTGACCGGCGAAATGTTTGAACACAAAGGCAAGTATTACAACTTCCCGAATATGTCGATCAACCCTGTACCCAAAACCCCGATGCCTATCGTGATCGGCGGCACCGCTGATGTGGTTCTGAAACGCGCTGCACGTATCGCTGATGGTTTTGCGTCGCCCAACACCAAAGCTGAACACATCGGTGAGATGGTGGCCAAGATCCACCAATACCGCAAAGAGTACGGCACTGACAACAAACCGTTTGAAATGATTTCTGTTGCGACTGACGTGTTTGATCTCGACGGCCACAAGCGCTTGCGCGACATGGGCGTGACGGAAGCGTGCGTCATGCCATGGTTCAACTATGGCGGCAAGTTCAAATCCGATATCCAGTTCAAGAAAGATTGTATGAAGCGCTTCCAGGATGACGTCATGTCAAAAATGTAATTTTCGTTAAAAAATCCGGAGGAATTGACGATGAAAACACGCGCCGCCGTTGCCTGGGCACCCAACAAACCACTCACCATTGAAGAAGTTGACCTGCAAGGACCGCAAGCGGGCGAAGTCATGGTGAAACTGGTCGCGACCGGCGTGTGTCACACCGATGCCTACACATTAAGCGGGGAAGATTCCGAAGGTGTGTTTCCGTGCATTCTCGGCCATGAAGGTGCAGGCGTTGTCGTGGAAGTCGGTGCAGGTGTCACCAGCGTTGCGGTCGGCGACCATGTCATTCCACTTTACACACCTGAATGCGGGCAATGTAAATTCTGTTTGTCTGGAAAAACCAATTTATGCCAGGCCATTCGCTCAACACAGGGCAAAGGCCTGATGCCAGATGGCACGTCGCGTTTCAGCAAGGATGGCAAGCCGATTTTTCATTACATGGGCACATCCACGTTTTCTGAATACACCGTGTTGCCGGAAATTGCACTCGCCAAAATCAACAAGGCTGCACCGCTGGATAAAGTGTGTCTGCTCGGTTGCGGCATCACGACCGGGATCGGCGCCGTATTGAATACCGCGAAAGTCGAGCCGGGTTCAACGGTCGCGGTATTCGGTCTTGGCGGCATTGGCTTATCCGTATTACAAGGCGCAGTCATGGCGAAAGCGTCACGCATCATTGCCATCGACATCAATGAAAGCAAATTCGAGATGGCAAAAATGCTGGGCGCAACCGACTGCGTCAACCCGAAAAACTTTGACCGTCCTATCCAGGAAGTGATCGTCGACATGACAGATGGCGGCGTGGATTATTCGTTTGAATGTATNNGTGGCCGGTGCAGGCCAGGAAATTGCTACTCGACCGTTTCAATTAGTGACGGGTCGCGTGTGGCGCGGCAGCGCCTTCGGCGGCGTCAAAGGTCGCACACAATTGCCGGATTACGTCGAGCGTTACATGAAAGGCGAAATCAAGATCGACGAGATGGTGACCTACACCATGCCGCTGGAAGATATCAATCGCGCATTTGACCTGATGCACGAAGGCAAGGCCATCCGCTCCGTTATTATTTACTGACCTATATGGAAATCATTGAGAGAAACCGCTGCTTCGACGGCGAGCAACTGCGTATCAAACATCACTCGCAGGCTCTGTCCTGCGACATGATTTTCGCGCTCTACCTGCCTCCGCAAGCAGCCACAAAAAAAGTGCCTGTGTTGTGGTGGCTGTCCGGTTTAACGTGCAACGACCAGAACTTTGTCACCAAGGCTGGCTCACAACGCATTGCCGCAGAACTAGGCATTGCGATTATCGCGCCGGACACCAGCCCGCGTGGTGATGACGTGCCGGATGACGAGAACAAGGCATGGGATTTTGGCCTCGGCGCCGGCTTCTACATCAACGCCACTCAAGTGCCTTTCAACAAGCATTACCGTATGTACGATTATGTACAGAGCGAATTGCCAGCGCTGGTTGCCAAAGAATTTCCGGATAAGATTGATGTATCTCGCCAGAGCATCAGTGGCCACTCGATGGGTGGCCATGGCGCATTGACGCTGGCTATCAGAAACCCGCAGCAATATAAATCTGTCTCTGCCTTCTCGCCGATTGTTGCACCTATGCAATGTCCGTGGGG
>DDBK01000184.1 GCA_002333095.1 Cellvibrionales bacterium UBA2034
TGCCTTACCGCTTGGCGATACCCCTGTAATCTGTTTCCGGTTGCAGTTGGCATAGCGTGGGTGAAATGTTGACCCCTTTCGCTACAAAACCCGATACACCGATGGGTTTTTGTGCCAACACTGCTTCAGCCTGTTCGCGTGTCGGTAGCCCCGCAAACACACTGGAACCTGTGCCGGTCATCCTGCAGGCGGTGTGGCTGGAGAGCCATTTCAGGACATTTCTGACCGCTGGATAGGCTTGTTCCACCACGGGTTGGCAGTCATTGCGTGTAGCAATCTGATTACCCCCCTGCGAGAAGGCGGCTATTGTGATGGCGGCTGTGTTGCGTGTCAATTGTTCAGCACTGAAGATATCTGCGGTATTTATGCTGCAATCCGGCGTCAGGACTACAAACCATTGTTCCGGTAATTCTATCGGAGTCAGTATCTCGCCGATGCCTTCTGCCCAGCTGCTGTGCCCCCGGACAAATACAGGCACATCCGCTCCCAGTTGCAGACCCAATCGGGCCAGGGTGTCGATGTCCAGTTGCAGGTCCCAGAGCTTGTTCAGGCCGAGCAGGGTAGTCGCGGCATCGGAGCTGCCACCGCCCAGTCCTCCTCCCATGGGTAAGCGTTTGGTCAAGGTGATGTCAGCACCCAGTGCGCAGTGGCTGTGTGCCTGTAACAAGTGTGCGGCGCGCATCACCAGATTCTGTGTTGTGGGTACATCGGCAAGATTGCTGCGCAAGTTGATACGGTTGTCGTCGTTCAGCGAGAACGTCAATTCATCGCCGAAATCCAGTATCTGGAACACGGTCTGTAACAGGTGATAACCGTCAGGACGCCGCCCTGTTATATGCAGGAAGAGATTCAACTTGGCAGGAGCGGGCAGGGTGATTGCAGCTGGCATCAGCGAACCTGCCATTCCTTGATCACCAGAATGATTTTTATGTCGCCGCGCACAGCCTCAATCCGGCCTGGCATAACAAGGCCGCTGATGTGTTGGTGATCCCCGAGCTGGATGGTCCAGCCATCCTGTACCAGATAGGCCATCCATCCCTCCGGGGTGTACCCCACCGATTGCACTGGTTGGCTGCTGGCTGGCATGCCGCGTAACCACCAGGTCAGTTCATCCGCAGGCAGTGGCCAACCCACCAACTGTTCCGACAGGGCTTCCACAGACTCGGCACTGGCGTGACGATCGCCTTGCTCGACGTTGGCATCGCCCGGCATGCCATAGATGTGGGTAGCCTTGAGTCCTGCCGGGCCAGAGAGACGAATATCGAAACCTTTACCATCCTGTTGCCAGATGATGTGTGCGGATTCTGATTGCCCGGTTGTGCGCACAGCGAGCTTGCCAGCGAACTGCCAGCGATCCACTGCTGCCAGTCGTTTTTGCAAAGCCAGGTCAGGTGTCCCGCTGATATCAACGGGTTGTCGGGTGGCACANNCGCCAACCAGACTATGGTGACTAGTACGCAAAAGCAGCGTAACAATGATGGCATATTCCTGGACATCGAAGGTTTACTATTCCGGCTGACAACAAGGCGCTTACCATACCCTACAATGCCGGATCGGGTGAAACTGTGGCGCAACAAAACAGAGGGTTGCATGGGCAACGAGACGGAAATACTGGATGGCGGCCAACCGATGATTGTCGATTGCGCTGGCTATGAGAATGGCCGCCGGATCAGCACCTTGGCGATATCGGATGTTCAGGAATGGACAACGCACCCTGACCGGTTTGCCTGGATAGGATTGCTCGAACCTAGCAAGGCGCTATTGCTGGAAGTGCAACAGCAGTTTGGCCTGCACGACCTGGCCGTGGAAGATGCCCTGAATGCCCACCAGCGCCCCAAACTGGAATTTTATGGCGATTCCCTTTTTCTCGTGTTGCATACCGCACAACGCAAGAATGGCAAAGTCGAGTTTGGCGAAACGCATGTGTTTGCTGGTCGTGGTTATGTGGTGGCAATTCGCCACGGTGCTTCATCGTCATACAAGGAATTGCGTGCACGGTGTGAACGCGTACCCCAGATGCTAGCAAAAGGTGCAGATTTTGTGGTGTATTCGTTGGTGGATTTCATTGTCGATAATTACTTGCCTATTATCGATGAGCTGGAAGTGGAAGCTGCAATTATTGAAGAAAGTGTTTTGAATAGCCGCGTGGATCGCAAGATGATACAGCGGGTATATGAGTTGAAGCGCCATCTGTGGCATTTACGCAGCATGGTATCCCCGGTTGTTGAAATATGTAACAGGCTGGTGCGTTTTGATTCCGGACTGATTGATGAAGATATG
Organism: Cellvibrionales bacterium UBA2034; assembly: GCA_002333095.1. GTDB lineage: Bacteria > Pseudomonadota > Gammaproteobacteria > Pseudomonadales > UBA7239 > UBA7239. The sequence goes on from DDBK01000184.1 coordinate 2,281, forward strand.
CGTCCGTATTTCCGTGATGTGCATGATCACGCTATTCGTATTGATGAGCGTATTGATGGCTTGAGGGAAATGTTGGGTTCGGCGCTGGATGCCAACTTGTTGATGGCATCCGTGCAGCAAAATGAAGTGATGAAGCGGCTGGCGGGTTACGCGGCCATGCTGGCTGTGCCGACTGCCATTGCAGGTATATTCGGGATGAATTTTGAATACATGCCTGAACTGCATTGGCGATTTGGTTACGGTTTTTCACTGATATTAATGGCAGGTATCAGTGGNNCATCGCCGTTGTGAGTGGATCGCAGGGCGCGCATTGTTGCGCCAGTGTCTGGGTTATTACATGCACATGGATGGGCTGGCGTTGGCATTTGACAGGACACCAGCCGGTAAGCCTTTTCTTTGTCATCCCGACTCACCGGCATTCAGCCTGAGTCACGGACCTGGCTGGATCGCCTGCGCTGTGGGGAAAGCCGACAACATAGGGATTGATATCGATAGCGAAGCGCGGCGCAATCGCACAGATGATATTGCCGCACGCTATTTTCATCCGGCAGAGAAGGATGAGTTGGTGAAAGCCATGAACACGGAAGAGCGCCAGTGCCTGTTCTTTCGTCAGTGGACGCTAAAGGAAGCCTATATCAAAGCGTTGGGTGAAACGATCAATAGCGTGCGCTTGCACGAGATTGCTTTTGAGCCTACGCGAGATGCTGCACTGCTTCCTCTATTTCCCTTGCCAACCGGACGCTGGCAATTTTTGCATTGGCGATTTGACGGCGATCATCATCTGGCGCTGGCTTGCCAGAGACCGGAGTGCGACACTGGCCGCACCGAAGCTGCGTCTTGCCGGTTCTGGCTTTGGGATACTGAAACACAGTCGCGACATGAACTTACTGATGAATGGCCATGCACACTATAGAAAAACTGACTCTTCAACAAAAAAACCGTTTTGACCTGCTTGGGTACCTGAGTTTCCCCGGGCTGTTTGCGAATGAAATTGCTGATATCCGTGCGGAATTTGATCGTGTATTCCGTGAGTCAGCTGACCAGATCATGCCGTGGGAGCATGTTGTACACCATAACTTGCCACGCCAGATCATGCCAATGATTACGGAAAAAAGCGCTATGCTGAACAGCCTGGCGCATAGTGAAAAAATTTCTTCTATCATTGCGGATCTTGTAGGGGAACCTTTCCGCTTGCTGGGCAGTGATGGCAATATCTATGATTGTGGAACGCGCTGGCATACTGACCTGACAGGACTGCCTTACAATTGCCGGAATGTGAAAGTTATTTTTTATTTTGATGAAATGCGGGCAGGGAACGATGCGTTCCGTATTATTCCTGGCAGTCATCACCACACTGACCAGTTTGCCAAGAAACTTAAAAGGTTAGTCAAAACACCAGAAGAAACCATTGGCCTGTCTATTACTGAAGTGCCCTGTGAGGAAATTCCTACTGTGCCTGGTGATGTTGTCGTATTTGATGCACGTGCCTGGCATGCAGTGCCTTATGTGGGTAACCGCCGCCACATGATGTCATTTCTGTATGTCGACAAGGATTATCAAGGTCCAGCCACCAGCGAAGACTATCAATAGAAGATCAGTAGAAGAAAGCAATATGAAAAATATCCCCTTGTTGGCGGGTTGTGCCGCGCTACAACAGCGTGAAACAGATGTTGTAAAAAGCCGTGAAGCCATTGCGTTAATGATTGATGCAGTGAAAGCGGCTGCAAAAGATTGTGGCAATGAATCCATTCTGCAATATGCGCAGGTTATTTACGTACCCAGGGGCACATGGTTGTATTCCGATCCGGCCAGACTGATTGCAGGCGCGATTGATGCGCCACAGGCCAGAACGGTGCTGGCGGATTTCGGTATCTTGCAACAAACCCTGATAGGTGAAGCGTGCGAACGCATTGCCGCTGGCGAGATAGAATGCGCGATTGTTGCGGGTGGCGAAGCAAAGTTTCGCCAGTTGCAAGCCAGTATCCAGCAAGTCGTGACGCCGGAAACTATGCAGGATTCGCAGCCTGATGAATACATGGTGCCGGATGCTGATCTGTGTCTTGATGCTGAAACACAGGCGGGACTGATGATGCCTGTCGGTTTTTACGCGATGATTGAATCTGCCTTGCGTTATGCCAGAGGTGAAACTGTTGATGCCAATCGCCATCGTATTGCGCGGCGCTACCAACGCTTCAGTGAAATTGCTGCGCAGAACCCGCATGCGTGGAAGCGGGATGTCCTGTCAATCGAACAGATACGCGATCCAGTTGGGAAAAATCGCCTGTTGGCTTTTCCGTATACCAGGATGCATAACAGTGACTGGAATGTTGACCAGGCATCTGCATTGATATTGTGTTCAGAAAAACTGGCAGACCAGCTTGGGATTGCACAGGAAAAACGGGTGTACCCACTGGCGAGCAGCGAATCCAACCACATGGTGTGTCTGTCCCAGCGTGAGGAATTGCATCGCGCGCCGGGGGCAGACATTGCATTGCAAGCGGCGATTGACCATGCGTGGCTGAAAAAAAACAGTTTTGACTTTCTGGAGTTATACAGTTGTTTTCCTGCCGCTGTCCAGGTGTGCGCCGATGCGTTAGGTGTTGGTGATGAGAGTGACCTGACAGTGACTGGTGGAATGGCGTTTGCAGGCGGACCGCTGAATAATTATGTATTGCAGGCTACCTGCCGGATGGTTGGGTTGTTACGTGAAAAAACAGTANNACAGTAGCAGCAAATGGTCTGGTCAGCAGCGTGTCAGGCATGATGACCAAGCAAGCTTATGGCTTGTGGGGCAACGAAAAACCAAAACAGCCGTTTGCGTTTCTGGATGTGAGTGATGCAGTGGGAGCTGCCAGCAACATATTGCCGGTGCTGGAAAATTATCATGGTACAGCGATGATTGTCGGCTATACGGTTTTGTACAGTGGCGACACACCAACGCGTGCGATTGCGATTGCTGACACGCCCGCTAGCGAGCGGGTGGTGGTGTATAGCGAAGAGCCATTGGTAGTGCAGCGCATGCTGGGCGATGAAATGTGTGGCAGCATCATCGCCGTAGATGGGCAATCCTTCACACTGGCGGAGCCAGTAGCGCAGACTTGAGCTGGCGCAACCATACTTTGAGTCTGGATACATTTTCCCAACCGCTGCGCAGCATTTGTTTTTGCACAGCGGGCAATGTTTCCAGTTGTGGTTGGGCATATTTGTACATGCCTTTTTCCGCTGGTATCAACACTGGCGCTTGCGTAAGGTCCGGGGTGTTTTCGAGTTGCTGGAGTGCTTTCAGCATCAGCGCATGGAAATTGTTTTTCTCACCCAATTCTTTGTAGGCGCTGTTAAGCAGCGGATAATAGCGGCGGTACAGGGCGGCACACTGCTGTGGATCAAGCGAGGTGATGGCATCCACATAGAGGCTGTAGCGCGCCTGACTCTCGGTTGTCATGGTCAATGGCATAGCGCTGCTGACAGCAAAGCGCCCCTTGATGGGCAAAAACGGCCCGCTTTTATGATCCAGTTTGCCAGCGGCAATGTTTGTCACCAGTGTTACAAAGCGCCGCAACAGCTGATCGCTGACCAGCAGATCGATTGTCTGCGCTTTCCAACCTCCCAGATTTGACAGTTCTTGTCGGATACCTGCATCAGAGGCATCCAGTGGGGGTAGCGGTGTTGCCTCTGCGGCAGGCTCCAGGGGCGGCTCGCTGGCGGCCACAGGGTCTGGCGCTGTGGCCGGTGCTGGCTCCATGGCGAGTGCAGGTTTCTTTATTTCAGCCGGCTTGGCCTTGTCGCCGGCTGCCTGTTTCAGTGCGGTCAATGGCTGGCTGTCCGGTTTTTTGAGGTAATAGTAGGCAATGCCTGCGCTGCCGGCTGTCACCAACAACAGTGCTGCTATGGTGAGAGCAGATGAGCGGCGCTGTGGCCGATGGGTGATGCGATCATCGTCAGACAGTTGCATGGTGAGTATCCCGATGGTGGATGATTCCCATCAGACCATACATGCCGCGATTAATTCCATTCGCGCATTCAGTTCAGGGCGTGGATTGCTACCGTTGCGTCTTCTATGGCTTTTTTGATCAGGCCAAACCCTGTGCAATCACCAATAGCGGCCACCACTTGTGCCGTACCTTGCAGCGCATCCGTGAGCGCGGTATTGGCTGTGTACACATCCGGTACCAGTACGCAATCTGCAGCCACCAACCGCGTTTTACCCGCGACAGTGATATGCACGCCGTCCGCAGCGATACTGTCAATCTGCACGCCGGTATTGACGATAACGCCGGCAGCATCCAGTCGGCGCGATTCTTCTCCGCGCCGTTTCTTGCCTACTTCGCCAGCGAGACGATTGTCGCTGCTGACGAGATTTACCATCTTGCCTGATCTGGCGAGGTATTCTGCCAACTCGACAGCGACGATGCCGGAACCGATGATAGCAACGCGTTCCCCCAGTGTATTGTTGGCAAAACGGTTTGCTATCAGTGCGTGCAATGCTGCGCCAGTGATAACGTTGGCATTGCTGGCTGCATTTATTTCTGGTGTGATTGCTGTGCTGCCAGTAGCGATAATCACCGCGTCGGCATTTTGCGTGCGTACAAATTCAGGTGTTGCATCCACGCCAAGTTTTACAGTGATTGGCAAACGTTGCATTTCTGCACGCAGGAAATCCAGGAAGCGGTAATTGTCACGGTACATTGTGGCAGCCAGCGACAACAAGCCGCCCAGTTGCTGTGATTTTTCACATAATGTCACGTTGTGGCCCTGCTCAGCTGCAACGCGCGCCGCCTCCATCCCGGCAGGGCCGCCGCCGATAATGAGGATATTTTTTGCACTAGCCGTTTTTATCAGTGGAAATTCTGCTTCGCGGCCACAACGTGCATTGATTGCACAGCGCACGCCAATGTTCTGGAAAATGGTGTCGACGCAATCTTCGCAGGATGTACAAGTCCGGATCGTATTGAGTTGCCCGGCTTTTGCCTTGTTGGGCAATTCGCTGTCAGCAAACAGCGCGCGACCCATCACCACCATATCAGCGTGGCCATCCTGCAGGATTTTTTCTGCAGCGACAGGATCGATGTTGCGGCCAACTACCATCACCGGCACATCGACTACCTGGCGGATAGCTGCTGCCATCGCCACGTTGTAGCCCTGTTTGTATTCCGTGCCGGGAATCAGCTGTGTGATGTTGTTGTCAGTCACGCCGCCGCTGACATGAAAACCATCGACACCTGCAGCAACAAGCATTGGTGCCATGCGTTGTGTGTCATTGATTTCTCGTCCACCGGCTTCACGTTCATAACCGGAAAGACGTACGACGATCGGGAAATCCTTACCGCATTTCTGGCGGATATTCGCGATGACTTCCAGTAGTAGTTTCATGCGGCCTTCGAGTTTGCGTCCGCTGTATGCATCATTGCGGTGATTGCGCAGTGGCGACAGGAAGGAGCCGAGCAACATGTAGCTGTGCGCGGCGTGCAGTTCGATGCCGTCGTAACCGGCTTTCTGTGCGCGCACACAGGCATCGCCGTACATTTCTACCAAGGCGGGAATTTCTTCAATCGCCAGTTCGCGGCATACCTGCATTGTGGTGGGCGTGCGGATCACTGATGGGCCGNNATTGTGGTGGGCGTACGGATCACTGATGGTCCCACCGGTGGCATCTTGCGGAAAAAAGGCGCCAGGGATTCCGGGCCGGTGTGTGCAATCTGTGGAAACACTTTGGCGCCGTGCGCGTGAATAGCATCTACCAGTTTTTTATGCGGTTCGATCAGGTGATCAGCATACAAGCCCAGTGATTTTGCCTGATAGCGGTGGTCTGCATCTACGGTGCAGACTTCCAGTGTGATCAAACCTGCACCGCCTTTTGCGCGTTCCGCATAGTAGGCAATCTGTTTCTCGGATGGGGTTTCGTCGGGATTGGCGTAATCCACCGTCATCGGTGCCATCACAATACGGTTGCGCAATTCTACGTTACCGATTCTAGCTGGACTGAAAAGATGATCGAGTGCAGTCATGGTCTTATCCAGNNTGGATTTCTTGCAGGCTTCTTCCAGGAGTTCAGGCTTCAACTGGTTGGCGAGGAAATTGTCAGCTAATCCCTGTTCGACGAGGATAGGCTTGTCGTAGCCGCGCGCACCGATCAATTCACAGG
>DDBK01000115.1 GCA_002333095.1 Cellvibrionales bacterium UBA2034
TCCTGCCGAGGCCGCACGCTTGCTCGGCGTCACCACCGCCGACATCCAGCAAGACCGCTTTGCTGCTGTGCAGGCGCTGCAACAACGCTACGGTGGCGTCATTGTGTTGAAAGGTGCTGGCACACTGGTCTGCGGGCCAGATGGGGCAGTTGGTCTCTGCACAGGCGGCAACCCCGGCATGGCCTCTGGCGGCATGGGTGATGTGCTCGCCGGTATCATTGGCAGCCTGCTGGCACAGGGGATTGAACCTTCAGATGCAGCGCGTCTGGGTGTGTGCCTGCACGCAGAAGCGGCGGACATCGCCGCAATTGAACATGGGGAACGCGGCCTATTGGCCAGCGACTTGATCGGGCACCTGCAAGCCCTCGTTAATCCCTGATCTGACAGACAGGCGCTTCGTGGCTATAATGCCGCCGTGCGCCAGGGGGCGCCATCTTCGCGCAGATTGCGCCTCTAGCTGACACAAGGTAATACCATGACCGACGACACCACTTCGCCTGTCGCATTCCGCGACCTGGGCCTGCCCGATGCAATGCTCGCCGTACTGAGCAAGATCGGCTACGAAACACCTTCCGCCATCCAAGCCCAGACCATTCCACTCCTGCTGGAAGGTCGCGACCTGCTCGGCCAGGCACAGACAGGTACCGGCAAAACAGCAGCGTTTGCCCTGCCGATTCTGGCACGGCTGGACATGACCAGCAAAAAAACGCAGGTGTTGGTACTCGCTCCAACGCGCGAACTGGCCATTCAGGTGGCTGAAGCGTTTCAAACCTACGCCGCATTCATTCCGGGTTTTCATGTGCTGCCGATTTATGGCGGCGCGAGTTACACCGGCCAGTTGCGTCAATTAAAACAGGGCGCGCAAGTCGTCGTCGGCACACCGGGACGCGTCATGGACCACATGCGCCGCGGCACACTGGATTTATCACATCTCACCAATCTCGTGCTCGATGAAGCCGACGAAATGTTGCGCATGGGATTTATCGACGACGTGGAATGGATTCTGGAACAGACGCCAGCAGAACGTCAGATTGCATTATTTTCCGCCACCATGCCGCGCGAAGTGCGCCGCATTGCAACACAACATTTAAACAATCCTGCCGAAATCACCATCACACTCAAAACCACTACTGCGGCCACTATCCGCCAGCGTTACTGGATGGTCAGCGGCATGCACAAGCTCGACGCACTCACCCGCATGCTGGAAGCTGAAGAATTCGACGGCATCATTATTTTCGTGCGCACCAAAACCTCTACCGTTGAACTGGCAGATAAATTACGTGCGCGCGGCTACAGTTGCGCTGCATTGAATGGTGACATTGCACAAAACCAGCGCGAGCAGACTATTGCACAAATCAAGAACGGAAAAATTGATATCCTGGTTGCTACCGATGTTGCGGCACGCGGCCTCGATGTGGAGCGCATCAGCCACGTTATCAACTATGACATACCGACTGATACTGAAGCCTATGTGCATCGCATTGGCCGTACCGGTCGTGCAGGCCGCACCGGTGATGCCATCCTGTTTGTTGCACCGCGTGAAAAACGCCTGCTGTTCGCCATTGAAAAAGCCACGCGCCAGCCTATCGAAATCATGGAGCTGCCGTCTGCCAAACTCATCAATGACAAACGCATTACCAAATTCAAACAAGGCATTACCGAGGCTGTTGAAAAAGGCGGCCTTGATCTTTATCGCGATCTTATCGTGCAGTTTCAACACGAGAGCGGCCTGGAACTGGAAGTGGTAGCTGCAGCATTGGCTGCCATGGCACAAGGCGGCGCTGAATTGCTGTTGAACGAAAAAGAAATGCCGCGCGCTGTTGCGCCCACATTTGATGACCGTGATCGTGCACCGCGCCGTGAACGCTCTGACCGCGACGGTGAACGTAACAGTAAACGTCCTGCACGCAGCGATAAACCGTCACGCGAGCTGGAAGAAGGGATGCAGCGTTTCCGCATTGAAGTCGGCCACGAGCACAACATCAAACCAGGTAACATAGTTGGCGCGATTGCTAACGAAGCCAATCTGGACAGTAAACATATCGGCCATATCAGTATCCATGATGATTACAGCACTGTCGACCTGCCATCCAACATAGCGGGCGATGTTGTAAAACTACTGAAAAATGTACGCGTTGCCGGTCGCCCGATGAATATCGCGCCATTCAGTGCAGGCAAGACTGGTGGCGGTGACAAAAAATCTTTCAGTGACAAGAAAACGTTTGCCGATAAAAAATCATTTGGCGATAACAAGTCATTTGGTGATAACAAGTCATTTGGCGAGAAAAAAATATTTGCTGGCAAAAAGCCTTACATGGACAGCAAACCTGCTTCCGGTCGCGCTCCGGTTGGCAAAGAGTTCTTTGCCAGGAAAGACAAGCCAGCAGCTTCAGGTAAAGCGGCAGGCGAGGTGAATGGCAACAGCGTGGATTACGTGCCGCCTGCAGACAAGAAGAAAACCTTCCGTCCGCGCAGTGCCGCTGGCGCCTTGCCGACGATTCGGTTCCCGAGTGACAGCAACCGCCCGGCTGCAGAGCGCCCACCTGTCAAGATCACCAAGAAAACCGAAGGGAAACCACCAACCAAACCCTTCAAGAAAAAATAGCATCCGCGCCTGAAAA
>DDBK01000187.1 GCA_002333095.1 Cellvibrionales bacterium UBA2034
AATAATCTTTCGAGGCATCGCCGTACAATGTGTCGATCAGGCTGTAACCGTCTCCACTCCAGACAGAAACACTGCCTGCGTCCTTCACCAGTTTTTCGGCCTGTTTGTCGTCTTTCCACGCACCGCCGATGATGTCTGCAAAACCGTCACCATCCACATCACCCGCTGCAACGCTGTTGCCCAATGCCGCTTTTGCTACCGCGCCACTTTTCTTCACCAGTTGTGAGCCGTCTACACCAGACAACACGATAACACTGCCGGTATCTTTCAGCAGGCCGTTATCATCCCCTGGTGCACCAGCCAACACATCATCGCGGCCATCGTCGTTCACATCACCACCGGCAACAGATTTCCCGAGATAGGCTTTGGATACTGTGCCATATTTTTTGGGAATGATGGCCTCAGCAGAATAGAAGCTGTGTACCGTCACGCTGCCCACATCTTTTAATCCCATCGGCACAAAATCATCATTCGGTGCGCCCACAATTATGTCTGCACCCGCAACAGCATCCACGTTGCCCACAGCCAAGGCAGAACCGGCATAAACACTAGCCAGAGCACCGTAAAAAGTCACCAGCTTCGCATTGCCTGATCCCGGATCACCAGAGCGCACGGTAACGCTGCCGGCATCTACAATGTTCGTAAACATCAGGGTGGCATTGTCATCTTTCGGTGCGCCAATAATCATGTCGGCAAAACCATCATCATTTACGTCACCCAGTGCTACTGCAGAACCCGCCAGTGATTTTGCCTTCTCACCAAAAAATGTTGTCGAGCGCGTAGCATCAGGCCCGTACAATACTGTGACACTGCCTGCATCCACGAGACTATTCATGGCATCGTCCGCTTTCGGCGCACCCACCAGCACATCGTCAAATCCGTCATCGTCAACATCTGCGCCACCTGCCACAGCTGTGCCGAACGCGTCTTTTGCAGCAACACCGTTCATGGACATCAATTCCAGGCCTGTCTTGCCTGAAATCACCACGGCACGGCCAGCATCTTTGACTGCCTTTTTTGGCGAATCCGGTGGAATGTCNNGGCATCGGCACATCATCGCCACACGCATTCCCCGTGCCATCTGTGTCGTAATCCAGCTGGTTGGTGTTGCTCACAAACGGGCAATTGTCTACGACATCCAGCACTGTGTCGTTGTCGTCGTCTGTGTCGGCATTGTTTCCTGTGCCATCGTTATCGGTATCAACGGTTTCTGTCGGATCATTCGGGAATGCATCCATCGCATCCGCCATGCCATCGCCATCGGCGTCATCCAGCACAAGCGGTGCAGCATCATCGCAATCATTTACTGTATCGCCATCGGTATCACGCAACAAATCCCAGCCCATGTCGCAAAATGCGGCAGATGCCAGAATGCTCTGTTCCGGTGATTCTGCATAAGGTTCCATCACTTCGTGCGCATTAGTGTCATACAACAGTGATACATCAAAGTGACTGGTGGACGAACCGCCTTCATACACTGACGGTGCGAACAGACGTGCCTTGCCGCCTGTTGTACCCGCTTGCAACAAACTAATCATCGATGTGGTTTTTGCACCGTTCCAGATCAGATTATTGTTGCTCAATATGGATGTAGCGCGTTCACCATTGGTCATTACCTTCCAGCTTTTGCTGGTGGCGTTGTTAAACAGAAACGTGCTGTAGTTATCCATTACCCCCAAAAAAGGCGCGCCATCTGTACTGATGAAAGACAAAAACCCCAACCCGTGCATAAATTCGTGTACAGCAGTGCTAAGAAAATCAATCTGGCCGGGGCCAGGATTATGGTCAGTGCCAAAATACCAACTGAAATTCTGGCAAGGTGCAGTCCCTATCTTGTTANNTGCGCTGTCTGGCTTTGTGCAGTACTCAAACCAAAATCTGCAGCTTGGGCGGGCGTGTACCAGACATTGCTTTGCGGCGCGCCAGCAAAATCTTTGTACACACTTCCTACCGGCCCTGCAAAACCCAATAATGCACTGCTGGCATCACACTCTAGATTTGTAAAAGAAAGGCTGATCTTGACGTCTTGCTTGAAATCGATGATCTGCTCGATTTCTGCTTTCGCCGCTTCAAGGGCCGCTTGACGCTCGGCATTCACATTGCTGCCGAAATCAAACACGATGCCTGCATGGGCAACATTGGCGGCGAGCAATAAAAACGACAGCCCGGTAACTCTGGACAATAACTTGATCATGGTTGTTGCTCTCCTGTTTTTTGTTCTTCTGCTTTTTGTACTTCTGGCGCGTATTTCTCGCCGTGGTAATCCACCTGTACTTTTCCATCCTTGCCGATGGTCGCGACCGGTACAGACATGAACCGGTTACCGAGTTCTACTTTTGCGGAGCCATCCGGATTTTCGACCACCTGCCCTTCATTCGGCGCAGGCTTCCTGATCTCACGGATGGCATCAATCGTGGCCTGTGATGGCTTTGTATCCTGCTCACCATGATCATGCAAGTCTTCAGCGGCCGGCTCTGTCACCGGCTCCGTCACAAACTCCGGCGTGGCCTCCCCTTCATCTGGGCTGACCTGTACGGCAGTCGCCGGGGCTGCCTGCGCAGTAGCTGGCTGTGGCGCATTGCTCACCGCGCCAGACGGCAATGGTTCCGGCGCTGCAGCCGCAGGTACAGCTACCGGTGCAGGCACAGATTGCCTGTTAAACCAGGCGACGGCCAGCCCGACAGCCAGCAGCACAGCAACCCCCATGGCTATCTGACGCGGATTATTCATAACTTGCCCTCTGTGAATAGCAAAAAGCTATCGAATCAATAATAACAATCCATTTTACCAATCGATGCGACCGGCATAGAGTGTACCCATCAACCCTGTAACGGTTGTCCATCATAAACACTGGAGAAGGATCATGCTCGACACTACGCTTCAAACCCAGTTACAGCAATACCTCGGTCTGCTCGAAAGCCCGATTGAACTGACGTTGTCACTGGATGCCAGCACAGCCTCCAGCGAAATGCGCGCCCTGCTTGAGCAGATTGCAACGCTGTCGGACAACATCAGCTTGCGCACTGCAGAAGACAGCAGCCGTGCACCCTCCTTTACAGTGGGCAAACCCGGCGAGGCTGCGCGCATCCGTTTTGCAGGCATTCCACTCGGCCACGAGTTCACCTCGCTGATTCTTGCCTTGCTGCAAACCAGTGGCCGCGCACCAAAAATATCGGACGAGCAAATTGCGCAGATCAAGGCACTGGAAGTGGATGCCGTGTTTGAGACCTATATCTCCCTGAGCTGCCAGATCTGCCCGGACGTGGTTCAGGCCCTGAATGTAATGGCCGTGTTGAACCCGCGTATCAGCCACACCATGATCGACGGTGCNNGGCGCGCTGTACCAGGACGAAGTGAACAGCCGGCAAATCATGGCCGTGCCCACTGTGTACATGAACGGTGAACAATTCGGCCAGGGGCGACTGGAGCTCGACGAAATCCTTGCGAAGCTGGACAGCAACAGCGCTGCAAAGGCGGCAGAAAAAATCAGCGCAAAAGCGCCTTTCGACATGCTGGTGGTGGGCGGTGGCCCAGCCGGTG
>DDBK01000153.1 GCA_002333095.1 Cellvibrionales bacterium UBA2034
GGCCTGCTGTTACTGCTGGCTGCAGTATTCACAGGCGGGGATGCATTTACTAAAGAATACAAATCGCAATTCGACCGTTACCTGAAACAGGCCGCACCAGAGCAGATGCAGGAATGGAAAGAGCTGCAGTCCATGATGTCTGGCCCGGATANNGACGGAAACAACAGATGCCAGTGGAGAGCCGAATGCGGGTGAGGCAGGCGAGGTGGATGAAGCGGTTAAAACCATCTACCAGTGCGTGGACAAGAATGGCAATGTCAGTTTCATCGACAAGCCCTGCACGGGTAAACAGGAAAAGGTGATCACTATCCGGGATATTGATGAGCCGTCGTTGGAAAAATCAGTGGATGGCCTGCTCGATAAAGTCAAACAGGCGGTGGCTCCCGTTACTGCGCCGGATTCTGGAGAGGCGCCGCGCTAGGCAAACTCTGGTCAACCATAATCAGCTTGCTGGTATCGAACCCTGCATTTTTTGCCGCCTGCAGGAATTGCTGAATCACCGTATCATCTACCGTGGGCGTTCTGGCCAGCAACCATAGGTAGCTGGTATCCGGCCCGCTGATAAAGCTGTACTGGTAATTTTTCTGGTCCAGGCCAAACACCACATACGAGCCATAAAACGGCCCGAAGAAAGACACTTTCAGGTAGCCTTCATTGCTGCTGCCCACAAACTGCGCCGTGCCTTCTGCTTCTTTCCATTCTTTCTTGTCGGCTGAGTAGCCGCGATTCAGCACGCGCACCGTGCCGTCATCACGCAGGCTGTACTCTGCATTGACGTGATCCAGCCCGCGTTCAAACGAATGGTCCAGCCGTGCAATTTCATACCACCTGCCGAGATACTGCTCGAGCACAAATGGTGTGACAGGTTGCACAGTGTCTGGTTTGCCAAGGCAACCTTGTAATGCCAGCGATACAACGATCAAAGCCAGTGACAGTGGTGGTATGCAGAATCGTTTCATCAGGTGAGCCTCGTGAGTTGAATAGCATGTTACCTTACTCAAGGCTTGTTCACAGGGAGTCACACAGGTGACCCATCACGGCAATTTTCACCAGACTGATCTTCATCGTCCATCTGCTGAACGTACAGATGCAGACATGCTCGACATCAATCGGGCGTTCTACAACAACTTGTGGCGTGATGCGCTGTTGGTAGAGCCGGAACGGTTCAACACGTGGCCACTGGTATCGTCACTGCTCGCCGCGCATCCGCGCAGGCTGGAAGTGGCGCCGGGTTTACGGCCACGTTTGCCGATAGATGGCACGCAGTTTGTTGATATCAGCACGCCTGCGCTGGATAAACTGAAAGCGCGCGGCGGGATGACAGACACAGCCTCTATCAGCCTGTTGCCGTTTGCAGATGGCAGTTTTGATCTGTTGTGTGCGCTCGACATTATCGAGCATGTGGATGATGACGAAGGCGCGATGGCGGAATTGTCACGCGTGGCGGCAGACGGTGCAGTGCTGCTGGTGTCTACGCCGTTGCATGCGGCATGGTGGACGCCGTTTGACGATTTTGTCGGACACCGCCGCCGGTATGAGCCGGCAGCGCTGGTAGCGTTTCTGGCGCGGCATGGATTTACAGTGACGCACAGTGCCGTGTTTGGCATGAAACCGAAGTCATCACGGTTAGTGGATATCGGCATGTGGTTTTTGAAACATCGACGCAAACGTGCGATGTGGTGGTACAACCGTGTATTGCCATTTACGGTGCGCTTCCAGAAACCCCTGCAGTTGTTATCGGGTTTGATGCCGACGGATGATATTGCCGAGGTGTTTCTGGTGTGCAAGCGCGTTTAGGGCGCTCAGGAAATTTTCAGCCCGCCGGTATGGAACATGCCAAAGATAAATGCCTGGATGTAATCGTTGGTGGTGGCTTTGGCGGCTGCCAGGAATTCACGGAAGATGATTATTTCAATCAGGTGGGTCACGCCCAGCCCCGCTATCAGCAACATGCCAATGTTGGCCATTTGTGTATCCGGCATGGGCGAAATAACGGCGGCCATCGCAAATAGCCAGCTCAGGCCAACGGCCACCTTGCCGGCTTTCAACGCTGCAGCGGGGAGTGGTGGTGGTTGCTTCATGGGGTGTCTCCTGATGGGGTGATGGGCTATCTTAGACGCTAGTGACAACGGCGCACAGGTGTATATATGGCTGACTATGATCATGATGCTGGCGAAATACCTGCCGGGTATAGCGAGTCGCGTTTCTGGGACAAACTGAAAAAATACGCCAGGGTAGCCGGCAGCGAAGTGATCGAAAAAGCGCTCTGGCTGTTCTACGCAGCGCAGCGGCCAGAGACACCTGTCTGGGCCAAAACGGTTATCTACGGCGCGCTGGCGTATTTCATCCTGCCCACCGATGCCATTCCCGATCTCGTGCCATTGGCTGGCTACACCGATGATCTCGGCGCACTGGCTGCTGCCATCGGTATGGTGACGCTCTACATTTCGGATGAGGTAAAGGAGAAGGCGCGCCAGAAAATGCAGGCCTGGTTTGGTGCTGCGGGATAATCTCCTGCCAATACATGGCGTTAATGCCATTATCTCGATTGGCTGGCAAGTTATTAGAGACACAGTTTGTTGTGCATCGGGTTTTTAATGAGCAATTCGTCTAGCAAATACTGTGATTTGATGAGCCGATAGACGAACGGTAATGGTTTTTTGGGTTGCGCCGGGTATATTGGGCAATACAGAAAAAAGAGAAACCATTGCAAGAGTATCGTGATGCATAACGTAATGATCAGGAATCAAATGGCTTGGCTGCCTGCCTGACCAACCTTTTACTCGCGGCGATAAATCTGCAATGCCCGTCCGATGAAATGCTACGCACACAGGAGGATATGAAAGGAGCTTCGGCTCCTTTTTTATTGCCAGAATTCTACGGTTAATTAGCAGGATTTTTTTTTGTATTGCAGCAACGGTTGTTCTATCCAGTGCCAGGAGGCAATAGCAAACAGCAACGTGACAGGAAAAGCCATGGCAAACAGTAGCAATGGGGATGACGCACCATGCAGCGCAGATACAGTTTGCTGGACAGGGAATGCATAGATGTAGATGCCGTAAGAGTAATCTCCCCATTGATTGAAACGCCGGATGAATCCAGCCGGGATACAGGCGAGATAGATTACGATATAGGCAATGAACAGACTGTAGCTGATCAGAAAAGCTTTGTAGGGTTTGATCAGCGGCGGCTGGATGATTTTCTGTTGTAGCAAGATGATCAACGCCAGCATGATGATGACTATTGCAGCGTTCAGGCGGAGTTTGTCGCGCCAGATGTGCATCGCCCCACCAATAAAAAATAACGACATGAAGCGAAGGTTGTCCATGGTGTCTGCTTCAACGGATTTGCGCGGCAACAGGATGGTGTATATCAGACAGGCGGTAGCAGAAACGGCCATCAGCATCACCAGGTTAGCCAGTTGCTTTTCGGGTAGCCAGCGTGGACCGGCGTATGACAGACAGCCCAGTACAGCAAGGATGAGATACATTTTTACTTCATAAGGCAGCGTCCAGAGCGAGCTGTTGACATCGTTCGGGTACACCAGCTGTTCAAACACTCCGGGCAAGGTAAATTGCGTGTCATAGAACAGGCCGTTGGTGACGAGATAGCGCCAGGTATCCGGATGCCGGAAATATTCTGGCAGGGGCAGCGAAGTAAAACAGGGGCCAAGCACGAATACGGTCAACAGCAATACCACGGCCAGCGCGGGAAATATTCGCAGGAAGCGTGATTGGCAAAACACGATCACATTCTTGCGTGCGAACAGGCTGCCGGTAACCAGAAAGCCGCTGATGACAAAAAAAATATCAACGGCANNACCGACAGTTCACCCACCGGATTCCCGCTCAAAGGATAACTGTGGCCAAACACCACCAGCGTGGCGGCGATAAAACGCAGCAAGTTGAAATTGTTATCGCGGTATCCGGCAGGCTTTTGCAAAGTGTTGCTTCCAGTGTCGGGTTGGTAGGGATCAGCGGCCTGCTAACAAACGCTTGCCAGTCAGGAAGCTTCGTTGCCAGTAACGTTCATCAAGATAATCCAGTCTAACCTTGCCGCCACTGCTCGGCGCATGCACAAAACGTCCCTTGCCAACGTAAATCCCGGCGTGATCCGGTTTCTTGCTGCGTGTTGTGCCAAATATCACCAGATCACCGGTTTGCAGATCGTTCCTGCTGATAGCCGGTGCGGGCATGGCTGCCAGGTCTTTTACGGTTCGCGGCAGTTTTATGCCAGCGCTTTCCTTGTACACATAATTGACCAGGCCGCTGCAATCAAAACCGGTTTTGGGTGAGTGGCCGCCATACCGGTAGGGCTTGCCCACTTGCTGCATCGCGCTGAACGTCACCTCGTTGGCTTTGTCAGGATTCACCGCGACATCGCGCTGGCTTGCACAGCCGGTAAGCAGGAGCAGCAGCAAGATGGTAAAGGTGCGCAATGGTGTCAGCATGGGGAGAGTCTACAGTCTTCCTGGTGTGTATTGCAGGTCATAATTTGTTCAGATTCCTGTAACTCGCTTGTCAAATTCCCCTCCCAACATGGTGCAAACCTTCGGGGGGAGGCGGGCAATATGGTTGATCGATTGATACCGGAACAACTCAAAGTGCGCACCGTGTGGATATCGGATATTCATCTGGGATACAAGGATTGTAAAGCAGAATTCCTGCTGGACTTCCTTGGGCGAGTGGAATGCGACACGCTCTACCTTGTGGGCGACATCATTGATATCTGGTCGCTGTCGCAAAGTTTTCACTGGCCGGCATCGCACAACCAGGTGTTGCGCACCTTGCTGAAAAAAGCACGGGACGGCGTAAAAGTCATCTACATACCCGGCAATCACGATAGTGTGTTTCGCGACTATATCGGTGAATCCTTTGGTGCTGTGGAAATCCATGAAAACTGCATTCATGAAACACTGGATGGCAAAAGACTGTTAATCATGCATGGGGATGAACTGGATAATATTATTCGTTTCAGCCGCTTCACTAAAATTGTCGGTGAAACGGCTTACGACTTCCTGTTGTTTCTCAGCCGCATCTCCAACAAGCTTCGCCAGCACCTGGGGTACTCATACTGGTC
Organism: Cellvibrionales bacterium UBA2034; assembly: GCA_002333095.1. Classification (GTDB taxonomy): domain Bacteria; phylum Pseudomonadota; class Gammaproteobacteria; order Pseudomonadales; family UBA7239; genus UBA7239. Next base: position 5,080 of record DDBK01000153.1, read on the forward strand.
TCTGGCAGGTTATATAAAAGCCCGCCTCAACAATGCTGCCCAGGCTATCGAATGTTTTGAACGTGCCGTACTTGACTGGGCTGCGCACCATAACGTGGACGGCGTGGTCTGTGGACACATTCACCATCCCAATATCCGCATGGAAAATGGTTTGCTGTATTGCAATGATGGCGACTGGATTGAAAACTGCACTGCGATGATAGAAACCCGTGATGGCAAGCTGGAAATATTGCACTGGTCGGATTCACGCAAACGCGTCAAGCAGCTGGATCACATTGCAAAAGCGGTATCTTCCCAGAGACCGCTCGCCAGTGAGTCACTGGTGTCCCAGTCTCCCGCCAGTATCCAGGCTACCAGCGCGGCGGCTACATCAGGATAATTCATTGGCTGGTTAGTGTTGTGTGCCAACAACCAGCGCTCGATGACGTCGGCATCCACCTGTTGCATGCTGGTTGCCAGCCCCAGGCGTTCAAGTGCCAGCACATTGGAGGCCTGTTCCATCTGGTTGTGCAACGGTTTCACCAGCAATTTTTTCCCCAACTGCAAACATTCACTGGGCAGCTCGAAGCCGGCATTGCACATCACTGCACTGGCGGATTTAAGATCGTACTGAAAGCCATCGAGTGAAAAGGGCCGCACATGTATGTTGCCGTTATCCGTTATGGCATGGCCTGACGAATAAATGTAAAACTGGAAACCGGAAAACGCCTGCAGCACAGCGACCAGGTTATCCAGATTCTCAAACGGCAGATACACCAGAACCTTGCGATCGATCACTGCAGTTTCATCTGCGTCAACGTGGATGATGGGTGGCAATATGGGCTGGTTGAAATGGTGCCAATGCAAGCCGATATTGATTCGCCCCGGTGCAAAATACTTCAGGACCTGGCGGGCAATCAGGTCGCTGCCTGCTACAGGAATATCGTGATGAAATGCAGGTTGGTTGCCAAAACAGATCAGTTGCTTGCCCTGCAAACGTGCAGCCCATGCGCTGACCGGCTCAAAATCATTGATCACCACATCATAGGCAGAGAGATCCAGTGNNAGCACTTCACGAATAAATTTCACCAGGTTGTTTGTGGCAAGGGTTTTGGGATACGAAATCTTTCCAGCGTTGAAGCTGAAGGTCATCCCGCGTCTGGTTTCGAAATTGCCGAAGGCGTCCATACCAAACAAGTCTTCGCGTTTGCGGCCGCTGAACAGGTATGTCACATCCGCATTATGCAGGGTGAAGTGTTTTTCCATGGCGCGAGCGCGAGATAAGTGGCCATTGCCTGTTCCCTGGATGCCATACAGGATTTTCATGCACGTTACCTTATTGGAATATTTTTCATGGAAGCGCTACAGCGCCACAGTAAGGCCGATGCCGATACCAAGAATTGCACCCATAAAAATGTCGGTAGGGAAATGCACACCGAGAATCACGCGCGATAGCCCGACAAAGGCGGCCCACAAATACAGGGGTGCCAACCACAATCCCCAGAGCGCACACAGCAGCGTAACAAACAGGAATGCGCCGCAGGTGTGGCCAGAAGGAAAGCTGAACTCATCCGAGGCAGTAATGATGCTGGTAAAACCGGGAATGGCTGCCGGCGGGCGACGGCGCTTGCAGGATTTTTTCAGTATGAAATACAAGGGGCGCTCAATCGCAAAGGCCGTAGCCACTTGCACACAAAATTCGCCGCCGGATTCAGGGAAGGCCAACCAATACAATATCGGCAAAATGGCGTACAGGAATCCGTCGGCTGATCTGGAGGCTGCCCGTGCATATCGCAACAGCAATTGTTGATACTGCTGCACCCAAAAAAACAGGCGGATATCGGCGTTGTGCAAGCCATGCAGTATTTTCATAGGGAAATACATAGCCTATTACTGTGACCGTTCACCCGAAAAGCACAAAAAAGCCCGCATGTAGCGGGCTTTGATGTTTTTACTGTCTGGTAGTGACAGTGGACATGGTGCGGAAGAGAGACTCGGTACCAATAATAACTATCTGATTTAAAAGGCTAAATAAAACCTCAGTT
>DDBK01000193.1 GCA_002333095.1 Cellvibrionales bacterium UBA2034
GCCAGATGCGAACCCAGGCAAAAATGCTGGCCTATACCGAATGTACGGTGTTCATTGCGAAGATTTGTCATACGGCGGGCGCGTGACACATCAAACACCTCTGAATCATCGCCGAAAATTTCCGGGTCATGGTTTACCGATGGGTAGTACATGCGCACGATGTCACCTTTTGGTATCTGCATATCGCCTACAGTGACATCTTCTTTTGCTGTGCGCTGCATATAGTTGAAAGAGGGGTAAAAACGCAGGATCTCTTCCACCGCGTCAGGNNATCAAGGTTGGATCATCCACCAGTTTCTGCAACTCTGCCGGATGTTCAATCAGTAGACGCATGCCATGACTGGTGGCTGTACGCGTAGTTTCTACACCACCCGCGATCAGGATCAGGAAGAATGTGCAGAATTCAAATTCGTTAAGCGCTTCACCTTCAACCACGCCGTTCAGCAACGCATCCAGCACTGAACCTTTGGTAGGATTGATCTTGTGCTGCACAGCAAGGTTCATGGCAATTTCGAAGATCTGTGCGGCAGCCAACTGGCCCATTTCCGTGGTCACACCCAGTTCGGGATCATCCATACCAATCATGATGTCGACCAGATCAGAAAATTTCTGGCGATCATCCGATGGCATTTCCATCAGGGCACAAATCACAAACAGGGGCATTTCAGCAGCCACTTCACTGACAAATTCGCATTCGCCTTTTTTTGCTACGTTATCGATAATTTCTTTTGCATACTGGCGCATCATCGGCTCGAGTGCATCTACCGCTTTTCCGGTAAATGCATTACGAACCACACGGCGGTACTTGATGTGGTCCGGTGGATCCATATTGATAATCAGCTGGCGCATGATCTCTACACCTTCCGGATCGTCGCCGCCTGGCTGTGGGTGCGCGAGATTTTCACTGGAAGAAAACAGCTCCGGATGCTTGGAAACAAAATCAAGGTCATCCCGCTTTGTCACTGCCCAGTAACTGGCATTACGAATAGTGTCATCCTGCAGTGAGACCGGGCATTTCTCGCGCAAGGTTTTGAACGCATCAAAAGGCACGCCCTTGCTCATACGCTCCGGGTTCATCAGGTCAAACTGGAACGGGCATTTCTCGGTCATGATGTGGCTCCTCGGGGTTGCCTTTAAATTACATGCGTGTAAATTAATGCAGGCCGACCGACAAACCAATCCGCTATTCCGATGACCCCAACCAAGACAAGAAAAACATCCGCAGGACGCCCACCCGGCAGCACCCGGGAAGGCACCCTTGCCCGCCTCCTGCCTGCTGCACGTCTACTATTCGCAGAAAAAGGCTATGCGCAGACCACATTCAAGGATGTCGGCAGCGCAGCTGGGCTATCACACGCCGCCGTCTACAGCTATTTCAGCAGCAAGCAGGCACTGTACCTGGCCACGCTGGAAGATGCCCAAGCCATGCTGTTGCCAGACTACCTACAGGCTATCGACACAGGCCAAAACCTGCGCGAACGGATCGCCGGCATCCTGATGGCGTCAGCAGCTGCGCATGACCGTGACAGTAGCATCACCGGCTTTCTCGCATCCGTCCCGATCGAGATCCGTCGCCATCCTGAGCTAATGGATGCGCTGTCGCAGCAACACAACGGCGTGTTTTCGGCACTGCAAGCGATGTTTGATGATGCGCGCAAGCAGGGTGAAATCAATACTGATGCCAATACTGATGCACTGATCTCAGCGTTCCTTGGTGGCGGCGTTGGCGTTGCCTTGTTCCAGTACGGTTTACTGGGCACCAGCCTCACAACAGCGATGGGAGTTTTTGTGCAGATGCTGGAAGGAACTATTTTTAATAAAGGAAATAAAACAGGAAATAATTAGAATAATTTTTTAAAGCTGCATGAGTGTTTGTTGCAGAATCTTGCGAATATTGTCCATGCCTACTTTGAGTGTGGCATCGATCGCATCCATGGTGATCAATTCATCGGTACAACCTGCCGCCCAGTTAGCCACCACGCAGAGACTGGCATAATCAAGACCAATCTCGCGCGCCAACGGCGCTTCCGGCATAGCTGTCATACCCACAAGATCACAACCGTCCCGTTTCATGCGCACAATCTCTGCGGCGGTTTCCAGACGCGGACCTTGTGTGCATCCATATACGCCGCGCGCCAGTACAGAAATGCCTGCTGCATCCCCGGCACGCACCAACAGTTCACGCGTACGCTCGGCATAGGGAAAGGTAAAGTCTATGTGCTCAAGTGGTGAATGTTCGTCATCGCTGTAAGTGTGGATGCGACCCCAGGTGTAATCAATAATCTGGTCTGGCACACATATCGCAGCAGGACACATATCATGGTGAATACCGCCGACAGCATTCACCGCAACAACCTGTTCAACGCCGAGTTTTTTCAATGCAAAAATATTGGCGCAATAATTTACGCGATGCGGAGGCCATTCATGGTGTTCGCCGTGACGCGCGAGAAAATACACAGCCTTCCCATGAAAACTTCCCTTGAGAACCGGCGCAGAAGGCGAACCGTATGGCGTGTTGACCACCAACTTTTCTTCGAGCTGAAACCCTTCCAGCTGATCGAGACCTGTACCGCCAATAATTGCAATCGCCACGTCACTGCCCCTTGACTGCGTAGATGCCAGGCGCATTGCGCAGATAACCTTTGTAATCCATACCGTAACCGAATACATAGCGATCCGGCACATCAAGCCCTACAAAGTCAGCTTTGAGTCCCGGAGGTTGGCGGCGGTCATGATGTTTTTCCACCAACACCGCGCTATACACTTTCCTGGCACCCTGTTGTTTGCACCAGTGAATCACTTCGTTCAGTGTAATGCCTTCGTCAAGGATATCGTCAACAATCAACACGGTGCGATCTTCCAGTTCATGACGCGGGCGCACAATCCAGTGCACTTCATTGCCACCACTCAACTGGTTTCGGTAACGGGTGGCATGGATGTAATCAAGCTGCAAATGGAAGTCCAGCCTTGGCAATAACTTGCCAGCAATCACCATTGCGCCACTCATCAATGACAACACCAACGGATTGGTATCTTTCAATTGAGCCGTAATTTTTTCAGCCATTACATCAATGGCAGCGCGCACTTCTTCACGGTTGAACAGACAATCCGCTTCACGCCAGACCAGATCAACTTCTTGCAATGAAACTGTCACAGCGCCAGCGCCTCTTGCAACAGGTGATGGCATTCTATCCACTCACCCGTATTGCGCAGGCTGTCCAGATCCGGCCAGGCAAACGGGCGTTTCAGTCGCTGCAAATTACTGGCAGGCTGCAGGGTAGATTGCTTCAATGTTGCAACCACGGCCAGCTGCGCCGGACGTTGGTTACATACCAGCAGCGCCGTACAACCAGCTGCCAATGCGGCATGTGCGCGATCGGCCATATCGGCAATCACACCAGCGCCTTCCATAGTCAGGTCATCACTGAATATGACGCCATCAAATTGCAATTGCTGTTTGAGTATTTCCTGCAGCCAGAAAGGTGAAAAACCGGCAGGGTTTTTATCCACCGCACTGTAAACAACATGCGCAGGCATCACCGCATCCAGCTTGCCTTGCTGACACAAATTGCGGTACGGCAGCACATCGTCAGCAAGAATCGCATCCAGTGTCCGGGCATCTACAGGTGTCTCGAAATGGCTATCGCCCGTCACAGCGCCATGGCCAGGAAAATGTTTGCCTGTAGCGCACATATTTGCATCATGCATGCCATCAATAAACGCTTCACTCAATACACTCATCACCAGTGGATCAATCGAGAATGAACGGTTGGCAATCACTGCACAACGTTCGTCATCGAGGTCCAGCACCGGTGCAAAACTGAGGTCAACACCGCACGCCCGCAGCTCGGCTGCCATCAACCAACCGCAGGCACGCGCGAGGTTTACACCGCGCTCTGCATCCTGGCGATACACTGCACCAATATCTGCCATGGGGGGAATGGCGGTGAAACCGTCGCGGAAACGCTGCACGCGGCCGCCTTCCTGATCGACACAGACCAGCAATTCCGGACGCACTGCACGAATCTGTGCCACCAGCTCGCGTAGCTGAGCCACAGACTGGTAATTGCGCGTAAATAAAATAATGCCGCCCACCCAGGGCTCACACAGAAGCGTCCTGTCTTCATCTGTTAGCGACAAGCCAGCGACATCCACAATCACCGGCCCCAACATCATGTCTGCGCGATAAGCCATATACATTATCCGTTAGCGAAAGTCGGCCATATCAGGCTCGGGATGAATGACCTCGCCTTCAATGTGCTCCTTTGAAGGTGGCAGTTTGATGAAATGTTCGCGACTGATACCAAACATCTGCGCGAGCGGTGCCGCCACCAGCACAGATGAATAAATCCCGAAGCAGATACCGATGGTCAATGCCATGGCAAAGTAATGCAGGGTTTCACCACCAAACGCGAGCATGGACAGCACCATCATCTGGGTACTACCGTGGGTGATGATCGTGCGTGAGATGGTACTGGTAATAGCGTGATCCAGCACCTGGGTGGTTTCAAGATCACGGCGGCCGCGGAAAGTTTCACGCACCCGGTCAAATACCACCACCGATTCATTAACGGAATATCCCAGCACAGCCAATACCGCAGCCAACACAGACAGCGAAAATTCCCACTGAAAGAAAGCGAAGAATCCGAGAATGATCACAACGTCATGCAAGTTGGCGAGAATAGCTGCCACCGAGAAACGCCATTCAAAACGCATCGACAAGTAAATGATGATGCCAAAGACCACCAACACGAGCGCAGTTAACCCTTTTTCTACCAGCTCACTACCCACTTGCGGGCCAACAAATTCAACGCGTTGCAACGCGCCACCTGGCGCATGCGCTGCCAGCAATTCCATGACCAGTTCACCTTGCCGTCTGGAATCACCCTCTTCCAGCAGCGGCACACGAATCATCACATCCTTTGGCGAGCCGAAGTTCTGTACCAGTGATTCACCAAAATTGCCTTTTTTAAGTGCTTCACGGATTTTATCCAGATCAGCATTTTCCTGGTAGCGCACTTCTACCAAGGTGCCGCCGGTAAACTCTACCGACAAGTGCAATCCCCGCGTGACCAGAAAAAAAACTGCTAGAAGGAAAACCACCAACGACAGCGCATTAAAAATGCGCGCATGCCGCATGAAGGGAATGTCTTTTTTGATACGAAACAGTTCCATGACAATTCTCCTCAGGCGCGCTTGGCAGGGGCAGCAGTTGTGCCAGTGGGTTTCCAGATCTGACCGATGGACAAGCTGGCCAGTTGTTTGCGTCGTCCGTAGATCAAGTTAACCAACGCGCGCGAAATCACCACGGAGGAAACGATCGAGGTAAGGATGCCAAGACAATGCACCACCGCAAATCCACGTACCGGACCAGACCCGAACAGCAGCAACATCAAGCCAGCAATAAATGTGGTGACATTCGAATCGATAATGGTGCCAAACGCACGATCATAGCCAGCCATGATGGCAGCCCCGGGGCTTGCACCCCCGCGCAGCTCTTCACGGATACGCTCGTTGATCAACACGTTGGCATCAATGGCCATACCCAGGGTCAGCGCAATGGCCGCAATGCCCGGCAAAGTCAGGGTAGCCTGCAACAAAGCCAACAGCGCCACCAGCAACACCAGGTTGGATGCCAATGCCAGCACCGACACCAGGCCAAACAGGTGATAGTAAATCACCATGAAAACTGCAATCGCAGCAAATCCCCACAGCGTTGAATGAAAACCCCGGCTGATATTGTCTGCACCGAGTGAAGGTCCAATAGTGCGCTCCTCAATAAAATAAACAGGAGCTGCCAATGCACCGGCGCGCAACAACAAGGCCAGCTCAGACGCTTCTGCTGCGCTATCCAACCCTGTAATACGAAACTGCACACCGAGCGCACTTTGTATGGTGGCCGTATTGATCAGGTTTTTTTCTGTTTTCGGTACGCGCACCATTTCTTCGGTACCGTCGGGCTTGCGTTGTTTTTGCATTTCAGCTTTGGTTTCAATAAACAGCACGCCCATCGGCCTGCCGATATTGTTGCGCGTGGCGCGATTCATTTTATCGCCGCCACTGCTATCCAGCGTGATATTCACTTGTGGCGAACCCGATTCCGTATCAAACGCCGACGTTGCGCCCGTTACCTGATCGCCTGTCACAATCACTGTTTCTTCCAGTTCGTAATCCCGGCCTGGCTGGTTGCGGAAACCGAAACGCTCACGCTGTGATGGCGGTGTATTGGCATCCGCCACCAGACGAAATTCCAGAT
>DDBK01000111.1 GCA_002333095.1 Cellvibrionales bacterium UBA2034
CCAGCAAGACTGAACCATTTGTAAGCAATCACATCATCCTGTGGCGCGCCTTGCCCGTCTGCGTACATATCGCCGAGGATGCATTGCGCATCCGGGTCGCCTTGTGCTGCAGCTTTTTCATACCAGTCTTTGGCTTTGACAAAATCCTGCGCCACACCCTGGCCTTCGGCATACATCACACCGAGATTGGCTTGTGCATCGGCATCACCCAGTGCGGCGGCTTTTTCCCACCAGATCTTTGCCTGCGCGTAATCCTGCGGCACACCCATGCCGTCGGCGTACAGCAATCCCAGATTGAATTGTGCAGCGGGATCCTGTTGTGCCGCGGCTTTTTCATACCAGTGTCGGGCTTGTGCATAATCAGCTTTTACACCGTTGCCGGTTTCGTACATCACACCGAGATTGAATTGTGCATCCGCAAAACCTTGTGCCGCTGCCTTTTCGTACCAATGCCGGGCGAGCGTGAGATCTTCTGCCACGCCATCGCCGTTTTCATACATGCCGCCGAGGATAAATTGTGCAGTGGCATCACCGGCTTCGGCATCGGCACTGATCTGTTCCAGTTGTGGGTCGGTATCGGTAGTCACAAATATTCCTGACAGGGACGTGTGGATTCAGAACCCCAGTGTCGCACCGGCGCCCAGTAATGTCGCTATGCCGAGTATGGCAAAAATGGCTGCCGCAATGGAATGCACCAGCTTCATCGGGATTCTGGCAGCCAGCTTGTCGCCGGCGAAGACAGCGGGCACGTCAGCGATCAACATACCCAGCGTCGTGCCGATCACCACCAATAGCGGGCTGGCGTAGTGCGCGGCCATGGCAATGGTGGCGATCTGGGTTTTGTCGCCCATTTCTGCCAGGAAGAACGTGACCAATGTAGCGCCGAAAACCCCTAACTTACTGGCGATTTGTGTCTCTTCTTCTTCGATCTTGTCGGGAATGAGCGTCCAGATGGCCATGCCAATAAAAGATGCGCCCAGTACCCAGCGCAGGACTTCAGGGCTGATGCTGGCGGTGATCCAGGCGCCGAGCGCGCCGGCCATGCCATGGTTGACGNNTCGCCGATTTCAGCCAGGGCGACCACGCCGGTGGAGACGAGGAGGGATTCCATAAAAAAGCCTTATAAAAAATCTTAATCACGCAAACGCAGTGCGTTTGAAATAACAGAAACAGAGCTGAGGCTCATGGCCAGGGCGGCAATCATCGGCGACAGCAACCAGCCAGTAAATGGGTACAAGACACCAGCGGCCAGNNGGCACGCCCAACGCATTGTAAAACAGCGCGAACCACAGGTTCTGTTTCATATTGCGCACGGTGGCGACTGACAATTCGCGCGCTGTGACAATCCCGCGCAAGTCACCCTTCACCAGTGTCACTTGCGCACTGTTCATCGCCACATCCGTGCCGGTGCCCATGGCAATGCCAATATTGGCTTTCGCCAGCGCTGGCGCATCATTGATGCCATCACCCGCCATCGCGACCACCGCACCGCTGCGCTGCCATTTTTCTACCAGCGCCAGTTTGTCTGCCGGTGTCACTTCGCCGTGCACTTCCGTGATGCCGAGTGTCTGTGCAACGGCATTGGCCGTGGTGACGCTGTCGCCGGTGGCCATCACCACGCGTATGCCGGCTGCACGCAGTGAACGCAAGGCATCGGCGGTGCTGCTCTTGATCGGATCAGAGACTGCCAGCAAACCGGCAAGTTTTCCATCCACAGCCAAGTGCATGACACTCGCGCCGTTGCGGCGCAAAGTTTCTGCATCATCGTGCAAACTGTCTGTAGCAATGCCGAGCTTTTGCATCAACACAACATTGCCCAGTGCGAGATTTTTTCCGGCGACAACGCCTGTCACACCCATGCCAGTGTCAGACTGGAATGCTGTCGCTGTATGCAATAACAATGCTTGCGAACGGGCTTGCTGCACAATGGCAGCTGCGAGCGGATGTTCACTGCCCTGTTCCACACTGGCAGCCAATTGCAAAACTGTTTCTGCAGTAAAATCCGTGGCTGGTACAACGCAATCAAAGACCGGCTTTCCTTCTGTCAATGTGCCGGTTTTGTCGACTATCAAAGTATCCACATTACGCAAATGTTCGATAGCTGCGGCATCACGAAATAAAATACCTTGCGCAGCCGCTCTGCCGGTCGCGACCATAATTGACATCGGCGTCGCCAGCCCCAATGCGCAAGGGCAAGCAATAATCAATACAGCGACGGCATTGATAAAACCGTATACCCAGCCGGGATCGGGGCCGAAAAAAGTCCACACCAGAAACGTCAATACACTCGCGCCAGCCACGCCGGCCACAAAATAGCCAGCGACTACATCCGCCATGCGTTGCATCGGTGCGCGCGAACGTTGTGCTTGTGCCACCATCTGGACAATATGTGCGAGCACTGTTTGCGAACCGATTTTTTCTGCACGCATGACCAGTGCGCCAGTGGTATTGATGGTGGCGCCGATCAGTTTGTCGCCAGGCTTCTTGCTAACGGGCAATGGCTCACCTGTCAGCATGGATTCATCCACCGCGCTGCTGCCTTCCAGCACCACGCCATCGACAGGAATTTTTTCACCTGGCCGCACACGCAAATGATCCGCCACATGCACATGGGTAAGTGGAATGTCTTCTTCTGTGCTGTCGGCATTCAAACGACGCGCTGTTTTTGGCGCAAGCCCGAGCAACGATTTGATAGCGGCAGAGGTTTTTGAGCGCGCGCGCAATTCCAGTATCTGGCCGAGCAATGTGAGGGAGATAATGACGGTTGCCGCTTCATAATACACACCGATACGGCCCATGGACTGGAACGAATCCGGAAACCATTGCGGTA
>DDBK01000103.1 GCA_002333095.1 Cellvibrionales bacterium UBA2034
CAGTACCAGAACGTCAGGAATATTGCGCGTGGTGAGTTCCTGGATGGCAGCTGTGACACCGCTATTGAGGCAGCGGTCATTTTCCAATGTGAGGACTTCAGCGCCATACGTTGTCGCCAGTTGTGTGGCTTTACTGCAGCGTGTGACAACAGCAATGCCAGTGATGCTGCCACAGCTTTTCAGCATGCTGAGCAGGTCTCCCAGCAACGCGCCCATCAGGGCTGGTCGTGCATGGTCGGGAAGGGCGTGCGCGAGCCGGCTTTTGCAGCTCTCTAGATCTTTAACGGGAATCACTACCCACATGGGAATGCCTGGAATGGGGTGGCTGGTGGCAGCTATGTTGCGTACTTTCGCCGGTGCTGTCGAGACTTGATTGTCGAGAAAAAGGCATGTCTTCGGTTATTACGATACGGAAAGTATCGATATGAAAAGTATTGGTATTAAAAGTATTGGTATGAAATGTATCGAGAAAGATGGCCTGCAGAGCTTATAGATGGAAGCCAATAAAAAAAGGGCCGCCGAAGCGACCCTTTCCAGTCCCATCAAACCGGTTGGTTTTACGCATCCGGCATCAGTGAGTTGACGTGTTCCAGCGCTTCCACGTACTCGGTCAGCAAACGCATCACCACCTGGCCGCTCTTCTCGACATGGTTGATCTGGCCGATAACCTGACCAACAGGGTTGAACGCCACTTTCTGGCACTCAGCCACACCGGCGTATTTGTGTGTACGACGGATAGCATCGCCAGTCACCAGACCTTGCAGTGGCATGCCCAGTGGTTTCGGGTTGCCTTCTGCTTCCCACGCCATGGTCCATTCGTTTTTCAGCATACGGCAAGGTTTGCCGGTCCAGCTGCGTGAACGCACGGTATCTTCGGAAGTGGCTTTGAGCAGGGTTTCTTTCTGTGCCGGTTCGGCATCAGCTTCTTCAACTGTCAACCACAATGAGCCAGACCATACGCCTTGCGCACCCATTGCCATCGCAGCCAGTACCTGACGGCCGTTGCCGATACCGCCGGCAGCCAGCACAGGGGTGTCGCCCACTGCGTCAATGATTTGTGGCCACAGCACCATAGAACCTACGTCGCCCGTGTGACCGCCACCTTCGCCGCCCTGGGCAATGATGAAGTCCAGACCGGCTTTCTTGTGTTGTACAGCCTGTTTCACTTTACCGCACAGTGCGCCGACCAGACGGCCGCTGTCCTGGATGCGTTTGATGATGTCGGCTGGTGGCGTGCCGAGCGCGTTGGCGATCAGGCGGCACTTTGGACGGGTCAGTGCTACATCAACCAGTTGGGTCGCAATAGCTTCGTTCCAGCCCAGCAAGCCCATTTTTTCTTTCTCTGGCCATTCTGGTACACCGTGGTCAGCCAGCAGTTTGGCAGCGAAGTCGTGGTGTTCCTGCGGCACCATGGCTTGCAGGGTTTCTTCCAGCTTCTTGGGATCCATTTCACCCATGCCTTCGTACTTTTGCGGGATAACAATGTCCACGCCGTAGATATGGTCGCCGATGTGTTGGTCGATCCAGTCCAGTTCCTGCTTCAGTTCTTCAGGAGAAAAACCGACAGCGCCGAGTACGCCAAGGCCGCCAGCCTTGGAGACAGCGACAACAACGTCACGGCAATGGGTGAAGGCAAAGATGGGTACTTCAATACCCAGTTTTTTTGCGATGGGGGTTTGCATGGTGATGCTCCTAGGTTGATAGAAAGGGTTATAAATTTATGGGCTGCATTATGGTCTAGACAGGTGTGTCAGGCATAGGGAGATTTACGGAGACAGGCGAGAAATAACCCATTTGTTGCCGTGCTTCGTATAGACGAAACGGTCGTGCAGCCGGCTGGGGCGACCCTGCCAGAATTCGAAGCGGACTGGTGTAACCCGCCAGCCACCCCATTCGGGTGGGCAGGGGATCTCGCCATCGCCAAACCGCACCACCTGCGCTTCAAACGCATGATCCAGTGCTTCCCGATCATGCAGCGTCTGGCTCTGGTGGGAAGCCCAGGCACCGAGCTGGCTGGCGCGCGGCCGGCTGGCAAAATAGGCTTCATCAATCGCCCGTTCGGTGCGTTCTACTGTGCCACTGATAATGACTTGCCTACTCTGTGTGAGCCACTGGAATAACAATGACACGCGCGGTTGTGTTGCCATGTCGACAGATTTATGACTGTCCAGATTGGTAAAAAACGTGAAACCGGCAGCGCTGTGGTCTTTCAGTAATACCGTGCGCTGGCTGGGTTGGCCATGGGCGTCCACGGTGGCGAGAACCATTGCGGTGGGATCGGGGATGCCGGGTTCAGAGAGTGCGTGCGTGAGCCATTGCTCAAACTGGCTGAACGGATCATCAGCCAGATCGTGACGGTGCAGTTCGCCATATTGGTAATCACGGCGGATATCGGCAGTTTTCATAACATTGCCAGTCTCTTGGTAAGAAGTGCGTAATGGACGGTTGCCATTGCACCGGATGTTGTCTTGTTGTGCAATGGTCGAAATCAAGTATTCGCAGGGAATGTGTCAATGGTGATGAATCTACAGCAACTCGTTAGCGATGATGGCAGCCTGATCAGTCGCCGGGTGTTCCGCGACCCTGAACTGTACCTTATCGAGCAGCAGCAGATTTTTACCCGCAGCTGGCTATATGTAGGCCATGAAAGTCAGTTGCGCAAACCGGGAGATTTTCTCGCCAATTACATGGGCGAAACGCCGGTGATTGTGGCGCGCGGCGACGATGGCAAGATTCATGTATCTATCAATAGCTGTAGTCATCGTGGCGTGCCGGTTTGCCGGGCAGATTTTGGTAATGCCAAACGGTTTGTCTGCCCATATCACAACTGGTCTTACACTGTTGATGGCAGGCTGGATGCTGTGCCGCAAGAGAAAAAAGTCTGCAGCAAACTGGATAAAGAAAAACTGGGTTTGAAAAAAGTACCGCGTGTAGAGAGTTACAACGGGCTGATATTTGCGAGCATGGATCCGTCGATTGAATCACTCGACAGTTATCTTGGAGACATGCGGTTTTATCTGGATTGCATGTTTGACCGTTACCCGGGTGGCGTGGAAGTGATTGGCGCGGCACACAAATGGCAGTTGCGCGGGAACTGGAAATTGCCCGTGGAAAACCAGTTGGGTGATGTTGGCCATGGGCCATTCCTGCACGGTTCGCTGCTGAAAAATACACCGCAAGTTGAAGAGCTGGAACAATTCGGTATGAATGTGGTGCCGAAAGCAGGGCACGGCGTTGCGGTGCGCCTGATGCCGCCTGGCACGCCGCCGGATCAGTGCATGTGGGGGATCGATGGCATCGCGTCGTTTGATCCTGAGGTGCATGCCTATCTGTTACAGCGCCAGCAGGAAGTGGCTGCGCGTCTTGGTGAAGTGCGCAGTCGTTTGCGGCCATTGACCTACAGTGTCTATCCCAATTTTTCCTATCTGTGGGGTAACAATACAATCCGTATCAGCCATCCACGCGGACCGAATGCAATCGAATACTGGTCATGGTGGGTGATTGATGCGGATGCGCCGGATCACATCAAGGAAAAACTGCGCGTGAATTACACATTTTTCTTCGGGCCTGGCGGCATGCTGGAACAGGAAGATTCTGAAGCATGGTCGCAACAAGTGATAGGCAATGCCATTGCAGTGGCTGACGATGCACCGTATTACTATGGACTGGGTCTGGGGGATGCAAGGCCGCATCCTGAATTGCCCGGCATGGTCAGTTCCTGTTACGACGAACATTACGCCCGTGATTTTTATTTGCGCTGGCGTGATGATATCGCAGCAGGCATGGCGGAGAAAAAGTCATGAGTGATCGCAGGATGGTTTCTCTGGAAGAGCATCATCGTATCAGCCAGTTTTATTATCACGAAGCACGTTTGTTGGATGAGCGGCAATTCCAGCAATGGCTGTCTTTGTTGGCGGAGGATGTGGCGTACCGTATACCTGCGCGCCACACGCCATTTCTTGATCCAGCCAAACGCGGCACAGAAGCGTTGCTGGAGCTGGAACAGGAAATCAGCAGCGGTCTTGAGCCGCCATTTCGCGATGACAATTACCTGACACTCAGCATCCGTGTCATGCGTTCTTTCAAGATGAATTCGTGGACGGATAACCCGCCGGCTCGCACGCGGCGGTTTGTGAGCAATATCGAAGCCACCCATGATGGCGATGGGATTGATGTGTACAGTAATCTGCTGTTGTATTTCAGTCGCTACGGGCAGGATAACCATACTTATACTGCCAGAAGGCATGATCACTTGCGTGATACGCCAGCCGGTCTGAAAATTGTGCGCCGCGAAGTCTTGCTCGATTGGAGCGTAATTACCGGCCCATCCGTGGGGCTGTTTTTCTAGCGTTCTTCCAGTGCCTGCAACTGTTTTCCGGTTTGTCGCAGCCTGTCACCGATGATCCGTGCCAGTGAGGCGTAGACTGTAGCGCGGATATCAGCCCTGTCGCTGAATGCTTCGTCGAAACCTGAGCGCGATAATCCGTAGAGGCAGCAATCGGTTTTGGCTATGCCCTCGGC
>DDBK01000152.1 GCA_002333095.1 Cellvibrionales bacterium UBA2034
CTCGAACTCTCACTCCGTTAGGAACACGAGTTTGAGTCGTGCGCGTCTACCGATTCCGCCATTCCGGCAATGAGGCGCGCATTCTATAGCAGGGGGGATAGCAGGGCAATCTGCTGGCGGTGAACCATTTTCGTAATGAATATGGAACAATGCCGCCCCCGGACACCATCCACAGCCTGTCGATCACTCCCATGCGCCGCCAGTTGTTCCACTATGACTTGCCCGAGAACCTGATTGCTGCCCAGCCTTGCGCTGAGCGCACAGGCAGCCGTCTGCTGTGTCTGGAGGGTGAGACGGGTGCACTGGCGCACCGGGGGTTCCGCGATCTGCTGGCGCTGGTCANNCCCCTGCGACCGCATCTTCCGCGAGCTCCCAGCCTTGCTGCGGGCCGGTGACCTGCTGGTGTTCAACAACACCCGCGTCTTGCCGGCGCGCCTGCTGGGGCACAAACCCAGCGGCGGGCAGGTGGAGGTGCTAGTGGAACGCGTGCTGGGTGCGCAGGACGTGCTGGCGCATGTGCGGGCCAGCAAGGCACCGAAGGAAGGGGCGGAACTCCTGTTTGGCGAAGGCAATGACCTTTTGCGGATCGAGATGATCGGCCGGGTGGATGATCTGTTTCACCTGCGGTTTGACCCGTCGCACACAGTGCATGAATGGTTGGCGCTGCACGGCCACATGCCATTGCCCCCGTACATCCAGCGTGCCGACACAGAGCAGGACCAGGAGCGCTACCAGACGGTGTATGCACAAACTCCCGGTGCAGTGGCTGCGCCCACTGCCGGTCTGCATTTTGATGAAGCGATGCTGGCTGCGTTGAAAGAACGTGGCGTAGACACAGCATTTGTTACCTTGCATGTTGGCGCAGGGACTTTCAAGCCGGTGCGGGCTGAGCATATCCGTGATCACGTCATGCATAGCGAATGGATAGAAGTGAAACCCGACGTGTGTGAGGCTGTTGCGCGGACACATGCGCGCGGTGGACGCGTGATTGCCATCGGCACTACCACTGTGCGTTGCCTGGAAACGGCAGCGCGTGAAGGGGAACTCAAGCCATTCAGTGGCGATACCGCTATTTTTATTTATCCCGGCTACACTTTTCGTGTGGTGGATGTATTGGTTACCAATTTCCATTTGCCGGAATCCACTTTGTTGATGCTGGTGTCGGCATTTGCCGGCTATGCCAATACAATGCGCGCTTATGCTGAAGCTGTTGCGCAGCAATACCGTTTTTTCAGTTATGGCGATGCGATGTGGATCACACGTAACGCACTGGCAGCAGAGGAAATGCCTGAATGACACGTGAATGCCACATGAAATTTGAATTATTGGCGACTGACGGCGCAGCGCGTCGCGGCGTGATGCGTTTTCCGCGTGGCGATGTGCAAACGCCAGCGTTCATGCCGGTTGGCACGTATGGCACAGTCAAAGCGATGCCGCCGCGCGACATCCTGGATATTGGCGCTGAAATTTTACTGGGCAATACATTCCATCTGATGTTGCGTCCCGGCACGGAAGTGATCGAGCGGTTTGGCAGCCTGCACGGTTTCATGAACTGGCCAAAACCGATTCTCACGGATTCCGGTGGTTTCCAGGTGTGGAGCCTTGGCAAACTGCGCAAGATCAACGAGGCAGGTGTGTCATTCCGTTCGCCGGTAGACGGCAGCCCCGNNTTTGACGAGTGCACACCGTATCCCGCGACAGAAGAGCAAGCGAGGATTTCGATGGAATTGTCATTGCGCTGGGCGAAACGTTCGCGTGAAGCACACGGTGACAATACGTCAGCATTGTTCGGTATTGTGCAGGGTGGTATGTACGAACACCTGCGCCGCCATTCACTCGACGGATTGCAGGAAATCGGTTTTGACGGCTATGCACTCGGTGGTTTGTCTGTGGGTGAACCGAAAGAGGAAATGCTGCATGTGCTTGATCAGGTCGTGCAGCACATGCCGGCTGACAAGCCGCGCTATGTGATGGGTGTCGGCACGCCTAATGATCTGGTGGAAGCCGTGCGCCGCGGTGTGGATATGTTTGATTGCGTGATGCCGACCCGCAATGCGCGCAACCCTTATCTGTTTGTGCCGTTTGGCAAACTCAAGCTGCGAAACTCGCAGTATCGCCATGACGAGCGTCCGCTCGACGATACCTGTGACTGTTATACCTGCAAGAATTTCTCGCGCGCCTATCTCTATCATCTGGACAAGTGCGGCGAGATTCTCGGTGCGCAACTGAACACCATCCACAACCTGCGTTTCTACCAGCGCCTGATGGCCGGGTTGCGCGCCGCCATTGCAGCAGGTCAGTTAGAGGCTTATGTCGCACAACACTACGCTGCGCAGGGCTTGCCGGTGCCAGCCGGCTGAATCGTTATAGCCCCCGTATCACGAAGTTTTGCCGCAAAAATATTCCGGAATGGGAGAAAATGCCTTTAGTTGTAAAAGGTTTTTTATGGCTATGCAATCTTCCATGTTTTTTTCGTATGGGAGCGGTGTGGCGATAGATATGGATTGTCCGGTGTTAAAGATATTACCGTCCTGCATTATTTTTATTGCGTAATTCCCCCTGGGAAATTTCCGCTTGTCTAATAGAAGTTTTATGGAATTTTCTGGAATTATTTGTGTGCGTATCGAAGGGGCTTTTTTCAATGTTATAAGGTAGTTGTCATGCCCGCATAGTAAAATCCCGGGCATGTTTTTTTTCAAAAAAACACCTTCTGTATCNNGTGAGGATTTCTGTTGAAGTGCGGATGATTTCGGGTTCTGTAGTGGGGCACGAATCCAGTTTTTTAATGGTTTGCGGGATTTCAAGGGTCTGGTGAGATTGCAGGGGTCTGTAAACATTGCTGGAAATGCCAGCTTGCAAAAACATATTTTCCCAACGCCATGGATCGGTGTTTCCTGTAACAAGAAATTCTTCAAGCTTGATTGCTGCTTGCTGGCGATGCAGCAACATTAAATTGTAGTTATGGTTCGCTGCGTTAAGGTTAAACAGTGCGGCCATTATTAGTGTCACTGCAGCCAGGAATGGGCCGTGTTTATCTTTAATGTTGCTGCTAGCCATAATGAACAGGCAGGCCATCATTGTGCATGTAAAAATCTGGTAGCCATCATTGCCTCCTGCGGAATAACGAAATAGGGAGGTCAAGAATAGTGTGCCCAGTGAAAATAGAAAAAGCCCTGCGATCGCAGGTGAACGGAAGCTGTTTTTTTGTGGCAGGACAACCGCCATCAGTAGAATCATGATGGCACCCAAGGCGATTTTCCCGGTTCGGTTCTCATTCGGGAAAAATGGAGAGGCGCCAAGTGATTCAACAAAATCAAGCAGCCTTCCAGGGATGCCAATGAATGAATCCTGCAGGGATTTTGCGCCATACAAGTC
>DDBK01000124.1 GCA_002333095.1 Cellvibrionales bacterium UBA2034
GGCTTTGGCCTCATCCAGCAATTCAAGTGTCGCGATTTTTTCTTCCTGCGTGGTATCAAAAAACGAACCGACGTGGCGTTTGGGGATGATGAGCGTGTGGCCGGGTGAAACGGGAAACGCATCGCGAATGGCGAAGGCGTGTTCGTTCTGCGCAATGATGCGTTCGGGTGGAATCTGGCAGAACGGGCAGTGCATGGACGCGTGTTCCCTTTGCGGTCTGCATCCTGCAGGTTTTTCCTTGCTTGTGGGGCTTTATATCACACCGAAGGCGCAGGAGGTGAGCCTGTAGGGCGCAGCAAGCGGCGCCCCTACGCTTGCTTATGCCTGGTTGTCCCGCGGGAGCCAGCGGCCGAGCAGCTCTGTGGGCAGTTGCTGTCGGTTGGATACGTACTGGATGCGATACGGATTAAAAAATGATACGCCGTTAGGTTGCACCTGCTTGCCGCCGGCGTGTATCACTTCAATGGAATGGGTATCGAACAGCCTGTCCCACAGCGAATGCGAGACGACAATCGATACCACTTTGTCGAGATCAATAGTGGCCACTTGAATGTTGATAATGCCACTCTGTATGCAAACACGCTCGGTAGTAACCACAAACCAGTAATTGCGAACCTTTAGATGTGCAGCCAGCAGGCCACCACCAAAAAACAGGAATGCCCCTGCTGCACCGAACACAGCGAGCATTGGTCTGTTGAGGATCACTGCCGGAGTTTTACCGGATTTGTTTTGCCCGGTAGCTTGCTGCGTAACTCCGGGTTCTACATAGGCGGGGTTACTCTTGTAGAGCAGCTTGTCGATATTCAACATGCCGCCCAGCACCAGCGCCATTAACAACAGCCCTGTGACTGTCTGCAGGATTTCCATCAGCACTCCCGTGCGTTCGGCACCGCCTTGCCAGACAACCTGTTCGTTATCCGAGAGCCGGATATCTGCCAGGTAACGTGTATTTCCCAATGCGTTTGTCATTGCCGCCATCCCTCCAGGACGATTTCCAGTAATGCTGCCGGCACCGTCGGATCATCCGCATCGGTGACGGCATAAAGACACGTGCCGCTGGCATCGAGTGCGATGCCTTCAATCTTGTGCGGCTCTGCCAGCCACTCGCACCGCACGAGCTGGCCTTGTGCGTTGATGATACCCATCGCTGCGCCGGCACAGGCACCATCATTAAAGCTGTCATCAGTATTTTCTGCCACTGCGCTGAACAGGATGCTGCCATTGGGCAGTGCGATGCCGTCGGTAAAACCCAGCGGGATGCCATCCATGGCGGGCAAGGTGTAACACACCACCTTTGATGTGGCATTGCCCTGCAATACGTCTTGCAGGGAGGCATATACCAGCGCGCTCTGTGGATGTTTGTTGTTGCCGCGCTGCATCAGTACGAGCTGCTCACCTAGCATGAGTGCGCCTTCGATGTTGNNGCGCCATCTGCACGGAACAGCACCAACACGCCCTGCTGCCGGTTGGATTTTGAGCCAGATCCTATCGCGAATAATGCGCCGTGTGGCAAACCGCTCTGCGCAGGCACACGCACCAGCGCTTCAAAATCCGGCTTCTGTTTCTTGCGCGCTTTTTTATCGGCGGGCGAATTTCCTGAAGGCAGCTGGCCGTCCAGTAAACGGATGCGCTTTTCATATTGCATATCACTCAGGGAATACGCGTGCACATGCAGCCCGTCGTCTGCAATCACATACACGGCATCCCCTACTATTACCAGGCCACTGGCCGCACTGATGGAGAGGTCGCGCTGTTTGCGAAGGGAAATGCTCATGCGGGACACTCCGTTAACCCAGCTGGATTCATGTGGTTTTCGGTTGATATGCACAAAAACCCGGGCGTGGACCAATACCCGGATGGTTGCGGCAGGTANNACAGACAATCGCCGCTGGAATGTTGCGCGAGCGTGAAGATGCCATCGCGCGGGTTGAGGTGTTGCACCACACCGGCTTTCATCAATCGCTTGCCGATGTTTTTAAGTGGTTCGCCCGCTTCAAACTCATCCACTAACCCCATGCGCAGCAAGTCCGGTATGCGCACCTCCACCGGCAACTGGCAGCAACCGGCCATGCAGGTGTCGCACATGCCCTTGCGGTAGCGGTGCCAGGTGTCTGTGCGGGTAATGTCGGCGCCGTAGGCCATCGTTTGTTCCCCTTGAGGTGCGCCCATGATACAAAGCGCGCCTCACTTCACCTATTGGCCATTACGATCATGAACAAGAAATCGACCGCCTCTATTCTCGGCCAGCTTACCGCACAACAATTCATCGACACCGTGTGGCAACAACAACCGCTGCTGGTGAAAGCCGCACTGCCCGCTGTGGCAGGCATCATTGACGGCAACGACCTCTGTGGCATCGCCTGTGAAGCGGAGGGCGAAGCGCGCCTGATCATCACGGATGCGCAACAGACTGACTGGCAATGCGAACAGGGGCCATTCAAGGCCAAGCGCTTCAAGACGCTGCCACCTTCGCACTGGACGCTGCTGGTGCAGTCGGTAGACCAGTGGATTCCTGAGATCCAGGCATTGCTCGCGCAGTTTGATTTCCTGCCGCGCTGGCGGCTGGATGACATCATGATCAGCTACGCGACTGACGGCGGCGGTGTGGGGCCACACTTCGATTATTACGATGTGTTCCTGTTGCAGGCGAGTGGCAAACGCCGCTGGCAAGTGGGGCAGCGTTGCGATGAAAACTCAGCATTGCGTGACAACGATAAAATCAAACTGCTGAAAGATTTCCATACCGAAGCAGATTACACACTGGCCACCGGCGACATGCTGTATTTGCCAGCCGGCGTGGCACATTGGGGCACTGCAGTGGGTGATGATTGCATCACGATCTCCATCGGTTTCCGCGCCGCATCGCACAAGGAAATCGTGCAGGCAGCGCTGGAAAATATTGCTGAAACCTTACCGGGCAATTTACGTTATCGCGATACAACAACTTCTATCGACAGCGACCCGTTCTGCATCAACAACAGCGCAGTGGATAACCTGATGGCGATCTGGAAAACCTTGTCGGAAGATGACATCCGAACAGCACTGGCACAAGCACTGGGCGAACTGGCCACTGAGCCACGCAATCCGGATCGCGAAGAACCGGAAGAGACGCTGGACGAGAAACAACTGGTGAAAAAACTGGCTGCAAAAAACGGGCTAGTGGTAGAACACCATCCCGCCAGCCGCTTTGCGTATCACCGGCTGGATGAAGAGAACGCAGACCTGTACGTGGATGGCGCCATGCTCTGCACCACACCGGCACTGGCGCAAGCCATCTGCCATGGGCGCATCACTGCCAAAGAATGCAGCAGCGAATACGACCGGGAATTACTGTTGGCATTACTGAATCAGGGCAGCCTGACAATCGTTTGAATCAAAAACTTATTCAGGCTTTTCAAATTCATCTTTGGGAAAAAGATCGTAATTGATATCCAGACCCGGTTGCGTCCAACGCTCCTGTGGCTGATCAACAATCTTGTCCAACTCTGATAGCAGCAGTTTTTCAGGATCGATGCCTGCCCGGGTGTAGTAATCATACGTCACCGGATTTTTCACACGCGCCAGCGCCAGCGCCCTGTCAACCTGGATGGGCTGGTCGCTGCCGATAAACATCCAGAAACCGATGTTCAGCGTGTAGGGAAACACCGAGCGGAATGTCTGGATGGTTCTGCCGGTGGGAATCCAGTTAACAGCATAGCCGCCCGGTTTGAGATGGTTTTTCAGCAGCGTGAAATATTCACTGGAATACAGGTTGCCAGAATGCGGCGATTGCGGGCGCAACGCATCGGTTTCGATAATGTCGAATGTCTGGCCACTGCGCATCAACCACGCGCGGCCGTCATCGGCAACAAACTGGAAGCGCTTGTCATCCAGCAAGGTTTGCACACCGGCATAGGGTTTCAGGTTGTGCATGTCCACCAGGTTTTTCAGCTGGGAACCCAGTATTTCCACATTCACCAGGCGCTCGGTTTCCGGCCTGCCGCCTGCAGCCCAGATGGTGTTTCCTGACCCCAGACCGATAATCAATATATCTTTTGGCAACGGATGCAGCATGGCTGGCACCATACTCAATGCAGTGTGAACATCTTCAAAAGGAATCGCGCTCTGGTTTACGCCATTGATAAAGAAATAGGCAGAAACATCTGTTGCAGCTGGATGCCGCATATTGCCGCGTATAAAAGAAACCCCCGTATTATCTTCTGCCTGCAATGCATTTTCCGGTGTTGTGCCATGCAATTTCGCCCATAAATTATCTGCGGACGGAATAACAGAAAATCCGAGTGCGGCAATGGATAGTCCCGTTATCGCAGCCAGACTTTTCTGTAATNNAGGCTTTTCTGTAATTTTCCCGTGCATATCCGCGCTAGCAGAAACCAGTAAGCGACACCCAGCAACAACAATATTTTCAATGTGCCGGCGCTGCCAACATAATGCAGGAACACGAGACCCACCATGATGGCGCCCAGGGTTGAACCGAGAATATTTGCCGCCTGCAATGCACCAACCCGTTTACCTATGTCACCCAGGCTGGTCTGGTTAATGCGCTGCAAATAGGGAAAGCTGGCACCCATCAGCAAGGTAGGCGGCACCATCAGCAATGGCACTACATAAAAATACAGGGCAATAAACTCCGGTGTTGCCTCACTCAGCTTGAATGCAAACGGGAAATTGATGGGGGAAGAAAAATATTGCCACAGTAATGCCATCGACGGCCATTGGTCCACCACATGAATCAGCAGGGAAAGTGACAACACCGCATAAGCCGCAATGCCAGCTTGCAGTAAAAGGAAGTGGTGTACGGGATGGCGACTGCGCGGGGAAAAGAAAATTCCTAACGCCGTTCCCACCGCCAGGCCCGTCAGGAAATACGCGAGCATGATGCTGAAAGTAAACGCTGTCGACTTGAGCATCACTCCCAGCAAACGGAACCAGACGATTTCCAGCCCCAATGCAATAAAACCGGACAGGCCGTATATCAGNNCGGGGTCATCGGTTTTTATATCCCAGTAAGCTGTGTGCCTCAGCAACAGCGCCAACAACGCAGCGCCGCACATAGCGCTGACATTGAGCACCGCCCCTACGTGCAGGCTGGTTTCAAATCCATAATGACGGATCAGGTAAAGCCCTGCGACTAACGCACCCAACGCTGCTCCCAGCGTGTTCAAGGCATACAGTGCCGCAATCCTGAAAGAGGCTTCACCCAGGTAACGGGTCAGCGCCTTGGATAGCAAAGGCAGCGTGACCCCCATGCAGAATGTCGGGATCAGCAAACTGATAAACAGCACAACACTTAACGTGAGAAATGAGCCGCCGAGCTCCGGCCAGGTCTGGTACAACAGATCGTAATAGATCCATTTGCTGCTGATCGCAAATGCGGCAATCACCAGTTCGGCCAACGCAAAAAACATAAGGCACTTGTACTGGTTTAACCGGTCAGCCAGATAACCACCGACAATGCTGCCGAACCCCATCCCCAACATGAAAGCCGATACGATGATGGTGGCTGAATAAACATCTGCTCCGGAGAACAGGCCCAACATACGTTGCCATATCACCTGATACAGCAGGGCAGAAAAACCGGACAGGAAAAACAGGGTGGTGAGCAGGCCGCTGGACAGCGCACCATTGGAACGAAGGGCTCGCGTAGACATATCCATATCCATCATCAACAGGTGCCTAGAATAGCATCGGGGGTGGCACTCTCCCATCCCTCCCCTGCACAACCCCCAGCCCACCACAATCCTCTATAATCGCTTCCTTTCCTACCAGCCATTCCAGACCGGGACCGATTCCACCATGCACGAGCAGTATCACCACAGCGCCATTGAAGCCGAAGCCCAGCAATTCTGGCGCGAACAGGAGAGTTTCAAGGTCACCGAAGACGCGAGCCGCGAGAAGTTCTACTGCCTGTCCATGTTCCCCTACCCCAGCGGCAAACTGCACATGGGGCATGTGCGCAATTACACCATTGGTGACGTGATCAGCCGCTTCCAGCGCATGCAGGGCAAGAACGTGCTGCAACCGATGGGTTGGGATGCGTTTGGCTTACCCGCAGAAAATGCAGCGATCAAGAACAACACCGCGCCAGCAAAATGGACGTACGAAAATATCGACTACATGAAAGGCCAGCTGCAATCACTGGGCTTCGGCTATGACTGGTCACGCGAGATCGCCACCTGTCGCCCGGATTACTACAAATGGGAACAATGGTTCTTCACGCGCCTGTACGAAAAAGGCCTTGTCTACAAGAAAATGTCGACCGTCAATTGGGATCCTGTCGATTGCACCGTACTCGCCAATGAACAGGTGATCGACGGTCGCGGCTGGCGCTCCGGCGCATTGGTAGAACGCAAGGAAATCCCGCAGTGGTTTATCAAGATCACCGCATACGCTGAACAATTGCTGGCTGATCTCGACAAACTTCAGGACTGGCCTGAGCAAGTCAAGACTATGCAGCGCAACTGGATCGGAAAATCACGCGGCGTGACGATGCGTTTTGATCTATCTGCTGAAATAGCCGAACATGATTCATTCGAGATTTACACCACGCGCCCTGATACGCTGATGGGCGTGACCTATGTGAGCCTCGCCGCGGAACACCCGATTGCGCAAGCTGCTGCACAAAACAATCCCGCACTGAAAACCTTTCTCGCTGAATGCAAAACACAGTCCGTTGCCGAAGCGGATATGGCAACCATGGAGAAAAAAGGTTTCGATACCGGCTTGAAAGCATTGCACCCGATTTCTGGTCGTGAAGTGCCGGTGTGGGTCGCGAATTATGTGTTGATGGATTACGGCTCCGGCGCGGTGATGGCAGTACCCGCACATGACCAGCGTGATTATGAATTTGCGAAAAAATACAATCTTGCTATCGAGCAAGTGATTACTGCTGCCAATGGTGAGCACACCGATATCAGCAGCGCAGCATTTACCGAGAAAGGTACATTGATCCATTCCGGAGAATTTGATGGCCTGGATTTTGATGCCGCCTTCGACAACATTTCTACCAAGCTGGAAAATCTCGGCAAAGGCCGCATCACATTAAATTATCGCCTGCGCGACTGGGGTGTTTCACGCCAGCGTTATTGGGGCGCACCGATCCCGATGTTCAATTTACCGGAAGGCGGCGAGATTCCCGTGCCGTTTGATCGCCTGCCAGTGTTGTTGCCCGAAAATGTGGTGATGGATGGCGTGAACTCGCCGATCAAATCCGACCTGAACTGGCGCAAGACGGAACTGGATGGCAAAGCCATTGAACATGAAACCGACACCTTCGATACCTTCATGGAATCGTCGTGGTATTACGCCCGTTATGCCAGTACGTTCTCCAGCAAGGCGATGGTCGATGCCGAGACGGATTACTGGATGACGGTGGATCAGTACATCGGTGGCATCGAGCATGCCATCCTGCACCTGCTGTATGCGCGCTTCTGGACCAAGGTCATGCGCGACCTGGGCCTGGTCAAGGTGGATGAGCCGTTTACCAAGCTGTTGACCCAGGGCATGGTGCTTAACCACATCTACTCGCGCAAAGCCGACAAGGGCGGCAAAGACTACTTTTGGCCGCACGATGTGGAGCACGTGCTCGAGGCCAGCGGCAAGGTGGTGGGCGCCAGGCTCAAAAACGCTGCCGAGAGCGGCGATGGCTTGCTGCCCGTGGGCACGCCCATCGACTACGAGGGCGTGGGCACCATGTCCAAGTCCAAGAACAACG
>DDBK01000177.1 GCA_002333095.1 Cellvibrionales bacterium UBA2034
CCGGCTTATCGGCCGACTCCGCATTTTCTTGAAATTCCTATACTTGTTTTAACACCCTATTTCTTTCCCGACCAGGAGCAAACCTAAGGTTTTACTTTAGGTTTGCTTCGCATATTTCTGATTTTTATGACTTTTGCTGGCTGCAAAAATGCGTGTAACGTGCGGGGATATGGCGACAACGTGCGGGGATTTGTCGAGAACGTGTGAAAAGCTTGCTTGACAAGGATTTTTGCTCTCTATAGTGTACCTCTGTGGTAAAAAGTGGGTCAAAGTGGCGAATATTGGATTCGCTGTGACCCAAACCCAGGGAAAGACAGCTCTATGTTCAGAGGCATAGCGGAAATCCATCTCGATCCGAAAGGACGGCTGGCCATTCCGGCCAAGTACCGCGAGGTGCTGGCTGAGCTGTGCCGTGGGCAATTGGTTGCCACAATTGATATTCAGGACACCTGTTTACGCATTTACCCGCTACCTGTCTGGCAGGTGCTGGAATCCCAACTTGAAGCGCTGCCGAGTACAGACCCCGGGGTGCGCCGCATACAGCGTTTGCTGCTGGGGTATGCCAGTGAGCTGGAGCTGGATAGCAATGGACGTGTGTTGCTGCCGCCTTCGTTGCGCAAATATGCCCAGCTCGACAAAAAACTGGTACTGGTGGGGCAGGGCAAAAAATTCGAGCTCTGGAGTGAAGACAACTGGCAACAGTGTCTTGAAACCGCTGTCAGTGGCGATTTTGAGCTGCCAGATGCTATCGCCACTATTTCCTTCTAGGGCGAGCCATGAGTGACTTTGACCATGCCACCGTCCTGCTACATGAAGCGGTAGATGCGCTGGTAGTAGCTGGGGATGGAATCTACGTGGATGGAACGTATGGTCGTGGTGGTCATAGCGCTTTGTTGCTATCGCGTCTTTCGGCAAAGGGCCGCCTGGTTGCGCTGGATCGTGACCCTGCAGCAGTGGCGCATGCGCGCGTGCGATACGCTGACAATCCGTGTTTTGAAATTGAACAATGCAATTTTAGCAATATGCGTCGAGTAATAACCGAGAGGAATCTGCTTGGTAAAGTGAGCGGTATTCTGCTGGATATTGGAGTCTCTTCGCCGCAGCTGGACGATGCTGGTCGTGGATTCAGTTTTATGCAGGATGGTCCGCTGGATATGCGAATGAATCCGGAAGCAGGCATCAGTGCCGCTGAATGGATCAACGGTGCTTCTGTGGAAGAAATGACAGCGGTATTCAGGGAATATGGAGAAGAGCGCTATGCAAAACGGATTGCAGGAGCTATCGAGAAATCACGCAGTGAAGCGCCTTTCACGCGCACGTTGCAGCTGGCAGAGGTAGTAACTGCAGCCAATCCTGCATGGGAAAAACACAAACATCCTGCAACGCGAGTTTTTCAGGCAATCCGGATTTTTATTAATGACGAGTTGGGCGAACTGAAAAAAGCTTTAATTGATGCGTTGGATATATTAGAAGAGGGTGGCCGTATTGCGGTTATTGCTTTTCATTCACTAGAAGACCGGATAGTAAAACAGTTTTTTCGCGAGCAGAGTCGTGGCCGAGAATTGCCACGCCATATTCCAGTCATGGGTGATCCAGAAGGCCGTACGCTGAAATTAATAGGCAAGGCTATAAAAGCAAGCGACCAGGAGATTGAAAAAAACCCACGATCACGTAGTGCAGTTCTACGGGTTGCTGAAAAATTATATGCAGATAAAGCAGCGCAGTCAGGTGCCGTCGCATGATAGGCGCTCAAAACGAGCAGAAAAACCTGGAAATAAGTCTGTTCGGGCTTTTTTGTCTGGTGCTGTTGGTGTTGTCGGTTATGGGTACATCGCTGGGCGTTATTGTATCGGCGTTTGAAAACAGACGTCATCTTGCGGAGCTTGAAACGCTGCGGGCCGAGGCGCGTGACATGCAAGTCTTGTGGGGGCAGTATCTGGTAGAGAAAAGCACATGGGCTGCGTATGGCCGTGTTCATGACATTGCGCTGACAAGCCTTGAAATGCAGGCGCCGAGCCCAGGCCAGATCACTGTTGTAAAGGTGCAGTGATGGCAATTAAAAATACAGGTCCAGAAAAAACTGCAGCCAATAAAAAAAGAATTGATCCTGAAAATTCTCTAGTAATGAATAGTGATAGCTGGCGTTTCAGACTTCTTGGTGGGTTTCTGGTTTTACTGGCGGTTTTGCTTGTTGCTCGGTTAGCCGACCATCAAGTGTGGATGAATCATGCATTTCTGGAAAGGCAGGGCGAAGCCAGAATGGTGCGTACGGAAAATATTCAGGCGCACCGCGGGATGATAACCGACAGAAATGGTGAGCCGCTGGCGGTTAGTACGCCGGTAATCACGCTCTGGGCAAATCCAAAAATATTGGGGCAGGATGCAGATAGTTGGCACGCAGTTAGTCGTGTGATGGGATGGAGTGAGCAGGAGTTGCGCGAAAAAATGGCGCAATACAGCGGAAAAGAGTTTATGTATCTGCGGAGACATCTGTCACCAGCAGAAGCAGAAGAGGTGTTGGCTAAAAAAATTGATGGCATCTATGGCCGGCGTGAGTACAAGCGCTTTTATCCTGCAGGGGAGGTGGTTGCCCATGTTGTGGGATTTACCAATATTGATGATGTGGGGCAGGAAGGAATTGAGTTGGGATTCAATCAGGCGTTGACTGGTGTGGCAGGCAAGCGTCGTATTGTGAAAGATCTAAAAGGCCGGATTGTTAAAGATCTTGGATTGCAACAACCTGAACAGCATGGGATAGATCTCGCGCTCAGCATAGATCTCCGGCTGCAATATTTTGCCCATACTATTCTTAAGAAAATTGTAACGGATTTTAATGCACAGGGAGGATCTGCCGTCGTTATTGATGTGAAAACTGGCGAGATTCTCGCTATGGTAAATTCCCCATCGTTCAATCCGAATAACCGTGCGGGTGTGAAGCCCCAGCAAATGCGTAATCGCTCGCTTGTGGATGTTTTTGAGCCGGGCTCCACTATGAAGCCCCTGACGATGTCTGCTGCTCTTGAGAGTGGGAAGTGGCGACCCGAAATGATCATTGATACCAATCCTGGCTATATCACAATCCAGGGAAAAGTTTTAAAAGATCATAATAACTACGGTGTGATTGATTTAACGAAGGTCATTGCAAAGTCCAGCCAGGTCGGGACTGTCAAAATTGCGATGTCTATGGAGCCTAATGCTGTAAGAAATATGTTTCACCGTTTTGGGTTGGGGCAGGCAACCGGCACTGGGTTTCCTGGCGAAAGTGTCGGTGTGCTGCCGAGTTACCAGCGCTGGCGCGACCTTGATCGTGCAACATTGGCTTTTGGCCATGGTGTGTCGGTGACAACATTGCAGCTGGCACAGGCATACAGTGTTTTTGCGAACCATGGTATCCGCCGGCCTGTGTCGCTGTTGCGGCAGGACGGCATCAAGTCGGGTGAACAGGCTGTGCCGGAGGCAGTGGTGCAGCAGGTTATTCCGATGATAGAGGCTGTTACGCAGCCTGGAGGCACGGGAACGCGTGCGCGCGTGCCGGGATTCCGTGTGNNGGAAAGACTGGCACGGTGCACAAATTAGGACCTGGTGGTTATAGCAAAGACCGCTACGTTGCCATGTTTGCCGGAATAGCGCCTGTCAGTGATCCCCGATACGCGATGGCGGTAATGATTGATGAACCGGCTAGCGGTAAATATTACGGTGGTGAAGTGGCTGCACCGGTATTTGGCCAGTTGATGCAGGGTGTACTGCAACTCATGGGCGTGATACCTGATGATTTGCAGCCACCAGTTCCTGCAGTACAGAAAACAGCGGACAAGAAATCAACGGATGCCAAAATAGTGGCAGCCAGTAGCAAGGTTGCAGCATGAAAAAGTCGGCTGCCAGCATGCAAGCATGGATAGGTAGTGCGCTGGATGGGGTGGCGCTGGCTGATTTGCAGCTTGATAGTCGAAAAGTCTGCGCGAATGATATTTTTTTTGCGCTATCAGGTGATGCAGATATTCATTTGCATATTGAACAGGCATTGAAAAATGGCGCATCGGCAATTGTCATTGATAGTGCGTGCAGTGAAAAAACAAGTGCCGAAAGAAAAATCTATGCGATTGATAATTTACCTAGAAAGCTTGGCGAAATTGCTGCTGATTTTTATGGGGATCCATCAGGGATTTGTAAAGTAATCGGCATTACTGGCACAAATGGTAAAACTACTTGCTCGCACTGGCTGGCGCAGGCCTGGAGGCAAGTGGCAGGTGAGGCTGGTGTGATTGGTACACTGGGTTGCGGTGTGATATCAGAGCCTATTCTGCAAGAGACGGGGCTAACAACACCCGATGTGCTCAGTAATCATCGGTTGCTGGCCGCTATGCTAAAAAAGAATGTTGAAATGGTAGCGATGGAAGTGTCGTCGCATGCATTGGATCAGAACCGTGTTGATGGCGTGAAATTTGACACAGCCATATTTACCAATCTATCGCGCGATCATCTCGATTACCACCTTGATATGAAAGCGTATGCTGCAGCTAAAAAGAAGCTATTTGCGCGCGTTGAATTACAGCATGCCGTTATAAATGCTGATGATAGTTTTGGAAAAGAACTGACAGGTCAGTTACGCGGCAGTGGCGTCAATCTCTTGACGTATGCGTTGAATGACAAGAAGGCCGATCTCGGAGTGGAGCGTTATGAGGTAACTGGGCAAGGAGTTCATGCCAGTATCCGTACGCCCTGGGGGAGGGGTGCGCTGCAGAGTAGGTATCCGGGGGGATATAACCTGCTCAATGTTCTTGCAGTGGTTGCCACCCTGTGTGCTCACGGCATGCGTTTGCAAACTGTGTTGGATGTAGTGGCGCAGTTGCAAGCCGTGCCGGGACGCACGCAAATTATTAGCGATGGAAGTGATGACATACTGGTGGTGGTTGATTACGCACACACGCCGGATGCTTTGCAGAAAGTGCTTGCAGCGTTACGGGAGCAGGCACAGAAACAATTGCTCTGTGTCTTTGGATGTGGCGGTAATCGTGATCGAGGCAAGCGGCCGCAAATGGCTGCGGTGGCAGCAGCAGAATCTGACAGGGTAGTGGTTACAAGTGATAACCCCCGTGATGAGTCCCCGGACAGCATTATCGCTGATGTTATAGCTGGATTCCCCGATGGAAATTATAAGGTGGTAGAAGATCGGGCTTCGGCAATTGTCTATGCCATTAGCAGTGCCGGTGCGGGGGATGTGGTGTTGCTGGCAGGTAAAGGACATGAAAATTATCAAGAGATAAATGGAAAAAAATTGCCATTTTCAGATGTTGAACAAGCGCGTTCTGCGCTGGCTGTGCGGCGCAAAGTCTTGGCGGGTGGTGTTGCATGATGCAAACGATGACATTGTCTGCTGTTGCTCTGGCATGTAAAACGGAATGGTCGGGCAAAGATGTATGTTTTTCAGGCGTTTGCACTGATAGCAGAAAAGTAAAATCAGGCGATCTTTTTGTTGTGCTAAGGGGAGAGCGCTTCGATGCGCATGATTTTTTGCCTGCGGTCGAACAGTCTGGTGCGGTAGCTGCGCTGGTTGAAAATTCCAACACAGCAGTTCCCATGCCCCAGCTGCAAGTGAAAGATACTGTGCATGCACTTGGAAAAGTCGCAGAATTAAACCGTGCATTGTTTAAAGGAAAAATTGTCGGGTTGACCGGAAGCGCAGGAAAAACTACTACCAAGGAAATGATTTCCGCCATTCTCTCGCAGCATCATTGTCCATTGGTGACAGTAGGCAATCTGAATAATCACATAGGTGTACCGCTCTCACTTCTGGGGCTTTCCCCGGAAAACGATATGGCTGTTATCGAGATGGGCGCAAGTGCCTTGGGTGAAATTCGCTATTTAACCCGGATAGTCCGCCCTGATGTTGCATTAATCACTACTGTTGCAGCTGCGCACATTGAAGGCTTCGGGTCTATTGAAAATGTTGCCAGAGGTAAAAAAGAGATTTTCGAAGGTTTGTCAGAAGGTGGTACTGCAGTTATCAATCTGGACAATGCGTGGACCTCAGAAAATGCAGCGGAGTTAAGAGACAGGTTTAACGTCCTTACGTATTCCATAGATGGAATAGCAGATGTTTACGCGTCTGACATCAGGCAGACAATAGACGGTATGTCTTTTGTACTGAATGTAGCGGATGAAAGCCAGAGTGTCACATTGTCTTTCCTTGGGAGACACAATGTAGGCAATGCGCTGGCTGCTGCGGCCTGCTGTATGGCGGCAGGTATAAGTTTTAACGATATTGTCTCCGGGCTGCAAATCGCCAGACCTTATAAGGGGCGCCTGCAAAGCAAGCGCGGGGTTAATGGTTGTCTGGTGATTGACGACAGCTATAACGCAAACCCGGCTTCCGTGCGTATGGCAATTGATGCATTGCTAGCATGTGATGGAGAAAAAATTCTCGTGTTGGGTGATATGGGTGAATTGGGAATGAATGCTCGTTCCATGCATGCAGATATTGGCATGTATGCTAAAAAATCAGGGATAGAGCATTTTTTGGTGACTGGAGAATTATCTGTGGCCGCAGCAGAAAGTTTTGGTAGCGGAGCGAAAAAATTTGATAGCTGGGAGTCATTGGCAAATTATTGCCTTGAAGAAGCAAACGAAAACTCTGTATTTCTTATTAAAGGTTCTCGCAGTGCCGGTATGGATCGTGTGGCGGATGTACTTGTTGGGTCGGGGAGAGCGCCATGCTGATATGGCTAGCTGATTATCTTGCGCAGTATCTTGGTGTATTTGCTGTTGTCAAATATCTCACATTGCGCGCCATCATGGGCGTGTTGACTGCGTTGGTTTTTTCGTTACTGATGGGGCCTGCTGTCATTGCTTATTTGCAGAAGCTCAAGATTGGGCAGTCTGTACGCACCGACGGTCCGCAGTCACATCTAGGGAAATCTGGTACGCCTACAATGGGAGGCGTGTTGATCTTGCTGTCAATTTGTCTTAGCACCCTATTGTGGAGCAAATTGGACAACCGCTATGTCTGGGCGGTCATGTTAACCACGATCTGTTTTGCTGCAATCGGCTGGATAGATGACTGGCGGAAAGTGGTAGAAAAAAATTCAAAAGGTTTGCCATCACGTTGGAAGTATTTCTGGCAATCAGTGTTTGGTCTGGGTGCTGCATTGTTTCTGTATAACACTGCAACCAGCCCGGTTGAGTTACAGTTGTTCGTGCCGTTTTTCAAAAATGTAGCCATTGACCTTGGTTGGTTTTATGTACCGCTAGTTTACTTTGTGGTCGTTGGCTCCAGCAATGCTGTCAACCTGACGGATGGTCTGGACGGTCTTGCAATTATGCCATCGGTGATGATTGCAGCTGCGCTGGCAGTGCTGGCGTATCTGGTTGGTCATGTCAAATTTGCCTTATACCTTAACCTTCCTTATGTAGAAGGAACGGGTGAGCTCATTGTATTTTGCGGAGCATTTATTGGCGCAGGCCTCGGATTTTTATGGTTTAACAC
>DDBK01000077.1:0-13743 GCA_002333095.1 Cellvibrionales bacterium UBA2034
CTGCCCAATCCGTAAATGTTTGCGGATTGTAGTCAGATCACTCCTCCTCGTCTTCCCCTTCTACAAACATGCCCAGTTCCTTGATCTTGCGTGTGAGCGTGTTGCGCCCCCAGCCCAGCAACTCGGCTGCATCACGGCGACGACCCAGCGTCTGCTTCAATGCAGCCTCGATCATGATGCGTTCAAATGCAGGTGTGGCCTCGTCCAGCAAGCGTTCATGCCCGCGCGCCAGTTCTTTTTCTGCCCACCCGCGCAGTGCCTGCTCCCAATTGCCAGATACAACACCACTCTCTGATTGCTGTTCCAGAATTTCGGGTGGCAAATCTGCTATATGGATTTCACGTCCCGGCGCCATCACCGTGAGCCAGCGACAGGTATTTTCGAGTTGGCGAACGTTGCCCGGCCAATCAAGCTTACTCATGCCTGCTTCTGTTTCCGGCAACAATGTCTTTGCTTCTACGCCCAACTCACGCGCTGCTTTATTGAGAAAAAATCGGGCCAGTGCAGGAATATCTTCCCGTCTTTCCGCCAGGCGCGGTAACTGGATGCGGATAACATTGAGGCGATGGAAAAGGTCTTCACGGAAGCGGTGTTCCTGCACCAGCTTACCCAGATTCTGGTGTGTGGCCGCAATGATTCGCACATCCACTTTTACTGGCGTATGGCCACCGACGCGATAAAACATCCCGTCAGCCAGCACACGCAATAAACGCGTCTGGGTTTCATGCGGCATGTCGCCAATTTCATCCAGAAACAATGTGCCGCCATCCGCTTGTTCAAAACGTCCCTGACGCTGGTTCACCGCGCCAGTAAATGCACCTTTTTCGTGACCGAATAATTCGGATTCCATCAAATCTTTTGGCACCGCCGCCATGTTCAACGCAATAAAAGGTTTCTTGCTGCGCGGGCTGTGCCGGTGCAATGCATGCGCGACCAGCTCTTTGCCTGTACCCGATTCCCCATTGATCAACACTGTGATATTGGAATGCGACAACCGCCCAATCGCACGAAACACTTCTTGCATGGCTGGCGCTTCACCAATCATTTCTGTCGGTGGTTGTTCTTCAAATGCTGCGGCGGCCGCGTGCGGCTGGGCTTGTGCCAACGCGCGCCGTGTGACTTCGACCACTTCATCCACATCAAATGGTTTGGGCAGGTATTCGAACGCGCCGCCTTGATAAGAAGCCACTGCACTGTCCAGATCAGAATGTGCCGTCATGATGATCACGGGCAATTCCGGATAATCCCGATTCACTGTGCGAAGCAGTTCAAGTCCATCAATACCCGGCATGCGGATATCGCTGATCAATGCCGATGGCTGGTGACGACCCAATTCACGACGTGCCGCATCGCCAGTTTCAAAACTGCGGCAAGCGATACCTGCCTGATCGAGCGCTTTTTCCAGCACCCAGCGGATTGAGCGGTCATCATCAATGACCCAGACCTCGGCAACATTCATGTTCATGATCAGGTATCCAGCGGTAAATAGAGGGAGAAACGTGTATTGCCCGGCGCGCTTTCACATTCGATCATGCCGTGGTGTTGCGCCATGATCGATTGGGCAATCGCCAAGCCGAGACCGGTGCCATCGGCACGGCCGGAAATCATCGGGAAAAAGATAGTGTCCTGCATTTCAGCAGGGATGCCCGGTCCGTTATCCAGCACATCAATACGGCATACGAGACGGTGCTGGCGCTTTCCGATGGTAAAACGGCGCTGCACCCGCGTTCGCAAGGTAATACCGGCATCCGGCGTGTGATTTTCATGCAACGCCTGTATCGCGTTGCGCACAATGTTGAGCAACGCCTGCAGCAACTGGCCGCGATCGCCCTCCACATCAGGCATGCTCGGATCATAGTCGCGCTGGAAAGTGATGGATTCGCCGTATTCCGCATGAATCAGGCTCAGCACCCGCTCCAGCACCTCGTGGATATTGACGGGCTGCATCACTGGCGGCTCGTGTGACCCTAACATCCGGTCGACAAGATCGCGCAAACGATCTGCCTCCTCGATAATAATGCGCGTGTATTCCGTGAGGCTGGCATCTGGCAATGCCCGCGCCAGCAGTTGCGCTGCGCCACGAATACCTCCCAGGGGATTCTTGATTTCGTGCGCCAGGCCGCGGGCAAGATGGCGACTGGTCTGTTGCGAAGACACGATCGCCTCCTCGCGACTGATGCGCACCAGACGATCCATGGCCTGCATTTCCAGCAACAGGCTTTGTTCCGGTAATGGCGTGGCACTGATATCCACCAACACGTTCTGGTGCAGTGTGCCGAGCGTCAGGGTAGCCTGACGCTGGGTAAATGGCGTGCCCGTTTCCAATGCATGTAGGAAAGACGCTTTCAGGTCGCCCGTATCGCGCACAAGGTCAGAGAATAATTGGCCATAGGCGTGCTGGTGACTGACAGCCAACAAGCCTTCTGCAGCCTGATTCAGATAGAGGTATCGCAGGTTTTTATCCAGCAACACCACAGCACTCGACAGATGATCAAGAATCATCGGCGACAGGCGCGTATTCACTTTGCTGTCGGCTAGGGACATTTTGTTCTTCACTGAGGGCATCATGAGCCGTAAACACTTCCGGTGAGACTAGCTCCATGATCAGCAAGAAACTTGCCATCTGCCGGAAGCGATGAAGAAATACCATTTTTCAAANNCTGCTGCTGGCGCCACCGGCACCGCTGGCACCGCCCGCGCTACCAACATTCCCTGCTCCCTTGGCACCGCCAGAGGACCCCACCCCGCCAATCGAGCCAAAACCACCGGTTGGTTCACCCAGCTTAGGCTCATTGTCCAAGAGTTTTTCAGTCTTCGGCTTGTTCAGGGCAGACACGCGCCTCACATGGAAGCTCAATTTATCCGAGGCCTTCAATAATTTTTTCCTGCTATCAAATACCTTCGCCTCCACCGTGTGCGTGCCACGATACAGCTCTGTGACCGTGTAAGACATTTCACCGCCACCCACAGGCTGGCCATCATAGTAGAGCTGGAAAGTATGCCCGGGCTGCAAACCCGGCTCTAACTGGGCGGATAAGGTTACAGTTTCAACGTCCTGCCCCAACACCTCTTCGCTGACTGGACTGATAATGGTCAGGGCGGTGTACTCCACAGGAGGCGCCTCCCCCTGACGGGAGCGATCATCCCCAATAGCAGAAGGTAACTCTGAAGGGATTGTATTAGCAGCCTGCACCCTGATGGCTTCTGAAGGCCTGTCAGCAGGAGGGTTATCGGTAAACGTAACCTTTCCCCTGGAATCAATGCTTCTGTATACGATCTTGCCCGAGATGGGTGGTGGCGGTGGAATCTGTTCGGCATCGGCAGCGGGCTGCCCTTCTGCTGGGATTGCGTCCACGCCCGATGGATTCTCCTGCGCCCACAACACACCAGAAAGAAGAGTAAACGCAGCGGCAACACCAAATCCGCGAATTGCGTAATGACGCATCATGACAACCTATCCTCTTTTGCTCGTCTCCCACTGTAACGCTAAACGGCAGGCAAAAAAAAGCCCGGCCAGAACCGGGCTTTTTCGCTACTCACCGGATTGATGAGAAGCTGCTGTTAACAGCTGTAGTACATTTCAAACTCAACAGGGTGCGTAGTCATACGCAACTTGGTAACTTCTTCCATTTTCAACGCGATGTATGCGTCGATCATGTCGTTGTCAAACACACCACCTTGCGTCAGGAAGTCACGATCCTTGTTCAGTTCTTCCAGCGCCATTTCCAGGCTGGAGCAAACGGTCGGGATATGTGCAGCTTCTTCTGGCTCCAGATCGTACAGATCCTTGTCAGCTGGATCACCAGGATGGATCTTGTTCTTGATGCCGTCGAGACCGGCCATCAACAATGCTGCGAAACACAGGTAAGGGTTGGCCGTTGGATCAGGGAAACGGGTTTCCAGACGACGGGCTTTTGCGCTGCTCACGTAAGGGATACGGATAGAGGCAGAGCGGTTGCGGGCTGAATAAGCCAGCATAACAGGCGCTTCGAAACCAGGCACCAGACGCTTGTAAGAGTTAGTGCCAGGGTTACAGAACGCGTTAAGCGCCTTGGCATGTTTGATGATACCGCCAATGTAGAACAGGCAGTTTTCAGACAGGCCCGCATACACATCACCAAAATATTCACCGGCGAAGATGTTCTTACCGCCAGCAGTGATGGACTGGTGTACGTGCATACCTGAACCGTTGTCACCCACGATAGGCTTCGGCATGAAAGTAGCGGTTTTGCCGTAAGCATGCGCCACGTTGTGTACGCAGTACTTGAGGATCTGTACTTCGTCCGCTTTCTTCACCAGCGTGTTGCCGCCAACGCCGATCTCGCACTGGCCGGCAGTGGCCACTTCGTGGTGATGCACTTCAAGGTTAAGACCCATCTGCTCCATGGCGTTACACATGGCACCACGGATTTCATGCAATGAATCAACCGGCGGCACGGGGAAATAACCACCTTTGACACCTGGGCGGTGACCGGTGTTGCCGCTTTCAAATGGGTGATCAGAAGACCAGGCAGCTTCTTCAGAACCGATCTTGACGCTGCAGCCAGACATTTCGACTTTCCACTTCACGTCATCAAAGATAAAGAACTCTGGCTCCGGACCCATGATCGCGTAGGCATCAGCGCCATACACCGAGCGCAGGTATTCTTCAGCGCGGGTGGCCACAGAACGTGGATCGCGGTTGTAACCCTGGCGAGTGATCGGATCGACTACCGAACAACGCAAGATGAGCGTTGGCTCTTCAAAGAAAGGATCCAGGACAGCAGTGCTATCGTCTGGCATAAGGATCATGTCGGATTCGTTAATGCCTTTCCATCCAGCAATAGATGAACCATCAAACATCTTGCCATCCTCAAACAGGCTGGCATCAGCACCTTTGGCCGGGTAAGTCACGTGTTGCTCCTTACCCTTGGTGTCGGTGAAACGGAAGTCGAGCCACTTCACGTCATGGTCTTTGATCAGTTTCAGAGTTTTCTCTGACATGGTTTCCTCCAAAGGAACGGTGTGTCACTTGCTGTTAATGAAAAGCTTTCAATGGTTGAAAGGGTTGTTTCCGGATAGGACTAGCAAGAGGGGGCAAAATATATGCCATTTATGCATTTAAAAAAAGCAGAGTCTTTCAAGCGTTTACCGGCCATCGCACCACATGCTGGCACAAATCAGCACCATTTTGGTGCATCCGCATTATTGGCGCTCTATATTAGTGCACACGGTGGCCAGCTCTGTCTCCCTGCCATCCTCCAGACAGGGTGTCTATAATGCTGCACCCGCCGCCCAGATCACCAGCCCATGCAATACACCATCAAACTGTTTGCTGAAATTACTATCAAGAGCCGCCCAGTGCGCCAGCGCATGGTGCGCATGCTGCGCGATAACCTGCGCACACTGATAAAACCGCTGGATCCAGACATCGTGATGGACCGCAACTGGGATTACATCGGCATCAGTAGCCAGGCAGATGACGCCACACAAGCACAGATTGTTGACGTGTTGAAACGCACACCAGGCATCAGCCATTTCCAGTGCGTGCATGAATTCCCCCTTTACCAGCCCGACACATCGGATGTGGACTGGGAGGGCATCTTTGCGCACACCCGTGCCGTGTACGGCGAGCTGCTGGCCGGTAAAACCTTCCGGGTGTCCTGTCGCCGTCTGGGCAACCACAACTTCCAGTCTGCGGATATTGAACGCTACATTGGTGGCGGTTTGAACCAGCACTGTCCCTCTGCCGGGGTAAAACTAAAACACCCTGACATCAATGTGCCGGTCGAAATCCGTCATGACCGCTTCTACGTGATTGAACAGGATTATCCAGGGCTTGGCGGTTTCCCGATGGCGACACAAGACGCAGTGTTGTCACTGATATCGGGCGGTTTTGATTCCACTGTTTCCACATTTCTCACCATGAAACGGGGTTTATTGACGCATTTCTGCTTTTTCAATCTGGGTGGCGATGCGCATGAAATCGCTGTAAAAGAAATTGCTGTGTATCTGTGGATGAAATACGGCGCCTCGCACCGCGTGAAATTTATCAGCGTCCCGTTTGCAGATGTAGTGCGAGAAATACAGGAAAAAGTGCATCACTCGCAAATGGGTGTAATCCTGAAACGCATGATGTTGCGCGCCGCCAGTGAAATGGCACAGAAACTGGAAATACCGGCACTGGTAACAGGCGAAGCGGTAGCACAGGTTTCCAGCCAGACCTTGCAAAACCTCTCTGTCATCACACAAGCAACCGACATGCTGGTATTGCGCCCACTGATTACTATGGACAAACCCGATATCATTGATTACGCCAGAAAAATAGGCACGGAAGTATTTGCAAAAAACATTCCTGAATATTGCGGTGTTATTTCCCAGAAACCGACAACACGGGCAAAACTGGAACGAATTCAACGCGAGGAGACACGTTTTGATTTTGCAGTATTACAACAAGCCATCGCTGACAGCGTTTCTACCAATATCGACCAGATTACCCGCACCCAACAACAAGCCGACAACATTCATGTCTTTTATGAAGCGCCAGTCGGCAGTGTGATCCTGGATATTCGCCACCCTGATGAAGAGCAGCGAAAACCACTGGCATTGCCGGGAGCTGTTGTACAGACACTGCCGTTTTACCAGTTGCACAAACGCCATACAGAACTCGACAGGCAGACGCACTATCTCCTGTATTGTGAGCGCGGCGTGATGAGCCGTTTGCAAGCAGAGTTTTTACGCGGGCAGGATTTCCCGCACATCAGTGTCTTCCAGAAAAAATGAAAATTTTGGGTCATCCATTGGGCTACACCGCCATCGCATGTGTACTGATGCTGGCCTCCCATTTGCCATACGCAACAGCAGATGCATCCCCAAAACCCCAACGTATCGTTTCACTCGGCCTGTGTACCGACCAGCTCGCACTGCTGATGCTGGAACGCACCCGCATCGCCAGTCTCACGCATGAAGCCACCAATGCTGAATCGTCTTACATGGCTGCTGAAGCACAGGGAATAACGCAACACAATGCCACAGCAGAAGACATCATTCGCTTCCAGCCCGATCTGGTCATCAGTACCACTTTTGGTTCGCCTGATACCGTGCGCATCCTCAAACAACTCGGCTACCGCGTTGAATTGCTACCGCTGCCGCAAAACGTTGAAGAGGTATACAGTGGATTACGGCTGGCTGGCCAATGGTTTGGTGAGCCGGAAAAAGCAGAAGCACTGATTGAGAAAACCCGGAATAACATTGCAGACACCCAGCAACGCTATGCCAATAAACCGACCCAAACCATTGCCATTTTTTCCCCCAACGGCTACAGCATCGGTGCGGGCACACTGGAAAATGATTTCCTGATACAAGCCGGTTACCGCAACATTGCCACAGAAAATGGCATCAAGAACTTTCAACAAATATCGCTGGAAACCCTCCTCCTGTGGCAGCCGGACAAGCTTCTGATTGACAATCATGTCTACAACCGCAAATCACTGGCACAGGCCCAACTGGATCACCCCGCATTGAAACGTCTGGTATCTTCAGACAATATCCTGTTTATTCCACCGCGACTGCGGGCATGCCCCGGCCCTATGACTGCGGATGTTATCGAATACCTGGCGTCGAAACGATGAAGCGTTTTCTGGCAACCAATCCTTTCGCATTGCTGCTATTACTGGCAGTTGTCACTGCATTGTGCTTTGTCGGTGCATTGCATACCGGCCCCGCCCATATCAGCATCCTGAAAGGCTTCGCCGATCGATTCAATGACAGCCTCTCCATTGAACAATTGATTCTCTGGGATGTCCGTTTACCGCGCGCGTTACTGGCGTTGATCATTGGCGCCACACTTGGGCTGGCTGGCGCCGCATTGCAGGGCTTGTTGCGCAACCCGCTGGCGGAGCCCGGCATTGTTGGCGTATCCAATTGCGCTGCATTGGGCGCGGTTATTGTGTTCTATTTTGGCCTCACGCAATTCGGTTGGTACATACTGCCAGCAGGCGGGCTGATCGGTGCGTTCCTGTCTGTAATCATTATTTTTATATTGGCAGGAAAACAGCGGAATATTGTCAGTCTGATTCTCGCAGGCATCGCCATCAACGCCATTGGTAGCGCCCTGATTGCACTCGCCCTGAATTTTTCGCCCAATCCTTATGCGATGCAGGAAATTGTTTTCTGGCTGCTAGGCTCTGTTTCCAACCGCAGTTTGCAGGATGTGTGGATCATCCTGCCTTTTACGGCAATAGGCTGGGGAATGATCCTATATTGCGGCAGACTGCTTGATGCGCTGACATTAGGCGAGGAAACCGCACACTCTCTGGGTTTTGATGTAAAAAAACTGCGCTGGATTATGGTGATCGGTGTTGCATCATGCGTCGGCGCCGCTGTGTCCGTCAGCGGCACAATCGGTTTTGTTGGCCTGGTTGTGCCACATGTATTGCGGCCACTGGTTGGCTATCAACCGCGACGCCTGTTAGTTGTCAGCGCACTCGGTGGCGCCATTCTTTTGTTGCTGGCGGATATCACCGTGCAGGTACTGTCGCATGGTGGCGAAATGAAACTGGGCGTGGTTACTGCGCTGGTGGGCGGCCCGTTTTTTCTGTACCTGATTCTGCGCACACGGAATTATTGGTCATGAGCCATCCTGTCACAGGCACATCCCTGCTGCAGGGCAACAAGCTCGAATTTTTTATCGACGGGGTCGAGATTGTGCGGGGCATTGACATGACCTTGCACAAAGGAGAACTGGTAGGGCTTATCGGCCCCAATGGCGCAGGAAAAAGCACGCTGCTGCGCTTGTTATGCGGCATTGAAAATGCCACCCAAGGCAATGTGTTATGGCAAGGAGAAAACCTCTCTGGCATTACGCTCGAGCAGCGCGCGAAAATGATGGGGTATCTGGCGCAAGGTGCGCGCGCGCAATGGCCTGTAACAGTGGAGCGAATTGTGGAGTTGGGTCGCTTGCCTTACCAGGGTGTTTGGCAACGCAGTAACGACACGGATAAAGCGGCCATTGAGCAGGCAATGCATATGGCAGAGGTGACGGCCTACCGCAACCGCATTGCCACTACATTATCGGGTGGCGAACAAACACTAGTCATGCTCGCACGTATTTTTGCCACACAACCGCAAGTAATTTTTGCTGATGAGCCTGTCGCCACACTGGATCCTTACCACCAGTTACATGTCATGGAGTTGTTGCGCGCGCATGCACAGGATGACAATGCCGGCGTGGTGGTACTGCACGACCTGGAGCTCGCTGCACGATTTTGTGATCGCCTGTACTTGTTCCAGCATGGCAAGATTTTTGCCAGTGGCTCACCGTCAGACGTGCTGACACAAGAGAACCTGCGCGCGGTATACGGCATAGAAACACGCATTGGATGTTCGGAAGATGGTGTGAATGTCACTCTGGTAAGGCGTATTTGTGAAGGGCATCCGTAATACCATTCTTCCATAATAGTATTCTTGCACTGGATGACCGGAAATCATGGCGCTATTTTTCGCGGGCTTTCAGCGTCTCCAGATAAGGCATCAACATACGCATGGCATGGGTTACCTGATACTCCATTTGTTCCCGAAGGTCTTCTATCTGGACACCCAGCAATATTTTTTCATGCAGTTTTCCCTGGATCATCCCTAAAAAAACTTCTGCATCTTCACGCGGATGGGCACTTCCTAATTGCCTGAACTCATCAACAATGCACGCAATGGCGTGTTCTGTAATTTCTTCGGCAAATATTGGCCCGAGACCTCTTTCACCATCCGCATAGGCGATGCGCTGCAAAGCCAGTGCTTCTGGCAATTGACAGCCCTGAAGATAGTTAAGTGCCAGGCGAGAAAGCCTCTCCTCCATGGTTTGGGTTGCCTGAAGCCCTTCGTTCAGCAGGGGGCCAATCAGGGTCGCATTCCTTGTCAGGGCCGCATGCAGCATGCCTGCCTTGTCGCCAAATTGCC
This sequence comes from Cellvibrionales bacterium UBA2034, assembly GCA_002333095.1. Taxonomy (GTDB): domain Bacteria; phylum Pseudomonadota; class Gammaproteobacteria; order Pseudomonadales; family UBA7239; genus UBA7239. Next base: position 9,934 of record DDBK01000077.1, read on the forward strand.
GGTACAGGGTTTCCTTGGACGCTTTGGCCGACTGAGCCACCGCATTCATGCTGAACTTCTGGTACCCATCCCGTAACAAGACCCTGATGGTGTGGTCCAGCAGGCGGTTACGGAGCCCATCTTCCAATGGACGCCCTTTTTTTGTTGCTGGTTCATTTGCCGGTTGACTTGTCATGGGGAACCATTGTACCGTACCGTACGGTACGTTAATAGTGCTTTTATAGCGCGCAGGGTGTTTTATAAAAAACAGGGGTTAATCATGAACAGCGAATTGGCACTACAGCCCGCATGGGACTTTTTTATCAGGCACGGGGGTGACTTTTTAAGCTCGCCGGGGTTCATTTTAACGGCCGTGATGCTGGGTGTTTATGTGCCTGGAATATTTTTCTCGATTATTGATGTATTTATTACCAAACGATTAACGTTAAAGCAAAGTGCTGCCGTTTATTGGCGAGCGATGAAATGGTATTCAACGTTCTACATTGTAGCGATGCCAATTTTTCTTTTTGTCCCGCTACCTGTAAAGCTCAACATTCCCGCAAACGCCCCCACAGTAATCGAGTTTTGCAAGGATTTGCTGTTCTATTTCCTTCTGGGTGATTTTGCCTCCTATATATGGCATCGCATCGAGCATCAAAATAAGTGGTACGCCAAAAAAGTGCACTATGTGCATCACTTTGACCGCCCTCCCCTGAGCATATGGACAGCAATGGTTGTGCATCCTGTTGAGGGTTTCTCGGTATTTGTGTTTTTCCACATTTATGGCATTTTGTTCCCCATACATCCCTTGACGTTTTTTGTAGCCGCTTTTTCCTTGACAGCCGTCACCATGGTTACGCATTGCGGTTATAAAATACCGGTTTACGATAAAATTTTTGCCAATTCACCTTGCCATGATTTCCATCATTCCAGTAGGGAGCCAAAAAATGTGTCGGTTGTGTTGACGATATGTGACCGGATTTTTGGAACTTACCAGAAAGCTGGATGATGCGGATTACAGCGGCGCTATGTCTTCCACATGCAGAGAGAATTTTCCTGTTTTGCGGTCTTCAAAATAGTGATGCAATGTGCGCCACATGGTGCGGAATGCCAATTCGCGCCATGGAATTTCCTCTTCCGTAAACAGGCGCACTTCCAGTGATTCATCTGTGTTGGTCGCAAAAACCGGCTCAGGTAATTCAGCGATATACATCATGTAAACCTGCCCGATATGCGGCAGGTTGAACATGCAGTACAACTCACCCAGGTTAACTTGTGCGCCAGCCTCTTCCACGGTTTCACGCTCTGCACCTTGTGCCACGGTTTCACCCAGTTCGAGAAAACCGGCAGGCAAGGTCCAGAAACCGAGGCGCGGCTCAATAGCGCGTCGACACATCAATACCTGATTCTGGTATACCGGCAGACAACCCGTAATAATTCTCGGGTTATTGTAATGGACAGTTTCGCAATCACTGCAAACATGGCGCTCACGGTTGTCGCCCGCTGGCACAAGAACCCGCACAGCCGCACCGCAAAAAGAACAAAATTTCATGGCAATATCTAGGCGGGCAACACGGATTCACCGCGCCACAAATCAGCCAGTGTTTCACGCGAACGGATCGTGAAAACCTTATCTCCATCCACCATGACTTCAGCGGCTCGTGGTCGACTGTTGTAATTGGAACTCATGACAAAACCATACGCTCCACTGCCATGGATAGCGAGGAGATCCCCGGCATCCAACGTCAATTCACGTGACTTTCCGAGAAAATCACCGGTTTCGCATATCGGCCCGACAATATCAAAAATATGCGATTTTCCTTCGTGCTTGCGTACTAGTTCGATATTTTGCCACGCTTGATACAGCGCAGGGCGTATCAGATCATTCATGGCAGCATCTACCACCGCAAAATGGTGTGAAGGCGTAGACTTGAGCAGGTCAACTCGCGTGAGGAGCACGCCTGCATTGGCAACAATCGAACGTCCCGGCTCAACCAGCAATTTGATTTTTCTATCGCCGAGATGCGCACGGACAGCTTTCATATAATCGCCGGGCGTGGGTGGCTGATCGCCAGCACGGTAACTCACACCCAGGCCACCACCAAGATCCAGATGCTCGACAACGATATTTTCTGCAGCCAATGTATCAATCAAACCCAACACACGTTCCAATGCATCCAGGAAAGGGGTCAACTCCGTGAGTTGTGAACCAATATGGCAATCGATACCCTTGATACGAATATGTGGCAGCGTTGCTGCTTCACGATAGACATCGACTGCCTCAACCATATCAATGCCAAACTTGTTCTCACGCAAACCTGTTGAGATATATGGATGTGTATTGGCATCCACATCCGGATTTACGCGCAATGATACCGGCGCCACAATGTTCATCCTGGCAGCCACGGTTTGTATTCGCTGCAACTCGGCGCGCGACTCTACATTGAAACAATCAATGCCAACTTCCAGCGCCCGCGCAATTTCGTCTTCGCGTTTTCCTACACCCGAAAAAACAATACCTGCAGGGTTGCCGCCGGCTGCCAGCACTCGCTCCAGTTCACCGACAGACACAATATCAAACCCGGCACCGAGACGCGCCAGCACATTGAGCACAGCGAGATTGGAGTTTGCCTTGACGGCAAAACACACACGGTGATCACACCCGGATAATGCCTCGGTATACGCGTGATAGCTGGCCGTAATAGCCGCGCGGCTGTAGACGTAGGTCGGTGTTCCATGACACGCCGCGATATCAGACAACTTCACACTTTCGGCGCACAACTCTCCCTGATGGTGGGTGAACACCTGCAACTGCATGCTCATCGTCAGAGCCCCTCTTGTTTCTCTGGGGTGGATTCCTCGGTAACCGGTTGATCGGTTGTTGTAGGCGCAGGGGCTTCAGCCGGTTCATCTTTCGGCAGATACAGCGGGCCGGTCTGGCCGCAGGCGCTGAGTAACAGGGAGAGCAGGGAAATCACAATCAGGGAGCGCATCTTCACACCATCAAGGGAGGTAAAGCGGGCAGTATAAGGTAAACTGGCGTCATGAAAATTCCAGATCGCATCAAACCGCTGATTGAAGACGGCATTGTCGACGATGTGCTGCGCCAGTTGAAAAGCGGCAAGGAAGCGGCCGTGTATCTGGTGCGTTGTGGCTCACACGTGCGCTGCGCCAAGGTCTACAAGGAAGCTACCCAACGCAGCTTCCGGCAAGCCGTGGAATACCAGGNNAAAGGGATCCAGCTACGGCAAGCGCGAACAGGAATCTGCCTGGCAAACAGCGGAAGCGGATGCACTCTATCGCCTCGCCTCGGTCGGTGTACGCGTACCGAAGACATACGGCTTCTTTGAGGGCGTGCTGATTATGGATGTAGTGGTGGATGCCGATGGCGATCCGGCACCACGCCTGAATGATGTACTGCTGACCCCGGAAGAAGCGCGTGAATACCACCAGTTATTGGTGAGACAAGTAGTACTGATGTTGTGTGCCGGCCTCGTCCACGGCGATTTATCGGAATTCAATATCCTGTTGGCAGCAGACGGCCCTGTCATTATCGATCTGCCGCAAGCTGTGGATGCCGCGCACAACAACCACGCTNNCACGCTTCCCGTATGCTGGAGCGCGACCTGGAAAATCTTTCCGAGTATTTCGGGCGTTTCGCGCCTGAGTTGTTGCACACGAAATACGGCAAGGAAATATGGAAAATCTACGCCAATGGTGATCTGACACCGGATACCCCGCTGACCGGTTTATTTGTGGAGCCTACCCAGTCAGCAGATGTGCGTGGCGTGCTGCTGGAAATCAACGATGTCATCAAGGAAGAAATGCGGC
>DDBK01000077.1:13750-13946 GCA_002333095.1 Cellvibrionales bacterium UBA2034
CCGGCGGCAGGAAAGAATGAAAGAACTGGATGCGTGAGATGGGCAACGGCATAGTCTGGCTGGTCGGCGCAGGCCCTGGCGATCCTGACCTGCTGACGATCAAGGCATTGCGTCTTATCCAGCAAGCCGATGTCGTGATTCACGATCGACTCGTTTCACAAGCCATTATGGATCTGATTCCTGCCAGCACACGTCG
>DDBK01000076.1 GCA_002333095.1 Cellvibrionales bacterium UBA2034
CCGGATGGGTTTCCAGGATCGCGTCGGCCGCTTCATGGACCAGAATCTGGCGATGCTCGATTTTGACCATCACCGCCACCAGCGCAGGCTGATGCAAAGCGCGTTCAAGAATGACGCCATGCAGCTGTACACCGACCGCATCAACTTCATCTACCGCCGGGCAATGGGTGAATGGCGCAACGAGAGCGAGATCAAGTTCTTCGACCATATGAAGAACCTGTTATTGGAAGTGGCGGCCGATATTTTTGTCGGCGTGCAGGAACGTGGCGCACAGATGCAGAAGCTGAACCAGGCTTTCTTGGATGTCGTCAAAGGCCTGATGTTTATCCGCCCGATCAACCTGCCCGGCTTCACTTATCACAGGGGATTAAAAGGCAAGGAAGTGCTGCAAAGTTTTATCCGCTCACTGATTCCTGCACGTCGCGCCGGAAACGGCACAGATGTGTTGACGTATTTCTGCAAGGAAAAAAATGAACTCGGCGAATCTTTCACAGAAGAAGAAATTATCGGCCAGATGGCGTTCCTGCTGTTCGCTGCACACGACACCACTACTGCTGCGCTGACACACACCATTTATTATCTGGTGCGCCATCCCGAGATCAAACAACGGCTGTACGAAGAATGTGTTTCACTGGGAGTGGATGAACTGAATTACGACCAACTGGAAGCTGGCCCATACATGCAGATGGTGTTCAACGAAACACAACGCATCCGACCTTCCGTGCCGCTACTGCCGCGCCGCACCGTGCGCGAAGTGGAAATGGCCGGCTACAAAGTACCTGCCAATACACAAGTGTTTATTTTCTCCCGGTACTCTCACTACATGCCGGAATACTGGAGCAATCCCTTCACATTCGACCCGGAACGTTTTGAACGCGGCGAACATAAAAAACACCCGTTCCAGTTTCACCCGTTCGGTGGCGGCGCACACAAGTGCATTGGCATGCATTTCTCGCAAATGGAATACAAGTGCTTCCTGCACCAGTTCATGCTGAAGTTCGACTTTGAGCGAACCAACCAGAAAGATCCCTGGATGCAGACACTGCCACTGCCGAAGCCTTCCGACGATATGCCGATCAGGTTGATCCCACGCCGCCAATCATAACCAGGCGACAGTCAAACCAAGCGACAGTCAAACCAGGCGGACGTTGACGATACCTTCGATGGCGCGGATCTTGTCCAGCATGGCGTCATCCGGTTTGGCCGCGATATCAATCAGGTTGTAGGCGATATCGTCACGGCTCTTGTTGATCATGTCGATAACGTTGCTATTGTTGTCTGCAATCACAGACAGAATCTGCCCAAGCATTTTGGGCACATTCCGGTTGGCAATGGCCAGACGGTAACCGCCTGTTCTTTCGAGCGACACCGCCGGGAAATTAACCGAGTTACGGATATTGCCATTCGCCAGAAAATCTTTTAGCTGATCCGCTGCCATCACCGCACAATTTTCTTCTGCCTCTTCCGTGCTCGCACCTATATGCGGCATCGGGATCACATTGCTGTTCTTTAGCAACGCCAGTGTTGGAAAATCCGTGATGTATTTTGCAAGCTGTTTTTGCTCCAGCGCCTGGATCACAGCTTCGTTATCCACAATTTCCTCGCGTGCAAAATTCAGCAAGCACGTGCCGGGACGCATCATCTTCAGCAGCTCGGCATTGACCAGCCCGCGCGTGGAATCCAGCACAGGCAGATGCAAGGAAATAAAATCAACACGCGACACCAGGCTGTGCAGGTTCTCTACCCTTTGCACGCGGTGCGACAAACGCCATGCAGCATCCACGGAGATCGCAGGGTCATAGCCCAGCACTTGCATCCCCAGGTCCAGCGCCATGTTGGCGACAAGCGCGCCTATTGCACCCAGCCCCACCACACCCAGCGTCTTGCACGCCAGTTCATTGCCGGCAAAACGCTTCTTCTCGGCTTCCAGCAGCCTGGATAAGGCCGCGTCATCGGTCTCCTTCTGTTCGTCCTGCACAAAGCGCACGCCGCCAATGATGTCGCGCGAGGCCAGGAGCATCGCTGCCAGCACCAGCTCCTTGACCGCATTGGCGTTGGCGCCCGGGGTGTTGAAGACCACGATGCCGCGCCCGGTCATGTCCTTCACGGGGATGTTGTTCACACCGGCCCCAGCCCTCGCTATAGCCCGCACAGTGCCCCCCACGTCCGCGGCTGCCAGCTTGTGGCTGCGCAGCAGGATGGCGTCAGGATGCGCCATTTCACTGGCCACCTCGTACTGGTCCCGCCCGAACTGGTTGAGTCCGTTGACTGAGATCTTGTTGAACGTCTGGATCCTGAACACGGCAAACCCCTTTAAAAGCAACAGATTATAGGGGGCAGATTCTAGCAGCTTACCCCCCCAAAACCACGCAACCCAAAAAGTTGGGGACAGGGGCTTGGATATTCCATGGGATTGATGGATACTAACCTCGCCTTCCTGTCACCCCCCCCACACGACAGGTAGGTTGGGTAGAGCAATCTATCCAAAGGGTAAGTTCCTTGAATGTTTCACTCCTTAATGGTCTTTGCCCGATTTTCTCCCCCCAGAGAGTCGGGCTTTTTTTTGCCTTATCACACAGGCAGCTGTCATAACAATTAACCCTGACCCATTTTTTCTCGATCCAGATGCTGCTCTTTGTACTGGGTTGAGGAGCCTTTCAGAATCAACTGTGGCGCTAAACGTGCCAACCACCACAGCAGCTTATACCAGCCCGGCACAATGATAATGACCCGTTTTTTGGCAACTGCTTCAAGCGCCTTTCTGGCAAAGATATCCGCATCCATCGGTCGCATTTTCTCCCAGTCCGCTAAAGCCTGCGCATCGGTGGTGGCGCCTAACTGCTTGCCATACGTCCCACCATTTTTTAATAGCGGCGTGCGGATGGCTCCCGGGCAAAGCACAGAGACATCCACACCGTGAAAAGCGGCCTCCACTCGCAACGATTGCGACAAAG
>DDBK01000034.1 GCA_002333095.1 Cellvibrionales bacterium UBA2034
TTTTTTCATAGGCAGCATACAAAGCTGATCTCTCTGCAGACTGATGGAAACGAGCCAGCCCAATTTCACGATAACCCAACCCAAGGTTATCAATAAAAAAAGTATTGCGACCCGCATACCATGGAGCCTGGCCAATCTGGTCATACACAACCACCGCATTTTCCCGATAATTCATCCGTACAAAATCACCCACGGACGCAATAAGATTGTAACGAATATTGAATACACCAAGCCCATCGGGACTTTCATTAAAATCATCCGGATTTTTAATCAGGCGCCATACTTCTGGCCAATAGACTTCCGCATTCACCACAGCACGAACTGCATTTGACACAAACGGTGCAGGATGAGAATCACGGAAGTGCACATAACGAGAATACACAAGGGTGGAAAATACCAAACCAACCAGCAACAGACGCAAACCGTATCTGGGCCATTTGACAATTGGCCACCAGCGCGCAATCAACATCAGCAAAAAGATATAGACAAATGGCAGTGCAATCCCGGTGTGGCGATTGTATACCTTGTCTTCAAACACAAATACCGTCCACAAGAGCGACAGAAAAAGCGAACCAGCCAGTGCAAGATCACGCTTGCGCCAATGCCTGAACAAACCCGGGAGTGCAAGGAAAAACAATAGCGCCCAACCAGAATGCCAACCATACGTCATCAGATTGCGGAACGATTGCGCGTGATCCGGGTTGACCTTGAAGTAAAAAGGATGCGGCACCAGGTCATGGAAGTACCAGAAACGCCAGAGCGTTACCGCAAAAAACCCGGCAGCCACAATCGTGACACCAAGCCAGAATGCCGATGCTTTCCGTTCACAAAAAAACAGGTANNACAGGTACGGCAGCACCGCCGCCAGCATCACAAAACCTTCAGGCCTTGCATTGAGCAATGCCAATGCCGGCAGCCACCAATAACGGACTCTGGCGGGATTGGTCACCCAATTAACCAGCCACAACATGACAAACCAGTAAAAAGCTGTTTCAAGCCCGCGCACAGACCATGTATAAAAAGGGATGCTGGCGACCATCAGAAAAGCAGGGAACAACGCCAGAAAGCGGTCTTCAATAAAACGTCGCGACAGGACGAAGACTTCGCGAATACACAATATGCCGAATACAAAACACAATAGTTTTACAGACAATACAAGATGCAATGGCAGCCAGGTGAGTAACGTGATCATACCCAGCCATAACAATCCACTGCACGCCTCAATATGCTCACCGCCTATATTGAAAACATAGCCGTAACCGTCAGCAATATTTTTAGCAAACCTGAAGTAGATAAATGCGTCTTCTTCGATATCGTTAAAACCGATCGCCACCAGCAACGCATAAAACAGTGTGCACAGTACAAAGGCTGCGCGGGGAAAATCCTGTCTGTTGGCTATCTTCATGTCCACAACGCTTGCACACCGACCCCAAACTCTGCATTCTCGCAGGCCTGTGAGCAAGGTAAAAGCAAACCCGGGGGAAAGCAATGCGCGTATTTTTATGGCTTTTTCTGGCGATGCCACTGATCGAACTGTGGTTCATGATCCGTGTGGGCAGCGAGCTGGGTGCGCTGACTACCCTTTTCCTGCTGGTGATGGCAGGCATCATCGGCATGAATCTCTTGCGCCAGCAGAGTTTCAACACACTGCTCCGCGTGGACCAACGCCTGCAGATGGGCGAAATGCCTGCCGCAGAAATTCTCGAAGGATTTGTGCTGACGCTGGCAGCTGTACTGCTGATCATCCCGGGCTTCATTACTGATGTGCTGGCAATACCGTTGCTGATTCCACCCCTGCGCCACTGGCTAGTGAAGCGCTTCCTGCGCACCGCGTATTACCAACAGCACTACTACCGGGAACAACCTGCTTACCGGGAACAGCATACCTACCGGCAGGACAACGGGCAGCACAACGACATTATCGACGGCGAGTTCCGGCGCGAGGACGATCCCCGCCTGCCTTGACGATTGGCTTGTTAACGCAAAATACCGTTTAACGTAAAATACTGTCGACCAACATCGCAGCCATGCCCTGTGGGCGCGCCAGCATGGCATCCAGCTGGGCAATCCGTGCTGCACACAACTGCTCCGCTGGCTCTGACGGTTGTTCCGGGAGTTTTTTGCTGGACACCTGTCGTGAGACCGGTTGGCCAAATTGCTGGGCGAGATCGTCGCGGATGGCACTGAATGCCCGCGCTGCTTCATTGAAATCAGCTGGCTGGTCGCCCGGTGTGCGTTCATGGCGCATACCCTTATCTGCCGATTCGTAGACACTCACTACCGCCTGCTGGAAAGCATTGGCATTGCCAACGCTAAAAGCGCTGGCCAGCGTTTGCGGATCAAGCGACTGGGATGACATTACGCGATAGCACAATTCTGGATCACGCGACTGGAGCTCCCTGAGTGTATCCACTGTCACCTGCCCCCACTGGATGCGGGTTTTCTGGTCGGCAAACCCCATGCGCTCGTTTGCCAACCGCGTCAGCAATGGGCGCGCCTGCACAAAGGCTTCAGGCAACGCCAGACCCTGCGACATCTGCCCTTCCAGAAATTCATGCAGCGCCTTGTGGTCATCCGGGGCAGTCAGCTTGAGGGCCGCATACACCGGATGCGCATCCATCTCTGCCTGCATGCGGAATACCGGATCGGTATACATCCGCACGGCGTCCGTATTGACCGTGCCCCAGTACAGGAGCATGAAGGCGGCCAGGGGCCAGATAAAACCGCGGTAGAGTTCCCTGTCATCTTTGGGCTCCTGCCCGGCTGTCGCCCACAAAAAGAGACCCGACAATGCAGCGCAAACCGGCATGAACAACAGGTTGAGCAATGCAGCCATCATGGTTTGGCCCCGAAAAGTCCCACTGTCCAGCCAGCGTCACGCAACATACGCGTCGTTTTGATACTCAGGTAAATCAGTATCCCGAGATTCACCAAAGGTACGAATGACAACACCATAAAGAGAATTTTCTGGTTCTGGCTCTTGTCCAGACCGGAACACATCTTCAACACTGCAGCCACCGCAAACAGCGCGACAGCCAGATAGGCCGCCTCCAGCAGCCACCCAGTCAGTGCCCCGCTCCTTTCAGCGCTGCGCATGACAAAATTGAGGAGGATGCTGTACACCGCCATCTTCTGGCCGCGAGCCGCCAACCACTGGCGCTCTTCCAGATCCGCTTCATCTTCCCCCACATCATCCTGCTGGTCTTCCAGCGTCGTGTGTCCGTTGTTCTGGTTCATGGTGGCTTCCAATACTGTATCCAAGTATCCGGCTATGCTAGGGTGAGGCCGTTGTAACAGGCAAGCCGACAGTGGCACAAAAAAATATACCCCCGCTCTGTTGAAATCCTCCACCCCACCCCCATTAAGCAGTCACCTCTTTTGAACAAAGAGTGGATTGGGTCCCCGGACCCTTCTAACTGTCTGTTTTAATTAAATAAACACTTTACGGAGAGAACCATGAAGATCCGTCCTTTGCATGACCGCGTCGTTATCCGCCGCGAAGAGAAAGAAGAAAAATCAGCCGGTGGCATCGTATTGGCCGCCGCTGCACGTGAGAAGCCCAACAAGGGCGAAGTAATTTCTGTAGGCCCGGGCAAGGCACTGGACAACGGTGAAGTACGCGCCCTGCAAGTCAAGGTGGGCGACAAGGTGGTATTTGCCAGCTATGCCGGCAGCCAGACCCTGAAAGACGGTGATGATGAATTCATCATCATGAGCGAAAGTGAAATNNGCATTATTGAATAAGAGGAAAGACCATGACAGCTAAAGACGTAAAATTCGGCGACAGCGCGCGCCAGAAAATGCTGAAAGGCGTAAATGTACTGGCCGACGCAGTAAAAGTGACACTGGGCCCTAAAGGCCGCAATGTTGTGCTCGATAAATCTTACGGCGCACCCACCATCACCAAAGACGGTGTGTCTGTTGCCAAAGAAATCGAACTGAAAGACAAATTTGAAAACATGGGCGCACAACTGCTGAAAGAAGTGGCTTCACGCGCTAATGACGAAGCAGGCGACGGCACCACAACTGCCACTGTTCTGGCGCAAGCCATTGTCAGCGAAGGTTTGAAATCTGTTGCTGCCGGCATGAACCCGATGGATCTGAAGCGCGGTATCGACAAAGCTGTTATCGCCGCTGTAGATGAAATCAAGAAACTCTCTACCCCTTGCGCTGACACCAAAGCCATCG
>DDBK01000158.1:0-3012 GCA_002333095.1 Cellvibrionales bacterium UBA2034
CGCGCGCAGTTGCTGGTCAATATGCATGACAGCTTCGCTGCTGCCGACCAGTACGGGTTGTATGGCGGTGAGTGAATCCATCAACGGCAGCGAACGCTGCTGCGCCTGCGCACGAAAGAAATGGATATTCGCCTGCAGTTTTTCACGCCGCCAACTTTCTGTGCCCAGCAACTGCAATGCGGCAGAGGTAACCGTTGCTTGCGCAGGTGGCATTGCTGTGGTGTAAATATAAGTGCGCGCAAACTGGATGAGCATCTCGATCATCTCATGCGAGCCGGCAACAAAAGCACCGAAACTGCCGAGTGCCTTGCCCAGCGTGCCCATCAACACGGGCACATCATCTTGCGTGAGCGAGAAATGTTCGCAGCTGCCGGCGCCGGTTTTCCCCAAAACGCCAAAGCCGTGCGCATCATCCACCATCAACAGCGCATCATGTTTTTTGCACAATGTGGCGAGCGCAGGTAGCGGCGCTATGTCGCCATCCATGCTGAATACACTATCAGTCGCAACCAATATTTTCTTGCCTGCTTTTCGCGCAAGGTGTTGTTCGAGGCTGTTGGTGTCGGCGTGCAAGTAACGGCGACAATCTGCACCTGACGATAAGCCGCCATCCAGCAGTGATGCGTGGTTAAGTTTGTCTTGCAGTATGCAATCACCTTTTCCGGCCAAGGCTGTCAGCACGCCGAGATTGGCCATATAGCCGGTAGAAAATAACAGGGCGCGATCCCGTCCTGTAAACGCTGCAAGTTCTTCTTCGAGTTGTTGGTGCGCACGTGAGTGGCCGCCGAGCAGGTGGGAAGCGCCGCTGCCGGCACCGTATTTTTCTGCGCCATCTGCCAGGGCTTTTTTCAGTGCAGGGTGGTTGGCGAAGCCGAGATAATCATTGCTGATGAATGATTGGTATCGTTTGCCATCGACTTCAACATCAGCACCCTGGGCGCTGTCAAGAATCCGTACGCGACGCAGCAGGNNCGCCGCAGCAGGTGGCGCTGTTCACGTTCTGCCAGTTGCTGCTGCCAATGTTGTTGCCAGTTGTTCATGCACACGCGTTTTTCATGCGCATGCATTGTAGAACAGGGGATGCTCCTGCTGTGCTGCCGGTTTTTCCTCGCACGCCTTGCGCAAGTGTGCATTGATGCCCAGCCGTTCAAACAGCTGCATATCCTTATGCGCCGCCGGATTCGGGGTCGTCAGCAATTTTTCACCGTAGAAAATGGAATTCGCGCCTGCCATAAATGCGAGTGCCTGCATCTGGTCATTCATCGTTTCGCGACCAGCAGACAAACGTACATAAGAGGCAGGCATCAGGATTCTTGCGACAGCAATCGTGCGCAGGAAATCAAATGGATCCAGCTCCTCTTCATTTTCCAGCGGTGTGCCTTCCACTTTCACCAGATTGTTGATAGGCACGGAATCGGGATGGGGATTGAGGTTGGACAGCTGTTGCAATAATCCTGCGCGATCATTTTGTGTTTCGCCCATGCCGACAATGCCGCCACTGCACACTTTCATGCCGGCGCTACGCACATTCGCCAGCGTTTCCAGACGGTCGGCATACGTGCGGGTGGTGATAATCTCGCCGTAGTATTCCGGCGATGTGTCGAGGTTGTGGTTGTAGTAATCGAGCCCGGCTTCCGCCAAGCGTTTTGATTTGTCTTCGTCCAGCATGCCGAGCGTCATGCAGGTTTCCATGCCAAGCGCTTTCACTTCGCGCACCATGTGCAGCACATAAGGCATGTCTTTTTCAGCGGGGGAGCGCCATGCTGCACCCATGCAGAAACGTGACGAGCCGTTGGCTTTCGCAGCGCGCGCTTCTTCAATTACCTTTTCCACTTCCAGCAATTTTTCCTTGTCGAGACCGGTATCGTAGTGGCCGCTTTGCGGGCAGTACTTGCAGTCTTCCGGGCAGGCGCCCGTCTTGATCGACAGCAGCGTGCTGACCTGTACCCGGTTCGGGTCGAAGTGCTCGCGGTGCACCTGCTGCGCGCGAAACAGCAGGTCGTTGAATGGCAGGTTGAACAACGAGAGGATCTCGGCGCGGTTCCAGTCATGGCGGAGGGTATGGGTCATGGTGATGCATCATGCTTGTACGGTGGCAGAAGTGGTCATGATAGTGCCCGGGGTTGCACCGTCAACCCGGGATAGCTGATTAAGTTGACAGGTCCCCGGTGGTGGATGAAACGCTGCCCGCATACAATTGGCCTCTATTGCCAGCCAGAGCCCAGCACCGATGCACGCTCCGACACCAGGTGAAACACCCGCTACTGCCTCGAATCACATCACGGCTTGCGCAGAGTGTGACCTGCTGCTTGAGGATATCGATGTGCCGGCCGGCGGCGAATCCCTATGTCCGCGCTGTGGCCATGTATTGCGGGAAGGCTGCCCGGATAGTGTTATCCACGCCCTGATTCTCTCTATCGTCGGGCTGTGTATGTTTGGTCCGGCTATCGGGCTGCCGCTGCTGAGCATGTCTACAGCTGGCCTGCGCCATGATGCGTCCCTGGCTCAGGCGATTCTGTCACTTGGTAGCAGTGGACTCTGGGAAGTCGCGATACTGGTGTCTATCTGTGCCGTTATTGCGCCATTACTGAACATGTGGCTGATGTTCACCGTGAGCTTGATCTTGCAGATGCGCAGTCACCCGGCCTGGATGCCCAGCCTGCTGCGCCTGAACCACACCGTGCAGGAGTGGGCAATGCCGGAGGTGTTCCTGATGGCGGTGCTGGTGTCTGTGGTCAAGCTGAAGGATCTTGCGCAACTCCTGCCTGGCGTGGGCTTGTACTGTTTTGTCTGCCTGATGCTGTGTGCGTTGTTGCTGGGCACGCTGATTGACCAGCACGAACTCTGGCAGACGTATGAATCGAATCGCGACGATAACCCCCGCTGATCGGCTTCCCGTCAACCGGGGTGTTTGTGCGCTCAGCCTGGTATTGATGCTGGCTGGGATCTTGCGCCTGTTGGTTTTCGTGCTGCACGACCCGCTGTTGGCCTATGCCAATAATTACGACATGA
>DDBK01000158.1:3097-8846 GCA_002333095.1 Cellvibrionales bacterium UBA2034
CCTGTGCTCAGCATTCGGGCCATTGGTATAGCCAAAGCCGCCGTTCTGCTGATCACATCTACTCTGGGGGCTCTTTTTTTTCTTCGACAGCGGCGTGGGTGCGCGTTACTGGCGCATGCACTGGTATTCAGCCTTGTATTGTGTGACCCGGGCGTCACCTTGTATTTGCATACGTTCTATAGCGAGTTTTCAGCAGTCTATTTTCTTTACCTGACCCTGCTGGGATTGGCTTTTTTATCTACCAATGATTGGCAGTGGCGCTACGCCTTGCCAGTGTTGGCCGGGTTGGCGGGGCTGGGCCTGTCCAAGCCGCAACATCTACCGCTGGCTATTCTGGCTGGTAGTGCCATTGCTCTTTATGTAGTGATCTGCCGTCGACGATGTTTCCTGGCAGCCTGCATTCTGGCTTGCGGGCTATTCCCCTCCGGGCTGGCAGGTAGCCACGTGTGGGAAATGCGGGATGACACCATGGCCTGGGCTAACAAGACCAATATGCTGATTGCCCTGCTCGGCACTACCCGGCCAGAACAACATGACTCACTGCTGCAGGCTTTGGGATTGCCTGGCGATTGCCGCCAACTGGCGGGCAATAACTGGCGCACACTGGATCTTGCACACAGGAGCACTTGCAGTGAAGCAGGCGAGCTGCGATATACCCGGCTGGCATTGCTGTTTGTCAGCCATCCGGGATTGCCATTAGGGTTGATTACTGAGGCCATACCGCGCAGCCAGCGGTGGGTTGTCGGTTATATAGGCCAGGTGGCGGGTCAGCGGCGCGGGCAAGTAGCCGACTTCCAATGGTCACTCTCTGAACCCATGAAAGCGATGTCTGCAGGATTTTATAAGGCATTATTCCTCGCTCCCTTGGCTGCGTGTTGCTGTTTGCTCATGTGGCGATGTCTGCAGCGCCAGGAATTGGGGGATGCTGGCACTGGTTTGGTGNNTCGTACTACTGCAGTGGGCAGTCATCACTATTGCAGTGACGGGTGATGGATTTGCCGATCTTGCCAGGCACACACATCTGGCTGGTGTATTGTTGCTGGCTCAAGCCTGTCTATGGCCGCTGTATATTGGCTGCCAACGCAGTAACATTAAACTTTCATTAATAACGGAACAGTAGGGCAACAGCATGGAACCAGTCCGCATTACGTATCGTATCGGTTTGAATGAAAAAACAACGGAAGTGTTCGACTTCAACCTTGATGCTACGAACTTTGAGCTGATTAGCGAGCCGATTACCAATCCGCCAAACTGGACTGAGCTGGCGTTCAAGCAATGCTCGCATTGCCCGCTGAAAACTGAAGAGCATACGCACTGCCCCATGGCGCTGCAGTTACATAAAGTGGTTGAGCGGTTTCATGAGACCCGTTCTATCGATGAAGTGAAGCTGGAAGTCATCACGGAAGACCGTACCGTGGTGCAGACCACAGCGTTGCAACGCGTGTTGAGCTCCATGCTGGGCCTGATTTTCCCCACTTGCGGTTGCCCGAAAACAGCGTACATGCGCCCTATGGCGCGTTTCCATTTGCCGCTGGCTTCTGAGGAAGAAACGGTATTCCGTGTAGCGGGCATGTATCTGGTGGCGCAATATTTCCTCACGCACAATGGCAAGAAAGGCCAATTCGCATTTGATGGCCTGATCAGCATTTATGAAGACTTTCATATCCTGAACAAGGCGATCGCCAGTCGTCTGCAATACGCTACCGATTCGGATTCATCCAAAAATGCGATTACCTTGCTGGATATGTATTCCAGTCTGGTGCCTATGTTGCTGGAAGACCAGCTCGCAGAGATTCGTGGTTTCTTCACCGCGTTTCTGCCAGAAGATGAAGTCAAGGCAGAAGTGGCAACCAACAATTATCTGGAGAAAGCGAAAGCGTTTGCACTGGAGTTGGAAACGGATCTGGCTTTGGCGCCTATTGATAGCCCGGACAGTGATTTACCTGCCTGGTTGCGCGGCGCTATTGAAGAAGAGGAAACAAAGCCAGCCAACACCCCGGGTAAACCAGACACCAGTGCGATTGATGCCATCCTTAGTGCGTCAAGCCTGTCGTTGTCGCTGGAATCAACAGAACCTGAAAAACCCGCCCCACCAACTGGCAAGGCGGTCTTTATTCTGCCTGATGATGAACCTCCACTTAAAAAGCCGTGATGAAAATTACAGTCAAATATTATTTTTTACTGGGTGCCGCCTTGTTGTTGCAAGGCTGTGTGAGCCTGTTGCCGCCTGACAATGTTGCCATCAAGAAAATTGATGCATCACAAGGATACAGGCTTCAGACGAAAAATACCAAACCGTTAGGAAGCCACAATGTCATTCTGGCATTTTCAGGTGGCGGTACACGTGCGGCCGCTTTATCTTACGGTGTGATGCAGGAACTGCGTGATACCCGGGTGAATGCCAAAGGGCAGCCAGTGCGTTTGCTGGATGAAGTTGACAGGATCAGCTCTGTTTCTGGCGGCAGTTTTACCTCGGCGTATTACGGATTGTATGGCGATGACCTGTTCAAGAATTACGAGAGTGACTTTTTACGTAAAAGTGTACAGAGCTCGCTGGTCAGCAATTTGTTAAGCCCAACCTACTGGTTTCATGCGATGTTCTCGGGGATAAATCGCACAGATATGGCCGTTGAATACTATGACAGAACGGTTTTCGATGGAAAAACTTTCGCGGATATTCCGAAAGCCACACGCCCATTTATTGAAATCAACGCGACAGATTTGCAATCCGGGGCGCACTTCGCGTTTACACAAGGCTATTTTGATTTGATATGTTCGGACATGGACCAGTACAAAATAGCGCGGGCGGTGACAGCATCGTCTGGTGTGCCAATCGCTTTCCCGCCAGTGGTGTTAAAAAACCATGCAACAGAGTGCGATATAAATGGTTCTTATATGTCGGAGCTATTGGATAAAAAATTGTTTGATGATGCGCGGACACAAAATCTGGTGATGACAGCAAGAAGTTATCGGGATGTTACTGAAAGACCCTATATTCATCTGGTGGATGGTGGCATATCTGACAATCTTGGCTTGCGTACCGTATTGGCACGCCTGGAATTATTGAACACCAATATCGACCAGTGGTTGACTGAAAACCCGATTGATGATGTGCTGGTGATTCTTGTGAATGCCCAGGTCAAGCCGAAAAAAACCATTGATATGACATACCAGACGCCTTCAATGACGCAGACAGCTGGCGCACTGACAGACGGGATGATGAACCTTTATTCCATTGATACCCGGGCGCAGACGAAGGCAAAAATGCAGGAATTGGAAAGAGAAGCTCATGCCGCAGGCCATGATGTTAATTTCTATTTTGTTGAAGTGGATTTCAGTGCGCTGGATTCCCCGGGGCTACAGAAATATTTCAACAGCCTGCCCACTAGCCTGGAGCTAAGCAATGAAGAAATTGACAACTTGATTGCCGCAGGGAGAAATCTGCTTCGGAGATCAGGGCCCTATCAACAATTCATCGCGAAAAATAACGGGCAGCTGATGCGAAGCCCTGCAGATAAAGAGCCATGCTCGTTGTTAAATCCGATTGGCTGCGTTTTTGATCAGCAATAAAAAAGGATAAATATGCCATGAAAAGAACGCTGAAAATTTTTCTGACATTGACTGCAGCATGGTTTTTCGGTGCAGCAGCGTATGCGACCGATAATGCACCGCCAGCCGCTCATCCCCCGGTTCCCGATGCTAAAGCGATATTGCAGAAAATGGCGCAACAACTGGCGCAGGCGCCGGGTTTCAGTGTGACGATTCGCAGTGATTATGATGCTATCCAGCAGGATGGACTGAGCGTTGCATTTGGCAACCGGCACCAAGTCTTCCTGCAACGTCCGGACAAGTTGCGCGTTGAAGCTGCACGCAGTGATGGCGACGAAGACCGTTTATTATTTGATGGTAAGACACTCACTGCTTACAAATCTGGTGATAATGTGTACGCGCAGCTTGAAAAGCCTGGCACAGTGGATAACGTAGTGGTGTATCTGGTAAAAGATCTGCAAATTACTGTCCCGCTCGCACGTATACTCCTTACAAGTTTGCCGCAAGAACTTGAATCCTTGGCAAACGGATTCATTTATGTAGAAAAAGATACGCTGGTCGGCGCCCCTGCGGACCATATTATTATGCGCACAGCTGACACAGACTTGCAGTTATGGATCACGCAGGGTGAGCAGCCGCTGCTGGTGAAAATTATCGTTACCTATAAGAACGCACCGGGTCAGCCACAATTTCGCGCAACACTGTCTGACTGGAATCTGGCACCGGCATTCAAGCCGGAAATATTTATCTGGACTCCACCGGCTGGCGCAGAACATATCCCGTTTCTTGCACCTGTTCCCCAGAAGATTGTTGAGGATGCAAAACAAGGAGTAACCCCATGATTTTGTTATCAGGAAACAGGACTGCTTTTTGGTTGGCTGGAGCAGTATGTATATCGCTGCTGGTTGTTTCGGGTGCAGCAGATGCCCGCAGAGGTCAGGGCGGAGGATTTTCGCGTAGCAGCCCAGCCAGCAGTGGGAGTGTTTCATCGGGCGGAATTGAAAATCGTGGCGCAGTGGCTCGGNNCCTCGGCAAGGTGGCAGTGATGCCGCCCGCTCCCGCGCAATCAGGAATGCCGGTAATAGTGGTCAGCCCCGTGCAGCAGGATCTGCTGGAGGCGCGCAATCAGCCGGTGGCGCACAGTCAGCGGGTGGTGCACAGTCAGCCGGTGGCGCCCAATCTGCCGGAGGGGCAGGCCAGACCCGCGCCGTTGATGTAACACCTGAACAGATGGCCGCGTACCGGCAGCAATTTGCAGCGCAAAATAAAGACAGGGACAACTGGGACGAAGTAGATCCTGACTACGGTGTAAGGGCGCCTGTATCTCCTGCTGTAGTGGTGGGGGCGACTGCAGTCGCCAGGAACAGGGCTGACGATTATGTCGACTACGTCAATACAGTGGATGACCCCGCCGAACTTTCTGAACTGCCATGTACGATTGAAGCAGTTGTAGCAGTCAGTGATGTCACTTACTACCGTTGCGAAAAAGCGTGGTACAAGCGTGGATACCAGAGTGGCAGCGTGGTGTACATCCAGACAGATGCGCCAGCGGGTTATTGAACTGAAAGTGTTGTCGATGACAATGCTATCGACAACAAGAGCAATGNNAGTCGGCGGCCATTGCTGTCGCACACATCGCGAAACGGAATGGCTGGAACAGCCGTATCCCCATCATTGTGCAGTACGTAATGATGGTCCAGCCGCAAGTTTTTCTCCTCGCCCCAGAAATGTTTTTCTGCGTCGCCAAGCACTGCAGCGACAATCGCCAGATTGTTCTGCAGCACTTCATGCACCGGGCCCAGTGCCTCGAGTTGCGTTTCCACTTCTTCCAGACGCGTTTGCAAGGCAGTGCGATCCTGTACGCCCATGTCGCGTGAAAAACCGCTGCCACCTTTTTGCAGGATGTCGAGTTTCACTCGCAACAAGGCGCGCTGCTGGGTCAGTTTTTCGCGTTCATCTTGCTGTTCGGTGACATGCGCCAGCGCTATCGACAGCAGATAGTCGAAGGCGCGGCGCCTGAGCAGGCGACGGGTTTCTTCTTCGTTGGTGGAGAGATCTACCAGTCTATGCTCATCAAAACTGACAGTGATCTGTTGTACATCATTCATCAGTTGGTCATCGACAACGGCATACCCGAAACCACGCTTTTCATTGCGCTCCACCACCAGCAACCCTGTCGTGCAGCCACTCTCGTCGGCCG
>DDBK01000151.1 GCA_002333095.1 Cellvibrionales bacterium UBA2034
ATCACAAATCGTGCGGGAGCCAGTGCCATCTGGATATTGCGTGGTAGCGGCCGTGGTTGTTGCAGTATTTGTGAAGCCAGTAATTCTGCTGCAAGCGGGATATAGCACAGCCCGCGTCCGCCAAATCCAGTCAGCACCCACAAACCCTCAACATAACTCCCCGGTGTGGCAATCACTGCTTTGCCGTTATGGCGCAGTACTGCGTAATCGTTCAGGAAAGCATCGCGATCCGGCAGTGCGCCAACCATGGGCAGGTGATCCGGGGTTGTGCAGCGCAGTGCAGCGCGGCCTTGCACATCTGCGTCTTGCCATTCGTTATGCAACGCATCTGAAAGATCGGACAACAGTGACAGGTTGTGTTGTTGTTCATCGGCACGTAGCGATGTATCCGTGTCACCAGGAACGAAACTGGCACCGACGCAATGCTGTCCATTGCTAGCCGGTGTCAGATAGCCTTCATCACAAATCACACATTGCAGTTGTTGGCTGGTGGCGGTCGACGGCAGGGTGCTGATCTGACCGCGTACAGGACGCAGTGGCAGCCACGATGTTTCTGCAAAACGTGCAGTATGGTTGGCGCAGGCAATCACAACAGGCTGTATTTTACTGGCAGGAAGTTGCTGCAGGTTTTTGATATCCGCATTGAAGTGAGTGGTAATCAGCGGATGATCCAGCAACGTATTGCAGAGCGTTTGTGGATCAATCCAGCCCGCTTGAGGCAGCCACCATCCACCGCGCAGCATGGTAATGCCGGTTTTATCGCTTGCACGTCCTGCATCCAGCCACTGCAACAAATCAGTATTGCCAGCAAAAAAATCCCGTAACGCTTCGTCACATGCATCCTGTAATTGCAGGAGTCCACAGTCATGAAACGCGTTGTGCAAACCGGTGCTGTTGTAGTGGCGAATAGCATACTGGTAAGCAGCAAGGCTGAAGCGTGACAGCGCTGCGCCGTTAGCTGTCAGTTTTGTGTACAGCGCGCCTTGTGGATTGCCGGATGCTTCCTGCGCCGGTTTTGCATGCTGTTCATATACGCAGACTGCCAGGCCGCGATCAGCCAGTGCCCGTGCAATATGACAGCCCGCCAGCCCTGCACCGATAACAGTGACTAGTGACGGGATAACAGTGGTTTTTTTATGCAGTAACCAGGGCGTTTCCGGTTTGCCTGTATGGTTTTCTGTGTGGGCAGGGTATTCCGCGACAATCATTTCGCGCTTGCTACCGTAGCCGGATATTTTTTCTACACGAAAGCCGGAGATGGCAAGACCCCGGCGCACCTGACCGGCAGCGGTAAACGTCGCTAGCGTAGTGCCGGGTTGCGAAAGTCTCGCAATATGTGACAGGAGATGCTGTTGCCACAGTTGCGGATTTTTTGCGGGCGCGAAACCGTCCAGAAACCAGGCATCCACCGTCCAGGGATTGTGGGAGAAGTGTGTGTGCTGGCTGTCTGCCAGTTGCGGCAATGTGTCGTTGGCATCCCCGAGTAACAGCAGCAATGTGACGCGTGCTTTGCTGAAACGCAGCCAGTGGTATCCCGGTGTCAAAGAGGGATAGTGTTGGAGCAGTTGTGTGGCGAGCGGCGCCAATTCTGGCCAGAACGATAATGCCCGCGTGAGGTCGGCGTGCGTCAGTGGAAACAGTTCGGTGGAAATAAAAAACAGCTGCGCATCCGCTGGCGCAACCTCTTGCCACAGTTGCCAGGCCAGCAGGAAATTCAGGCCAGTGCCGAAACCGGTTTCACCGACGACAAAAGAGGCGCGGTCGGGCAGTTGTTGCCAGCGCTCGCGTAACCGGTTTCCTGCGAGAAACACATAACGTGATTCTTCCAGGCCGTTTTCGCGTGAAAAATAGATATCGCCAAACTGTGCAGCTTCCGGTGTGTCGCCATTCCAGCTGAGTGTGGCGGGTGAAAGGGGCGTCAGGGCGCTCATGTTCCCGTGAACTGGCCCCAGGCATCCCGGAAAGCCCCCGGCACATCACAGCGACGCCCCGTAGCCTGGTCCACAAACACCATGCCCATTTGCGCTGTCAGGACTGTTTTGCCGTGCTGGTTTTGTATGCGATAGGCAATGCGGTACTGGCGGTCTTCCAGCGGATCGATATGCGCCTGCACGGNNGTCAGTACGTCGCCATAGCGTGCCTCGCGCTGGTACTGCACGGCAATCTCGTTGTTGAAGGTGATGGCGTTATCCACGATCAGCGTCGGGAACCCCAGCGCCGTGAGGAATCGCATCTGGGCTTCATTCAGGTAGCTGACCAGGGTGTGGTTGCCTACATGCAGCCCTCCAACCAAGTCATTGATATATATATGGATATTGGTTGAAAAAGCCATTTTTTCAGGGAGGGATATGTCGGGGAGGTACATGGGGCTTGCTCATGCCGGGCCAGAGGAGGGCAGCATATAGACAGAAGGCTGTAAATGTCGATCAACTGGCAGGCTGAGTGTGCGCCAGTTCACAGAATGGAGGCTGCTTGGTGCTATAGTCTATACATTAGAATAATTCCTATTAAGTCCTTTCGATCGAGTGCTGGAAGTCAATGATGAAAAATATTCATGCTGTGTCCCTCCTGGTGGGTTTGTTGTTTGTGCCGTTGGTAAACGCTGCGGCGCCCGGTGACCTGGATCTGTCCTTCGGTGGTACTGGCATCGTGGCCACCCTGCCCACTCTGGCTGGCACCGGTTTTAACGGGAACGATGTGCTGCAGCAGGCCGACGGTAAACTGGTGGTGGCTGGCTACCGTTATAACAAAAAGGGCATAAGAAATTTTGCAGTAGTGCGTTACAACAGTGACGGTTCACTCGACTCTACTTTCAATGGCACAGGGGCTGTCACGACGGCGNNCTCGATTCTTCTTTCAATGGCACAGGCGCTGTCACCACTGTGTTGAGTGGATTGTTGAAGCCCTCTGATTATGGCCAGTCAGTTATCCAGCAAGCCAATGGCAGGCTGGTAGTGGCGGGCAATAGTTTCAACGGTGCCAACGAAGATTTCGGATTGGTACGTTATAACCAGGATGGTTCACTGGATGTAACGTTCAATGAAACCGGCATCGTGACAACATCGGTTGGCACAGGCAATGACAAGTGCTATTCCGTGATCCAGCAGGCAGATGGCAAGCTGGTGGTGTCGGGCACCAGTTATACCGGCAGCAATCCTGATTTCGCATTGGTGCGTTACGAGAGTGATGGTTCGCTGGATACATCGTTTGGTGTCAATGGCAAAGTTGTCACGCCTATTGGCACAGGCAGCGATTTTGGCCAGTCAGTCATCGAGCNNCCCCGCTGCGTCTTATGGCTTGTCTGTTCTCCAGCAGACGGATGACAAGATTGTTGTAGCCGGTTATGCCAAAACATCTGGCAATGATGATCTGGCGATTGCGCGTTACAACCTTGATGGCTCATTCGATACCAGTTTCAGTGGTGACGGCAAACTGACGATGCCAATCGGCAGCAGTAATGAGGCTGCTGCTGCTGTGATCCAGCAGGCAGATGGCAAGCTGGTGATGGGTGGTTACAGCTATAACGCAGGCAATGTGCATTTTGCATTGGTGCGTTTGAATACTGATGGCGCGATGGATACCACCTTCAGCAGTGACGGAAAACTGGTGACCTCGGTCAGCGCACTGAATGATCAGGCGTTTTCTGTGATCCAGCAATCAGACGGCAAACTGGTACTGGCAGGCTACGGCAACAGTGGCAAGTTCAATTACATGGCGCTTGCGCGCTATCACAGCGAAAGCGATACGGATGACGATGGTGTGCCGGATTCTGTCGATGCCCTGCCGGCTGATGACACAGAATCCGTTGATACCGATGGCGACATGACTGGCGACAATGCGGATACTGATGATGACAATGATGGCGACCTGGATGCTACAGATAATTGTCCGCTGATCGATAACCCGCTGCAGACCGATACAGACGGTGATGGTTTCGGTGACGAATGCGATGATCTTGCCTCGGTACTATTTTCAGAGTCAGGCACAAAAGCCAAAGACCGCGCGGGTTATGCCGTAGCTTTTGCGGGTGATATAAATAGCGATGGTTATGGCGACTATGTCATCGGCATGTCCGGTTATGACGTGCCAGCCGGGATGATGTCGCTGGCAAAAGCGGATGCGGGTCGTGCTGAAGTTATTTCTGGCAAAACCGGTGCGGTGTTGATGTCTGTAGACGGCGCAGCTGCAAAAGATGCTATGGGTTCAGCTGTGGCAGGAAATGCAGATATTGATAATGACGGCAATCTGGACGTGATCGTTGGTGCGCCAAAAGCCGATAGCGGCGTTCTGGTAGATGCGGGAAGTGTCACGGTTCTCTATGGGCCGGATGCCACGCGCAAGCAAACATTTTCAGGCCTGAAAGCCAAAGCGTTATTCGGATCGTCGGTAGCGCTGGGCAATACAAACGGTGACGCTTATGCGGACATGATAATAGGTGCGCCGAAAGACGACGACCAGACGCACCCCTTCACCACTATCCTCGACGCAGGCAGTGTGACTGTGCGTTCCGGTAATCCGGCCACGAGTAACGAGGTGCTCAGGACTTTTTATGGCTTGTTGCCAAAAGCTTACGCAGGTACCAGTGTTGCAGCAGGTGATTTCAATGGTGATGGCGAGAAGGACATCATTATCGGCGCCCCTAACGACGACGATGATTTTACTGATCCGGAGTTTGTGTATATCGATGCCGGTAGCGTGACGGTATATGACATTGGCGGTTCAGTGCTGATGAATGAATACGGGTATGTTGCCAAAGCGTATCTGGGTAAATCGGTTGCCAGTGGCGACGTGGACAGTGACGGCAGTGATGAAGTGCTCGCAGGCGCACCGGGAGATGACCAGTTCAATGATGACGATGTGGTGATCCGGAAAGATCCGGGTAGCATTTCGCTGTACTGGGGTGGCGGTGGTGATCTGCTGGTGCGCTATTACGGCCGCACCTTGAAGTCGGGTTTTGGTAACAGCGTAGCCATTGGCGATGTGAACGGTGATCTGGTGCCGGACATTATTGCCGGTGCGTGGAAGGACGATAAGCCTGCAGCAAAACTGGTCAAGGATGCGGGTAGCGTGTCTGTCTGGAGTGGCGAGGATTATGGATTGATCACCACGTTGTATGGCAGCGTGGCCAAGGATTATTTTGGCTCCGCCCTGGCTGCAGGCGATACCAACGGCGATGGNNCCTGCCTGCGAAACCGGTCAAGGATGCTGGTGCTGTCCGGGTATTATCCGGGGCAAATCTCTAGCCGCCGGTTAATCAGGCATCCAGTTCCCGACTGCCGCGACTCACCAGCAAGCAGAGAGACTCCAGTACATCCCAGGGGTCTCTTCCTGCCATGCCCTTTACGGCCTGGTCCACGGTGGCCATCAGGATCACCATGTCCCTAGTTTTTTTCGCATCAAGCCGCTGCAGGGCGCGTGCAAACACCGGTTGCCGCTTGTCCCAGACGCCTAGCTGCCGCATCGCTGTCTGTGGTGCTATTCCATTCGCGATATCTTCGGCGGCGGTTGCCAGCTGGCGCAGTTCGCGCGTCAACGCCCCCAGTACTGCCAGCGCATTTGTGCCTTCCAGTTTCAGGGAGTGAAGCACTTTCAGTGCATGGATAGCATCGCCGCCGAGCATGGCATCGTTAAGGGCAAACACATCATAGTGAGCACTGTCAGCCACACTGGCTTCAACTTGTTCAGCGCTGATCGCTGCTGTGCCAAATTGCAATGCCAGTTTATCCAGCTCTTGCACAGCGGCGAGTAAATTGCCTTCCGTGTGCTCAGCCAGCATCTTGAGACTGTCTGCCGACAGGTTGACCTGTTTACGGCGTGCGCGTTCTGCAAGCCATTGCGGAAAACGGCTCACATCCAGTGCTGCGACTGGCACAAACGCACAGGCTTGTTCCATGGCCTTGAACCACTGGGTTTTCTGGCTGGCGCTTTCAACCTTGTCGGTGCTTATCAGGATCAGGCTGTCGCTGCTCGGGCGTT
The DNA here is from genome assembly GCA_002333095.1 of Cellvibrionales bacterium UBA2034. Lineage (GTDB taxonomy): Bacteria > Pseudomonadota > Gammaproteobacteria > Pseudomonadales > UBA7239 > UBA7239. The sequence goes on from DDBK01000151.1 coordinate 5,977, forward strand.
CCAGATATTCCAGCAGGGCTGCATGGTCCAGTTTGCTGACAGATGTGCGGATATCGATAAAGCATTTGTCTGAAAAGAGTGACAAGGCATTCGCTTCCGCGATGGCTTCTTGCCACTGCTCTTTTTTTTCAGGATAGAAAATCTTGCGTTCAGAAAATCCCTGTTTCAGTGCAGCAGCGCGCACAGTATCGCAAGCTTCCTGTGCCAGCAGGGGTTCGTCGCTGGCAATCCAGTAGAGTGCCGCCGGCGTTTTCTCCAGATGTTGTTTTTCTAGGTATTGGGCCAGTTTTTCCGGAAAAACCCGCATGGCAATCAGGGTGCTGGTGTTTGCTTCTGTCCAGCAATGAAATCTATACGCCGTAGCAGGGCTGCAGCCATTTCGTCATAGGTTTCATTGAGCATCAGCTTGGTTTCACGATCGGTAGCCAGGGCGCGGTTGTTGTCGGGCTCATAAGGGCGCACAACGCGCTCGCTATTGGGAGCAATAACAGTTTCGCCTTTTTCATTGGTCACCGTGAATTGGACAACCAGTTCGATTTCAATCAATGCTGCATTGGCGCTGTCGTTATACGCCAATACGTTTTGTTTGATCCGCTGGTCAAGAATCACGAGATTCCATGCGTGTTCGCCGGTATCGGAAATATGTTGTGCGCGCATTTCAGCCTCGAGTGCGCGTGCCAGTTTTCCGTATTGTTGTCCGGAGGTGACAGTAAGCGCTTCAATATTGGCGGCAATATTCTTGCTGCCGCGCAATTGGAAGCCACAGCCACCCAGCAAGATGGTGGCGAGTGTGCATGCCAGTATTTTTCCAGTCAGGTTTTTCATCTAGTCTGTCCTTTTTAGGGCGCAACAATTTCAGGGAACAACAATGTTAAGAAGCTTTCCGGGAACAAAAATCACCTTGCGGATCTCTTTGCCATCAATAAATTTTGCTACGTTATCATTGGCTTTTGCGGCAGCTTCCACGTCGGCCTGTGCTGCTGCCGGCGTTACTGTCACTGTGCCACGCAGTTTACCATTCACCTGCACGGCAATATCGATGCTGCTTTTC
>DDBK01000117.1 GCA_002333095.1 Cellvibrionales bacterium UBA2034
CTTCATGCCCGTGTTCATCGTGTGCATGGTCGGCGTGATCTTCTGCTGCGTTGACATGGCAGTTCGGCATGGCAATACCCAGCAGCACTACCAACGTAAGGTTTACTATTTGCGGTGTGAAACGAAAAGTTTTCATATGCGATTAATCCTGTGAATTAATGGTTGGTTTGCTCGGTTGAGCGTTAGGAGTTTTGGCAAGCAAGGGTTCTGCCGTGAGTTGTTCAATATCAATACGCAAGCGGTGTGCTTCATCGGCGGCATCCAGCAGAGCCAACTGCGCGGACAATAATTCCTGCCGAGAAACCAGCCATTCCTGGTAACCCAGTTGGCCGTTGGAAAACGCCGTGCGTGAGAATTGCAGCGCTTGCTCAAGCAGCGGAATCACGGATTTTTTCAAGGCATGTACTTCATCAAGAGATTGCTGACGCTGGCCATGCAAGGCCTGTAGCCTGGCCTTCAGTTGTTTCAAGGTGGCATCCTGCACAAAAGCTGCTTCGTCTTTCTCGGCCTGCGCAGCCTGCAAGGCACCGGCGTTGCGCCGCCCGCTGAATAACGGCACGCTCATACTGGCAACCAGCGCCGTGTCATCGGTTTCATTCAGTTGACGCACACCGGCAGACCAGTTGATATCGCGTTTGCCATTGGCTTGCGCCATACGCACTTCCGCATCCTTCAGGCGCGTTTCGCTAGCAAGCATCAGTACGGAAGGATTGCGGCTGGCGCGTTCATAAAGCGAGGCTACTGGTTCTTGCGAACCGACTGCCAGTAAATCGCCAGACACCGTCAAGAAATCCGGCTCAACCTCACCCCACAACGACGCCAGCAGAATACGGTTTGCGCGANNTCTGGCTTGTTCCAGCGACGCATTTGCGCGAAACACATCAGCCTGTGAGCCGCCGCCTGCTTCCGCGCGACGTTTGACGGCCTGCACCGTTTCACCGGCGAGCTTTTCTGCTTCGCGCGCCAAAGCCAGGCGCTCTTGTGCCGCCAAGGCATCCAGAAACCGGCGGGCGACTTCGCCACTGGCATCCAGCGCCGCGACTTCCTGCTCTGCCCGCAAGCGATCCAGTCGTGCATCGGCCACGGCCATCCTGGCATCGCGTTTTTGTCCTAATTCCAGTACCGAAGACAAAGACAAGGCGGTGTCCATCGCTTCTGTGCCACTGTAGTCACCACTGCCGGCGAAATTCTCGACTTCAATGCCGGCTTCCAGTGCTGGCCGCAGAGCTTCGGTTTGTGCTTTTCCCTGCAGGGCTTTTTCCCGCAACGGAAATACCTGCAACTCAGGATTTTTTGCCAATGTGTGTTCAATAGCTTCTGGCAATGTCAGGGATGTATCAGACCAGACTGGCAGTGAGATTAGCTGAAGAGCCAAAGCACAAACCAGGCTAGTTAACGGCACACAACCATGCCGCTTTTGAAACGATGTAGTCAACGCCATAAAACCCTCCGGCGTAAAATTAAAGGACAATCAAACCCACTGATGCCATGTATCAGTCTGGTTCGCCGCGCAGTTCAGGGAAAAATCAGTCTGTCTGTGACGTGCAACTTTTGTTGTTGAATACGCCCAGATCAATTTTGGCTTCTGGCTGCAACGCAGCTGGCAGTGTGATTTCCGTATAGCCACCACTTACCACCAGTTGTCGCCTTTCCACACGCTTGGAGTGCATCGGTGTTTTTTTGCATTCTGATGTTGCCAGTAAAGCGCCATTTTTATCGAAAGCTTTGGCTTGTATGTACCCTTTAGCTTTACTGGATTTAACAGGGTGAAGATTGGCACCAATCACTGTTTCATTCTGCTCACTGGAAACACGCACCTGGGTAAATTTCCAGTCAGGATTATCGGGTGAGATATTGGCGATCGGTGAAATGGACTGGGTAGAACACGCAGCCAAAACTATCGATGCAAGAACTACAGACGAAGCGTGAGAAAATTTCATGGGTAAACCCTTTGCTGGATAAACAAATAATCAAGGCAGGTGCCAGAGCACTCGCCGCTTATCAGTGAAGCGCAGGGTTAAACAGTGGGAGGACGGAGCAATTCGCTGGAAGGCGAGGAAGGAACAAAGAATGCGTAATCTGCCGAAACGCGGTCGTTTGACGAAGAAAAATCGAACGCATGGCTGTTCAATACAGCACTGAAGTGCCCATGACAGCAATGGCCGTGCTGGTGCACGTCACAATCCGGCATGCTGCCGTGACCAGCATTATCAGAATCAGACCCATGCCCAGGATCAAGCGATACTGTCTGGTGATCAGGTGACGGATGACCCTCGTCGTGCATGTCTGTTCCTGCCGCCACAGACTGGAGCATGAAAGCAGACACGAGTAACAGACAGAGCCATCGTTTGATCATCACCGCATCCTAACGGGAAGCCTGGTCATTTGCCAGCCCAGACTTGCCTAACAACCGTAATCCATTGAATACCACCAATAAACTCGCTCCCATATCTGCAAACACCGCCATCCACATGGTGGCGCCATTAACAAGCGCCAAAAACAGAAATACCAGCTTGATACCTAATGCCAGACTGATGTTTTGCCACAAGATGGCATGAACGCGCTGCGACAAACGAATGGTTTCGGGCAAGCGTCGCAAGTCATCGTTCATGATGACAATATCAGCCGCCTCCATGGCGATATGCGTCCCAATGCCCCCCATGGCAAAACTGATACCGGCACTGGCCAATGCTGGAGCATCGTTAATGCCATCCCCAACCATGGCCACCATCTCATGAGTGGCTGCCAACGCAGCTATGGCTTTCTGCTTATCTTCCGGCAACAAATTGGCCTGCACAGTTGAAATACCTGCAGCCGAGGCCACTGTTTTACCTGTTGCCTCATTGTCCCCAGTCAGCATAACCGGCCTGATCCCTAGCAACTGCAATTCAGTGACGGCTTCAATCGATGAAGGCTTGATTGTGTCGGCCACAGCACAGACAGCCAGCACACCCTTCTCGTCAGCCAGCAGAGTCACGGTTCGACCAGCGGTTTCATGGCGCAGCAAGCGAGCTTCCAGTTCAGAAGAACACTGGCCCTTCTCCTCGATCCAGCGATGGTTGGCCAGTGCATAGACTCGCCCATCCAGCACAGCCTGTACTCCGCGCCCCGGCATGGCCTGGAATTCAGTCACTACAGTTGACTCGGATGACACCAAGCCAGCGGCAATGGCCTGTGACACGGGATGATCCGACCGGGAAGCCAATGCGCTGGCCAGCCGTTCCAGATCCAGCTGCTCGCGTGTGGTATCGACAGGTTCAAAGCTGACCAGCCTGGGTTTGCCCTCGGTGATGGTGCCGGTTTTATCCAGTGCTACCACCGAGATTTTCCGCGCCTCCTCCAGATACACGCCTCCCTTGATCAGGATGCCACGTCGGGCAGCAGCGGCCAGCCCACTCACTACGGTGACGGGCGTGGAAATGACCAACGCACAGGGGCAGGCAATTACTAGCAATACCAGCGCCTTGTAGAGGGATTGCGTCCAACTCCACCCCAACAACCAGGGAGAAAAGAGTGCCACAGCCACAGCCAGTCCAAAAATTGCTGGCGTGTAAATCGCCGCAAACTTGTCTACAAAGCGCTGCGTCGGCGCACGGGAGCCTTGTGCCTGTTCTACCACCTGTATGATCCTGGCGAGCGTGCTGTCAGAAGCCAACGCAGTGGTTCGCACTATCAATTCACCGGTTTGGTTAATGGTGCCGGCAAACACGTCGTCCCCCGGTTGTTTGTCGACGGGAAGACTCTCCCCGGTTACCGGCGACTGGTCTACGGCACCCAGGCCCGTCGTCACTATGCCGTCCACTGGGATACGCTCACCTGGCCGTACCCGCACAAGCGCTCCCAAAGGTACGTCTTGAGTCAACATCGTTTGCCAGCTGCCATCCGCTTGCTGCATGGCTGCCTGCTCCGGCGCCAAAGCCAGCAAACCGGTAATCGCATTGCGGGCACGTTCTACCGCACGCGCTTCAATCGCTTCGGCCAGACTGTAGAGCGCCATGACCATTGCCGCTTCAGGCCACTGGCCGATAAGGAATGCCCCGGTGACCGCTACCGACATCAAGGCGTTAATATTGAGCCGCCCGCTACGTAAAGCAGCCAACCCCTCGCCGTAGACCGAGAATCCGGACAAAGCTATGGCAGAAGCTGCCATCAACATGCCTGTTCCAGTCACCCAGATACTGGCAGGGTAAAAATAGGCCAGTGCTTCCGCCAGCAATGCCAGCANNACAGTCTGTAGTCACTACAGGGTCAAGCCCTTCTGGAGAATCTTTATGCGTATTGGCGAACTGTCCCAAAAGGCCGACTGTGATGTGGAAACCATCCGTTACTACGAACGGGAAGGCTTGTTAAAAGCACCCGCCCGTGAAGCTAATGGTTACCGCAGTTACGGCAGCGAACATCTGGTCCAGCTGCATTTCATTAGGCATTGCCGCTCGCTGGACATCGGCTTGCAGGATGTTCGTACCCTGCAAAACTTCAAGGAACATCCGGAATTCGCCTGCGATGAAGTCAACCAACTCATCGACAACCAGATTCAACGGATTCACCAGCAAGTGGAGTCACTCAAACTCCTGGAACTGCAATTGCATGCCTTGCGCGAAACATGTCAGGCCAACCGCAAGGCAGGCGAATGCGGCATCATGAAAAATCTGGAACAGGCTACACACGCGGATGCCTGTTCTTGTCACACGCCAGAATTCCATTAACAGAAATATACTTTGAGAAGGAAGTCCAGCGTCCAAAAGCTCTCCCACTTAGCTTCGCAGCCGCAATGCATTCGAAATAACCGACACCGAACTCAGGCTCATCGCAAACGCCGCCACCATAGGTGATAACAACCAGCCTGCCAGTGGGTACAACAACCCAGCGGCCAGCGGCACACCCAGTGCGTTATAAAACAGCGCAAACCACAGGTTCTGCTTCATGTTGCGCACCGTGGCAACAGAAATGGCGCGCGCCTCGACAATACCGCGTAAATCGCCTTTGACCAGCGTCACTTGTGCGCTGTTCATGGCAACATCCGTTCCCGTTCCCATGGCAATGCCGATATTGGCCTGTGCTAATGCTGGCGCATCGTTAATGCCATCACCGGCCATGGCAACCACCGCACCTGCTTGTTGCAGTTTTTTGACCAGTGCCAGTTTGTCCGCCGGTTTGACTTCACCATGCACTTCATCAATGCCAAGCATAGAGGCGACGTATCGAGCCGTGGTGACGCTGTCGCCGGTGGCCATCACCACACGGATACCTGCTGCCCGCAATTTATCCAGCGCTTCTTTTGTGGTGGGCTTGACCGGATCGGATACCGCCAGCAATCCGGCCAAAGTTTCATTGACTGCAAGAAACACCACGCTGGCTCCACGACTGCGCAAGGATTCGGCTTTCTCATGTAAGCCATCGACTGACAGGCCAATCTTTTCCATCAACACGACGCTACCTAAAGAGAGACGCTGACCATTCACCACGCCAGTCACACCCATGCCGGTATCGGAATGGAAATCCGTGGCCGTCACCAGATCCAGTTTCTGTTCTTTTGCTGCCTGCACTATGGCGTCCGCCAGCGGATGTTCGCTGCCTTGATCCAAACTAGCCGCTAACTGCAGCAGGATTTCTGGTGAAAAACCATTCGTCGGGATCACACAGTCAAAAGCCGGTTTGCCTGCGGTAAGTGTGCCGGTCTTGTCCACGATCAGGGTATCAATGGTACACAAATGCTCGATAGCCGCAGCATCCCTGAACAGGATGCCGTGCGACGCTGCACGCCCTGTGGCAACCATGATCGACATCGGTGTGGCCAACCCCAGTGCACACGGGCAAGCAATGATCAGTACGGCCACAGCATTGATAAAACCGTACACCCAGCCCTGTTCTGGCACCAGAACCCCCCATGCGAAGAAGCTGGCTAA
>DDBK01000020.1 GCA_002333095.1 Cellvibrionales bacterium UBA2034
TTTTCCAAGATTGTCCAGCCAGCCCGTAGTGGGTTGCGCCCTGGATGTGTCTGCCGTGGTAGTGGCGGGCAGCGCTGACAATATGAGTGCTTGCTGGAATAGTGTGTTGGACAGCAATTGCATCACCGATTGATCCAGTGCCCGGGCATACACATCTTCAATATCGTTGTTGACCTGCAGGTTGCCGGCAGTGCTGTCAGTGTGACCATTGAATAACTGTTTGCCATCGGGTGACAGCAGCGTCCAGTCCAGTGCCAACTGCAATTGGTAACGCTTGTATGATGAATAGGCGACCGCTTTAGGGCCGTAAGTGTTGGGAGACTCCTTTGTATCCGGCGCGCAGGCATCAAGGTATAAACGGGATACCTGTATCTGTAACAGCAAGCCATCGATACGGCGCTGCTGGGCCAATGCCGTATCCGGGGAAGCTTGCAGCACGGCGTAGTCAAAATTGGCCAGGGATTTTGCTGCAGCACTGGCTATTTTCAGAGTGTCCGGTGCAAGGGATGCGCGAAGGTTGCGAATGTCTGGCCACTGCAGCGGTGTGACGTTCCGGCAAAACTGGCCGGCACGCAATATACCCATCTGCTGTCTTGTATCGGCGAGTGGCAATGCAGTAATCACGATGTGTGGCAGATGTTGCTGCGGTTGGCGCATTAATGAATTTCGTGCAGTTAGCGTATCAGACGGGATGCCCGGAGCAGGCAGCGTTTGTGCAATAGCAGCCTGGAAAGCCTCGTCATGATCCAGCTGTGCGGTGGCAGCGGTAATCGCATCAACCCAGGTGTTGTAAATATTTTGTGTGTTGGTGAGATTGCCACTCTTGCCATTGCTGCGCCCTCGATAAATTATCTTGCCGTCGGGTGTAGCCAGCTCCCATTCCAGCGCCAGATTGATCTGGAGGCGATCAAATTCATCGGGTAATACAGATGAAGGTTTTAGAAAAATGTCGCGCTTTTTTTTGCGGGAAGCGCAAGCCTTGATATCGGCATCTGTCACAGTCATGGTCAGCAACAACCCGTTTGTATTTTCACTGACGGGCTGCCCTGGCGTCAGGTTAGGTTGCAGTGGATAACCCAGCGTGCCGAGTGTCCGCATCAACAGTTCAGTCAGCTTTCCACCATCCGGCACCAGATCGGGGTGAAAATTGTAGGTATCCGGCCAATACATTGGCATCGCTTGTTGGCAATAGTCGTCGTAGTGGTAACTGCCGATGGCGCGTTTTTCTGCAGGCAATTCGCGTGTGTAGACAATCAGTCGAGGCTTGGTGCGGCTCACCGGTAATGCGGCAGGGTCATTGCTGGCAGGCACTTCCGGTAACTGCNNGTTTGTCGGCAGCGGTATCCGGTTGGTCGCCGTAATGCGTGCGTCCTTGCTCGTCGATCCACTTGTACAGTTCTGCCCTGCACGGAGAAATCGTGCAGAGCGCGATCATGCACACTGCCATGACATGGAATAGAGTTTTATCTGGCCGATGCATGAACGCGCCTTTGCTTGCGGTGTATTTATTTCACACTCAGGAACGGCACGGCTGAACCAGGCACCATGGTGTTGGGCAATTTTCCATCCCATTTTTCAGCCTGGATCAGCGCAACCAGTGCAGGGTTGTCACGCAAGGCCGCGCCTTTAGCCTGGATGGCAGAGGCTTCTGCTTGCCCGGTCATTTCAATGGCTTTTGCCTGGGCAGTAGCCTGCGCAAGTCTGGCATCGGCTTCAGCTTGTGCCTTGGTGCGGGTAATGTCGGCAGATACTTTTTCCTTTTCCCAGTTTTGCCGGACTTTCTGTACTTCCACTTCAGCGAGCATGCGTTGCTCAATGCTTTGTTCATAGGCATTCGAGAAGTCGATGTTTTCAATCTGGATAGATTCGATGATGAGATATTTCCCGGCAACATCAACAACTGACTGGTAAACATCCGTGCCAAATTTTGCCCGATCCTGGATAACCGATACGGCAGTAAATTGCCCGAACACTTCTTTGGTGGAATCGTTGACTTTGGGTCTCAGCACCCGATCAACCAGGCCTTCAACAGAGCCATACGTTGAATAGATGTCCTGTGTGCTGGACGGCAAGACATGAAAATTGACAGACAATTTGATCTCGGCGGGCTGCTGGTCTTTTGAATAGGAAGACATCCGGTCAAATTCCACTTTCATGCTTTGCATGGAGATAAACACCACCCTGTCGATAATCGGGAACTTGAAGTGCAATCCGGGTTCGGCGGTGCCGATTGCCGCGCCGTTGCGCAAGATCACCGCCCGTTCACCCTGGTCCACTGTGTACCAGGATGAAAATGCGATGATCAGGGCAAAGAATGCGATCGTCAGTGGAATGGCTATCTTGATGGTCTGGTTGTCATTTTCCATGGTCATGTCCTTTGTGTGGGAAATAAATATATGTGGGAAATTGATATCAATGGGCTTCATCCCAGTTGTTGCCAATGCCGGTATCCACGACAAGCGGTACGTGCAATGCTGCAGCGCCAGACATCAATCCTTGCACATTGTGTTGCAATGTTTCGACATCTTTTTCAGCCACTTCAAATACCAGTTCATCGTGAACCTGCATGATCATCCGCGCATCAATACCGGATGTTGCCAGCCACTGGTCAACGCTGATCATGGCGCGTTTGATAATGTCCGCAGCAGTACCTTGCATCGGCGCATTGATAGCGGTGCGCTCGGCTGCTTGCCGGATGCCGCCGTTTTTTGCATGGATATCCGGCAAATATAGTCGACGTCCGAACAGGGTTTCTACGTAACCATTTTCTGCAGCGTGATGGCGCGTTTCTTCCATGTAACGCAACACGCCAGGGTAACGCGAAAAATACAGGTCGATATATTCCTGCGCTTGTCCGCGTCCGGTTTGCAATTGTTTTGCCAGGCCAAATGCTGACATGCCATAGATCAAACCAAAGTTGATAGCCTTGGCGCTGCGGCGCTGTTCATTCGTCACTTTATCCAGTGCCATGCCAAAGACTTCAGCGGCAGTGGCACGGTGAATATCGAGGCCTTTGGCGAATGCATCACATAAACCGGCATCAGCGGACAAATGCGCCATGATGCGCAACTCGATTTGCGAATAATCGGCAGCGAGAATCTTGTAGCCGGGAGATGCGATAAAAGCTTGCCGTACACGTCGCCCTTCTTCTGTGCGAACCGGGATGTTCTGTAAATTCGGATCGGTGGATGAGAGTCGGCCTGTGGCCGTCACTGCCTGGTGATAAGAGGTGTGGACGCGGCCAGTAGCCGGATCAATCATCTGAGGCAATTTGTCGGTGTAAGTGGATTTCAGTTTACTCAGGCCGCGGTATTCCATGATCACTTTGGGCAGCGGAAAGTCCAGCGCCAGTTCCGCTAACACGGGTTCTGCTGTAGACGGTTGGCCCGTAGGGGTTTTTTTCAGCACAGGCAATTGCAGTTTGTCGTAAAAAATTTCCTGTAATTGTTTTGGCGAACCCAGGTTGAATTCCTGCCCGGCGAGTTCAAAGGCTTGTTGTGTCAGCTGCTGCATGCGCTCGCCGAGTTCTATGCTGTGCTGGTGCAGGATTCTGGCATCTACCAGCACGCCATTTCTTTCGATCCGGGACAGCACGGGAACGAGCGGCATCTCGATGCTTTCAAACACGGACTGCAGTGCGGATTCCTTGCAGAGTTGCGGCCATAATGTTTCATGCAGGCGAAGGGTGATGTCTGCATCTTCTGCCGCATAAAAAGCCGCTTTTTCCAGGTCTATCTGGTTGAACGTCAGTTGGTTGGCACCTTTACCTGCAATGTCTTCAAAACCCACTGTGGTGTAGTCGAGATATTTTTTGGCCAGGTCATCCATGTTGTGGCGGGTGGCCACTGAATCCAGCACATAGGATTCGAGCATGGTGTCATACGCCACGCCGCGCAGTGTAATGCCGGCACGCGCCAGCACGTTCATGTCATATTTGCCATGCTGCATCACTTTCTTGTGTTGATCGCTTTCCAGTATGGCTTTCAATGCTTGCAAGGTTTCGCTGCGGGATAATTGAGCGGGCGCACCAAGATAATCATGCGCTACCGGAATATACAGCGCTTCACCGCATGCGGTAGCAAATGACAGGCCGACGATATTGGCCTGCATGTAATCGAGCTGGTCTGTTTCTGTGTCGAAAGAGAAATAGTCTGCCGCCGCCAGCTTCTTGATCCAGCGCTGCAGATGTTCCATGTCAGTTACCGTTTCATACTGTGCAGTGAAATCCGGAAGCTTGTTGTCTGCGGCGATTGGTTCTTCCGGGGCAGGAAACATGTCTTTTGTATTGTCGCGTTGCTTCACAGCGGCAATGACATCGCCGCCATGGCTGATTTCATTTATCCAGCTCCTGAATTCCATTTCGGTGAAGAGCGCCAGCAATGTCTCGCGGTCCGGTTCGTCGGGTTTCAGGTCATGCCAGTTTTGTGGCAGATCCAGATCGACTTTTATAGTCGCCAGTTGCCGGGACAGCGGTAAAAAAGTAATGGCTGTGCGAAGGTTCTCGCCAATCTTGCCGCCAATCCTGTCAGCATTGGCAATGACGTTGTCCAGCGTGCCGTATTCCTGCAGCCACTTCACGGCAGTTTTGGGACCGCATTTATCCACGCCAGGAATGTTGTCGACCTTGTCGCCCATGAGCGCGAGATAATCGACGATCTGTTCCGGTGCAATGCCGAATTTCTCGATCACGCCCTCGCGATCCATCACGGTGTTGGTCATGGTGTTGACGAGGGTGACATGCGGGCCAACCAATTGCGCCATGTCCTTGTCGCCGGTCGAAATCAGTACATCATGTTTGTGTTCGCGGGCCTGCATGGCGAGTGTGCCGATGACATCGTCAGCTTCTACGCCGTCGACAATCAGCAGCGGAATGCCCATGGCGCGGATGATGGCGTGCAAAGGCTGCACTTGCGACCGCAATTCATCCGGCATGGGTGGGCGGTTGGCTTTGTATTCGGGGTACATGGCATTGCGGAAGGTGTCGCCCTTGGCATCAAACACTACGGCCATGGCGCTGTGGGGATACTCCTTGCGCAAACTGCGCAGCATATTTACCACGCCTTTGATGGCGCCAGTAGGCTGGCCTTTCGAGGTGCTCAGCGGAGGCAGCGCGTGAAAGGCGCGGTAGAGATAGGACGAGCCATCTACCAGGATACAGTCGGCATTTTTCATAACATTGCTTGCGTTAGACAGGGTGGGAAGCATAACACCAGCTGCAATAAAGTCTGGCGGTGTTATGCTAAACGGATAGTTGTTTTATAGCTCTGGGTTGCAATGTCTGTAGAAGCGCTTCTGGAACAAGCCTTGCGTGAAGGCCGCTTTTCCACATCCGATGTGGGAGAGGGGGATGAGCGCACCCGCGCGACGCTCCTGGCGCGTCTGGTCGGCCTGCAGAATGTGGATTTGCCTGTCTGGGAGTCACTGGAACAGGCAGCGCGTCGTCCCGGGCCGCTGCAGTTGTCCCAGCAGGAAGCCAACCTGCTGTATTTCTGTGACCAGGTGTTTGAGCAGTGCCAGTCGCAGACGGATCTGGAACCGTTGTTGCTGGAAGCATTCATGGCCTTGCGACCGCTGGTGGCGGGCGTTCTCCTGCGTGATTCTGCCGTCTTGCGTTCATTGCAGCACCCATTGTTTTCGTTGCTGGACCAGCTATGGGATGCGGGTCGCTACTGGAGCCCGGATCTGGGCAAGCCGGGCGATAAATACCGCGTGCGTCTCGAAGAAATGTTGCAGCAACTGCGCAAGGCAGATCCAGTCACAGCGCCATTCCAGACATGGTTGGATGAGTTGTCTGGCCAGTTGGCGAAGGATGCCCAGCGCGCAGAAACGTTGACCAGCCGTATTTGCCAGACAGCGCGTGGTGCGTTGGCCGGTGAACAGGCTGAGCGGTTTGTGCGGCAGCAAGTAAGCCTGTTACTGGAACGTGCGCCGATGCCGGATGTGGTGGAGGAGCTGCTCAAAGGGCCGCTTCGCCATTCAATGCAAGTGATTTACCTGAGCCGTGGCGTGAACAGTGAGGAGTGGAAACAGATCCTCAGGGCTGCACAGATGCTGATTGATTCCATGCAGGGTGCTGCGGAAGGGGAATCTGATATGCAGCAGGTGTACCAGACCATTCCCAAGGTGATTCCGTTGCTCACTAAACAGCTGGTGAGTATTTCTGATGCAACGGAAATGGAAGACTGGATTGCGCGAATCGAAAAATTGCATATGCAGATTTTGTTGGGTGGCAAGGTAGACTTGCATCCTGCACAGCCGTTGTCTGTGTTGAAACAGGAAGAAGGCGTCAGTGCAAATGTCAGCAGCGCGCTGCTGGAACAAGTAAAGCGGATTCCAGAAGGGCAATGGTTGATTTACCAGCGTGATGATGGCGAGAAACTGCGCTGCCGGTTAGTGATGAAAACAGAAGAAGCTGGCCAGTTATTATTTGTGAATGTATTGGGTGCCAAGTGTCTGGAAAAAACACCGGAAGAATTTGCCTATCTTCTGGCCGCCCGCCATGTACGTTTGCTGGATGCTGAAAATAATTTCTCGCAGATCTTGCGTGATACGGTCGCCAGTTTTCTCCAGTTATACCAGCGTCAGGCAATGCTCATGACGGAAGCTGCCGAGCGGCAGCGTATCGAAACCGAGCGCCGTCGGTTGGCGCAACAAAAAGCGAAGCGTGAAGCAGAGCGCATTGCCCAGGAACGGCTGGAAGCGCAAGCCCGCGCAGAAGAAGAAGCGCGTTTGCGTGCGGAAGAACAGGCTCGCCAGGCAGCAGAGAATGCCAGAATAGCAGCAGAGCAAGCGAAGCGTGCCGCCGAGGAGGCACAACGCGCTTCGGAAGAAGCCGCCAAGTTTTCACGCGCACAGGCAGCACAAAAAGCAGCGGCCGAGGCTGAAAATATCCGTCGCGAAGCGGAAATAGAAGCCGAACGCGCCTTGCAAGCAGAGAAGCAGTCGCGGATTGATGAATGGGAAGCGACCTTGCAGTCCGTGCGCACACTGGGCATTGGCGCGTGGGTGGATATCGAGATCAAGGGAGAGCGCCAGCGCTGCAAGCTGGCTGCTGTAATGAATGCCTCTGACAAACTGATTTTTGTAGGGCGTGATGGAAAAAAACTGGTCGAACCGCGTCGCGATGAGCTAATCAAGCTGTTGCTGGATGGCAAGGCGCGGATTATCCAGCAGGGTGACCAGTTTGAAAATTCACTGGCGAAAGTGATCCAGACGTTACGGAAAGATTGATGATGAAAAAAGCATGGAGAAAAAAATGAAGGATGCCAAAGATACTGTGGAATCGTGCCAGCGTGCTGAATTGCGCGTCTGTAAGGAAATGGCCATTTTTGTTGAAACGTATTCGTCCCCTGCGGGTGAATCGCGTAGCCCCAATATCGTTATATCCAAAACGGTGGATGTCTCGGCAAACGGTTTGCAGATCGTGATGGATAAACCTGCAGCACCCGGCAGTATCTTGCAGGTATGCGTTGAGTTCCTGGGTGAGCCAACGCATTACCATCTTACGGGCGAAGTAAAGTGGGTGGCCAAGATAGGCAGGGAAAACGATTTTCTCGTCGGCTTTTTGTTGCTGGAATCAGACCAGACGGATATTGAAGCGTGGAAGCACCGCGTGGCACTGATGATTGAAGATACGACTAATACGGTTTATTGATGGCGGGCGTGCCGCTGATGCGCATGGCGCGCGCTACCCATCCGAGACACAACAAGGCCAATCCACCCATAGCCAGAAAAAACAGCGGCACCCCCAGCCATTCTGCCAGTGCGCCCCCTGCCAGCCCCAGCGTGCCAGATGCCACCATAAACAGCGACATCTGCACCGTGTAGTCACTGCCTTGGTGACCCGCGCGACAAAATCCCATCATGCCTGCAAACAGCGCCACGGTGGACATGGCATCGGCCATTTGCTCAAAAATTGCGATGCCCAATACCGCTTGCTCACTGTGCCAGCCCAGCGACACCAGTGACCAGGCTGCCAGCCCTGCTGCCTGTAATACACCGAACCAGAACAGCGCGCGCCAACCACCGAGCCAGC
>DDBK01000146.1 GCA_002333095.1 Cellvibrionales bacterium UBA2034
TGGTGGAATGTAGCCTTCGGCTTGAGCATCAAGGTAATCGCCCCACCATTGCATCATCAACAGGCGTTCTTTCAGGTATTCCGCTCTGTGCTGGTACGCAGCCCGTACCTTGTCTCGTTCCTGGTGCCCCATGTGCCGCTCTATCGCGTCGCGGTTCCATAAGCCGGATTCCTACAAGCCATTGTCCTGAAGCCGTGTAGGCAAATATCTTGCTTGGTGTCATAGCCCATGGCGTGCAATGTTTTGCTGATCGGCTGGTAATTTTTACCNNCCTGCAAAAAGTGCTTGGTCTCAAGGAAAACGCGATTGCAATTTTGCAGGGTCAATTACCGCATCACTCCTCCCATCCTTACCCTGCTGATGCACTGTTCTGCTGTACTCGCAGCCATTAGCATCTTTACTGAATCAGCAAGCATCTCTCATTTTCAGTTTAATCTGTCTCTAGTAAGCTCATCCAGCATGACTAGCAACTTTGGTATGAATACAGCAAGGACGCTAATTAACTAGCACATCAATAGTTAGCGAAGTTTTTTGCAACAACCCATTACTTTCCATTCACAAATATTTGGGGTTTATAGGGCTGACTTTCTGCGAGACAATGCGCAGTCTCGAAATAGTGCATACCGATGTATACCCATCCACGAAAAAAGCGGGTAATGAATCGGGTAATGAAAGAACATTTGGATATTTAAGTCCTTATGAATCAAATAGATAGGTCTTATATGGTCTTGATGATCGATAACTATGACTCCTTCACCTGGAACGTGGTGCAGTACCTCGGCGAGCTGAAAGCCGATGTGAAGGTGATCCGCAACGACGAGCTGACGGTCGACGAGATCATCGCGCTGGCGCCGGAGCGTATTGTGATTTCGCCCGGCCCCTGCACGCCCACTGAAGCCGGCGTGTCGCTGGAAGTAATTACCCGGCTCGCGGGCAAGCTGCCTATCCTCGGTGTGTGCCTCGGCCACCAGAGCATCGGGCAGGCTATGGGCGGCAAAGTCGTGCGGGCGCGGCAGGTGATGCATGGCAAGGTGTCCGCTATCCATCACAACGGCAAGGGCGTATTCGCCAACCTGCCCTCCCCGTTCAATGCCACACGCTACCACTCGCTGATCATAGAGAAAGCATCGCTGCCGGATTGTCTCGAGATCACCGCATGGACACAGCTGGATGATGGCAGCGTGGACGAGATCATGGGCGTGCGCCACAAGGATTTTATTCTGGAAGGCGTGCAGTTCCATCCGGAATCCATTCTCAGTGAACACGGTCACGCACTGCTCAAAAACTTTTTGTTAATGAACAATCCGCTCGGGATGAAGGGATGATTATCCAGAAAGCCCTGCAACAGCTCATCGAGAGGCGCGACCTCACGCAGGCCGACATGCATGCCGCGATGATGGCTGTCATGACAGGTGAAGCCACACCAGCACAGATTGGTGCTTTTCTGGTGGCGTTGCGCATGAAAGGCGAAACCGTTACCGAAATTACCGCGGCAGCGCAAGTGATGCGCGAGCTGTCGAACAAAGTTGAATTGCGTGTTAAGCGAAAACACCTTGTTGATACCTGTGGCACCGGCGGCAGCGGTATCCCGCTATTCAATATTTCCACTGCCAGTGCATTTGTGGTGGCGTGCGCGGGAGGATTTGTTGCCAAACACGGCAACCGTTCGGTGACATCAAAATCCGGCAGCGCAGATTTACTCGAAGCAGCTGGCGTGAATCTTGACCTTGCGCCGGAACAAGTCGCGAAGTGTGTGAATGAAATCGGTGTGGGCTTTATGTTTGCGGTTAAACATCACAGCGCCATGAAACACGCCATTGGCCCGCGCCGTGAGATCGGTGTACGCACGATTTTCAACGTGCTGGGGCCGTTGACCAATCCGGCTGCTGCACCGAACCAGGTGCTCGGTGTATTCGACAAAAATCTGGTTAGGCCACTGGCAGAAGTGCTGAAAAACCTTGGCAGTGAACATGTGCTGGTTGTGCACTCCGAAGACGGGCTTGATGAAATCAGTCTCGCTGGGCCCACGTTTGTTGCTGAACTGAAAGATGGTGACATCCGTGAATATACCATCACGCCCGAATCACTCGGCTTGAAAACACATCCGCTGGACAGTTTGCGCATAGACGATGCAACACAAAGCCTGGTGCTGGTAAAAACAGCATTGACCGACAACTATTCCGCCGCTGCAGACATCGTCGCACTCAACGCGGGCGCCGCCATCTACGCCGCCAACCTGTGCAGCACATTGCAGCAAGGTGTCGATATGGCGCGCGACATACTGGGCACAGGCATCGCCTGGGAAAAACTGCAGGAATTTGCTGTCTTCACACAGCATGTGTAAGACGAAACGGGAAACAGCATGAACACACCGACTAACTTGAACACACCGACTATCCTGAAAAAAATCATTGCCCGCAAGCACGAGGAAGTGCGTGATCGCCTGCAGAAAGTGTCCCTGGCCGAACAACAACAGCGCGCAAAAGCACAAACCCCTCCCCGCGGATTTGTAGCTGCCGTCGAGCGCAAGCTGAAAAATGGTGACGCGGCTGTTATTGCTGAAATCAAGAAAGCCTCGCCCAGCAAGGGCGTAATTCGCGAGAAATTCTATCCAGAAGAAATTGCACGCTCTTATGAGAAAGGTGGCGCGGCTTGTCTGTCTGTCTTGACCGATGTGGACTTTTTCCAGGGTTGTGACGAGTACCTGCAACAGGCGCGTAACGCCACTAAACTGCCTGTGTTGCGCAAGGACTTCACGATTGACCCATACCAGATCTGGGAAGCGCGTGCACTGGGTGCTGATTGCATCCTGCTGATTGTTGCAGCACTGGAAGAAACACAATTGCGTGAGTTGAATGCTTGCGCCATCGAAGCCGGGCTGGATGTGCTGGTGGAAGTACACAATACAGCAGAGCTGTTACTGGCTTTGCAACTGGACAACAAGCTGGTCGGCATCAACAACCGCGACCTGCACACGTTCAACACCACGCTCAGCACCACTTACGAATTGTTGCCTGTTATCCCGGACGACCGCATCGTCGTCACGGAAAGTGGCATTCACAGTATTGATGATGTGAAAGCGATGCGCGGCCATGGCGTGAATGCATTTCTGGTGGGCGAAACGTTTATGCGTGCCGAAGACCCGGGCTTGCAGTTGCTGGAGATGTTTAACTGATATGGTAAAGCTTGACTGATATGGAAATGCTTGACTGATGTTCCGCGTGATCACCGCCAATACCAACGGCATACGCTCTGCTGCGAAAAAAGGGTTTTTTGACTGGCTGCAAACCCGGCAAGCGGATGTTATCTGCATCCAGGAAACCAAAGCGCAACGCGACCAGCTCGAACACGAGATGTTCTGCCCGCAGGGTTATCACTGCAATTATTTTGATGCGGAAAAGAAAGGTTACAGTGGCACAGCCCTGTTCTCGAAACGCAAACCGGATCGCGTGATCACAGGGCTGGGTTGGCCGTCTGCCGATACTGAGGGCAGATACCTGCAAGCAGACTTTGGCAAACTGTCCGTCGTATCGCTGTATCTGCCCTCAGGCTCCAGCAGCGATGCCGCACAAGAAAAAAAGTTTGATTTCCTGGATCGCTATCTGCCCATCCTGAAAAAACAGGTGAAAGATGGTCGCGACTACATCCTGTGCGGTGACTGGAACATTGCGCACAAACCCATCGACTTGAAAAACTGGAAAGGCAACCTGAAAAACTCCGGCTTCTTGCCGGAAGAGCGCGCGTGGCTCGATACCTTGTTTGATGACGTCGGTTTTGTTGATGCATTCCGCGTCATCAACCAGGAAGAAGACCAGTTCACCTGGTGGTCTAACCGCGGGCAAGCGTGGGCTAAAAACGTAGGCTGGCGGATTGATTACCAGATTGTGTCGCCATCACTGCGCGATAAAATCAAACGCGTTGAAATATACAAGGATGAACGTTTCTCCGATCACTCCCCGCTGATCATGGACTATTCACTGTAGATTGTCAGGCCGCGCCAATATTGGCGTGTGACAACATCAACCATTTTGTGCCATCGGTATCGAAATTGATCTGCACTCTTGTGCGCGGCCCGTTACCTTCTACGTTGAGAATAATTCCTTCGCCAAAGATCGGATGGAACACGCGCTGGCCCAGGCGAAATTCACCGTCGCTGGTTTCTTTCTGGCGCAGGGAAGGATGCGTGGCAGGTTGCGAGTGATCCCCTCTTGAATGATAAACGGGGCGCGTGACCTTGGTGCGTGGCCGCACTTCTTCCAGCAAGTCTGACGGGATTTCACGAATAAACCGCGATGGCATATTGAACGCATCACTGCCATGCAGGCGACGGCTTTCCGCATAAGTGATATACAATTTTTTTTCCGCGCGGGTGATGCCGACATAACACAGACGCCGCTCTTCCTCGAGCTGCCCCGGTTCATCCATCGACATCTTGTGCGGGAACAGGTTTTCTTCCACGCCGGTGATAAACACCAATGGAAACTCCAGCCCTTTGGCAGAATGCAATGTCATCAGTTGCACGCTGTCACTGTCTGGTTCTGCTTGTGCATCGCCAGCATCCAGCGCGGTGGTGGCCAGAAACTGGCCGAGCACCGGCTCTTCACTGTCTTCCGGTTCAAATGCCTTGCACGCCCCCACAAGTTCCTGCAGGTTTTCTACGCGACTCAATCCCTTCTCGCCTTTTTCATTGCGGTGAAAATCAAGCAAGCCACTGGCTGTTATCGCATGATCAGCTATTTTATGCAGTGGCTCTTCGCGCGTTTCCACATCCAGCCGATTGATCAACGAAATAAAGCTGCGCACAGCATTGCTGGCACGTGCTGTCATGCGACCGGTTTGTGTCAGCTCGTCGGCTGCTTGCCACAATGAACAATCGCGTTCGCGCGCATAGGCGCGGATATCTTCTACTGTGCGTTCCCCGATAGCGCGTGTTGGCGTATTGATCACGCGCTCGAACGCCGGATCATCATGGCGATTCCAGATCAAACGCAAATACGCCAGCGCATTGCGGATTTCAAGGCGGTCATAAAACTTTTGCCCGCCGTACACCACATACGGCAACCCCCGCTGTAATAATGCTTCTTCCAGTGCGCGCGATTGTGCATTGGAACGGTATAGCAATGCGCAATCCCGCCGCAAACCGCCACTTTCTACCCAGGCGCTGATGCGATCAACAATAAAACGTGCTTCTTCCTGTTCATTGAATGCCGCAAATACAGAAATCAGGTCGCCCTCGACACTGTCTGTCCACAATTCCTTACCCATGCGGCCGCGATTGTTATCGATAACCGCATTGGCGGCTTTTAATATCGTGGCCGTTGAGCGGTAATTCTGTTCAAGACGCACCGTATGCACATTCGGGAAATGCTGCGTGAACCGCTGGATATTTTCAATCTGTGCGCCACGCCAGCCATAAATGGACTGGTCATCATCACCCACTGCCGTGATATAGGATTGGCCACCCGCCAGCACGCGCAACCATGCGTATTGGATCGTATTGGTATC
Organism: Cellvibrionales bacterium UBA2034; assembly: GCA_002333095.1. Taxonomy (GTDB): domain Bacteria; phylum Pseudomonadota; class Gammaproteobacteria; order Pseudomonadales; family UBA7239; genus UBA7239. The sequence continues at coordinate 5,506 of DDBK01000146.1, forward strand.
CTGGAATTCGTCAACCAACAGAAAACGGAAGCGCTGCTGGTAATGCGCCAGCAGCTCTGGCTTGTTGAGCCATAGCTCATGCGACCGCAACAACAATTCGCCGAAATCCACCAACCCGCCGCGCTGACAGGCCTCTTCGTATGCCGTATAGATTTTTATCAGCGTATCAGTATGTAAATCTCCCGTACGCTGCAAATAACTCGCGCGCCTGCCTTCGTCTTTTTGTCCGCCGATATACCATTGCGTCTGTTTTGCTGGCCAACGGCCTTCGTCAATTTCAAGATTTTTCATCACGCGCTTGATCAGCCGCAGCTGGTCATCGCTATCGAGGATCTGGAATTGCTCCGGCAGGTTTGCATCGCGCCAATGCTGTTTAAGCAGGCGGTGCGCCAGATTATGGAACGTTCCTACCCACAAATGCCGCGCGGCACCGCCCAGTTTTTCTTCCAGCCGGTTGCGCATTTCACGCGCCGCCTTGTTGGTAAACGTCACCGCAAGAATGGCGTGGGGCGCAACATTTTCTACCTGGATCAACCAGGCAATACGATGCACCAGCACACGCGTTTTGCCACTGCCGGCACCAGCCAGAATCAGCTGGTTTTCTGGCGATGCACTGACAGCTTCGCGCTGGGCATCATTGAGCCCATCCAGTAACCCGGAAACATCCATCAGGTATTTTTATTTCTTACCGCCCTTTCCCTGACGCTCTTTCTCGATCAGGAAACTGGCCACAGACAACATGGCTTCCTGTGACCCTGTCTCGTTGGAAGACACGCGGTACTTGCCATTCACGATAATTTCCGGGGTGCCTTGCACGCCATAACTACGGACACGCGCATCTGCCTGACGGGTTTGTGACTGCACGGAAAAAGAGTTATAGGCTTTGCGGATCGCTGCATCATCAATACCGTGCGCAACAAACAATGCGGCGATATCGTTTTCGTTTGACAGCGCTTTTTTCTCGTCAATCATCGCCTTGAAAATAATCGGATGCATGGCATCCAGCACATTCAATTGTTTTGCCGCGTAATACGCACGGGAATGGACTTCCATAGCCGGGCGCCATATGGCGGGCGTCTGTTGAAAATCTACATCGTCAGGCAGTTTTTTTGCCCATGGCTCGAGTATCGCTTCAAAATGGTAGCAATGCGGGCAACCATACCAGAACACTTCATTCACTTCGATCTTGTCCGGATTGGCCGTACGGACTGGCACAGCAATCACTTGATAGTGTTTGCCCGCCTGATATTTTTCCACGGATGTTTGTGGCGCAACCGGGGCTTGTGCCTGGGCCATAAAAGGCAAGAAACTACCGATCAGCAGCAATGAGGTTATCAATTGTTTCATATTGCTCTCCTGTGAAAAAAACGATCTAAATAAAAAAGGCGGCTCGATGCCGCCTTTTGATGCTGCAAACAAACCGTAGTTCCTCAGTGCAAGCCAGCGATGTAATTCGCCACTGCATCGATTTCGCGGTCGCTCATGCGTGCCACGCCAGAACGCATGGTGCGGGCATCGCCATCATTGCGGCGGCCCTTGTCACTGTACTCCGCGCCGGCGCGGAAATCCCGCAGTTGTTTGGCAATGTAGTCTGCATGCTGTCCGCCCAGTTTGGGGAATCCTGCTGGCGCGTTACCTGCACCAGTGGGTGAGTGGCAACCGATACAGGCTGGAACACCAACATCTTTATTGCCTGCGCGATAAATTCTCGCACCAAGCTCAAGCAGTTCCTTGTCATCTTTGGAGCCGGACAATCCCATTTCCTTGCTGGCGTAATACGCAGCAATATTTTCCAGGTCCACCGTGCTGAGGTTTGTCAGCTGGCCTGTCATTTCAGGAACGTCGCGCCCGCCTTTTGCTGCGCCCTTCTGGATATCTTCCAGTTGCTTGAACAAATATTTCTCACCCAGACCCGCCAGTTTAGGGAACGTTGGGGCCATGCTGTTGCCGTCGGCACCGTGACAAGCCGCGCAGGCGGCGGTCAACGCCTTGCCCGCTGCAGCATCACCCGCCATGACAGGAACTGCAACGGCAAGACCAAGAAATAGAAGGCTTTTGCTAATCAGGGATTTCATGTATTCACCACATCGTGAAGCGTTACGGGGTTGAAACAAGGGTAACACGCAGGGGCTCTCCACCATCAAGAGTGTTCCCCTAAAAAAACCGCGGCANNCCGCGGCATTATATACTGCCATCCCGCCGAACGGTAGAAAGCACCGACAGGGCTGGATAATTGAGGAATGACACTGCCATGCCCCCGCTCTCCCTGGCTGACTTTCGCCGCGCCCGCTTTGTGACCAGCGCCTCCCGTCTTGCGGAATGCCCTGCTGACGAAGGTGCTGAAGTTGCCTTTGCCGGCCGCTCGAATGCCGGCAAGTCCAGCTGCATCAACGTGCTGACCGACAACCGTCATCTGGCACGCACCAGTAAAACGCCTGGTCGCACCCAGTTAATCAACTTCTTCGCCATCGATTACGACGCCCGTCAGCGCCTGGTTGATCTTCCCGGCTATGGCTACGCCAAGGTGTCTCACGCCACCAAAGACGAATGGCAATTGCATCTGGAAGATTATTTGCGGCGACGGGAAACACTGCGCGGACTTGTCCTGTTGATGGATATTCGCCATCCGCTGAAAGAGTTTGACTGCAACATGCTCGACTGGGCCAAAAATACCGGACTGCCCGTGCACTGCGTACTGACCAAGGCAGACAAACTGAATCGCGGCCCCGCGCAACAGGAATTGTTCAAGGTGCGCAAATTACTGGCCCCCTGGGGCGACAAGACAAGCGTGCAGTTATTTTCATCCCTCTCGAAACAGGGCACGGAAGAACTGGCAGCCGTACTGGATGGTTGGCTCGCTATTTGACGATGCGTATGACAGCCGCCCGCTGCACATCTTATACTGCTGGCTTATTGAATCCTGATGAACGGCCATGCTGCTCAAATTCAGCAAGATGCACGGACTCGGCAATGACTTTGCCGTCTTCGATTTCATTTCCCAGCGCGGCTACCTGACCAGCGAGCAGGTACGGCTGATTGCTGACCGCCATCTGGGTATCGGCTGCGACCAGGTACTGATTGTAGAAGCGCCGGATTCGCCGGATGTCGATTTCCGTTACCGCATTTTCAATGCTGACGGCAGCGAGGTCGAGCAATGCGGCAATGGCGCGCGCTGCTTTGCCCGCTTTGTGCGCGAACAGCGGCTCACCAACAAACACCGGATACGGGTGCAAACGCTTGGCGGCATCATCGAACTCAATGTGCTGCAGGATGAACGCGTGTGCGTTGATATGGGCGTNNCCACAATTCATCCCTGCACTGATTCCCTTTGAGGCTCCTTGCGAGGCCGACAGCTACACGCTGGATGTGGATGGCCAACAGCTGGATATCAGTGCGGTGTCCATGGGCAATCCCCATTGCGTAGTCCGGGTCGACCATGTGGATACGGCACCGGTATCAACCCTTGGACCAGCCATAGAACACCATCCCCGTTTTCCCAGACGTGTGAATGCCGGTTTCCTGCAGGTGATCAACAGCCACCACATCCGTCTGCGTGTATTCGAGCGCGGCAGTGGTGAAACGCTGGCCTGTGGCACAGGCGCGTGCGCCGCTGCGGTAACCGGCATCCAGCGTGGCTGGCTGGCAAATCCGGTGCGGGTATCCCTGCCTGGCGGCG
>DDBK01000041.1 GCA_002333095.1 Cellvibrionales bacterium UBA2034
CTGAAGACCGGTGAAATTGTGGCAGAGCGTTACAACATCAGCCGTGAAGCGCAGGACATTTACAGCTATAACAGCCAGAAACGCACAGCCGCCGCACAAGCGACCGGTATTTTTGACAATGAAATTGTGCCTATGACTACCATGATGTCGGTATTCAACAAAGACACGAAAGAAACCACTTATAAAGAAGTCACTTGCGCCAAGGATGAGTGCAACCGTGCTGATACCACGCTGGAAGGTTTGCAAAAGCTGGAACCCGTATGGAAAGACGGCCAGTGGGTACAGCAGGGCAAATACGTGACGGCTGGTAACTCATCACAGTTATCTGACGGCGCATCTGCCTGCGTGGTGATGGACAGCGTGCTGGCATCCAAACAGGGCTTGCAACCACTCGGCGCGTATCGCGGCATTGCCGTTGCCGGTTGCAACTCGGATGAGATGGGCATCGGCCCCGTGTTTGCTGTGCCTAAATTGCTGGCGCGTCATGGTTTGAAAATGAATGATATCGGTTTGTGGGAACTGAACGAAGCCTTTGCATCACAAGTCATATATTGCCGGGACAAGCTCGGCATTCCTGATGACATCATGAACGTTAACGGTGGCGCGATTTCTATTGGCCATCCTTTCGGCATGAGCGGTTCGCGCATGGTAGGTCATGCATTGCTGGAAGGTAAACGTCGCGGCGTGAAGTATGTCGTGGTGACTATGTGCATCGGCGGCGGGCAAGGTGCTGCCGGCCTGTTCGAAGTCTTCTGATTTTACTTTTTCGGGACACGCGATGACTTTTTCTGTCCGCCGTATTGACCATGCCGTGTACTGGGTACGCGACGTAGACATTTCAAAGAATTTCTACACGCGCATACTGGGATTGGAAGAAGTGGTATCAGACAACGGCATGTGCCTGTTACGCGCACCGGGCAGTGAACAGCACCATGATCTGGGCTTGTTCCAGACCGGCGCCAGCGCAGCGCGTACTCCGCGCGGTGCTGTTGGCCTGTATCACATCGCATGGAAAGTGAATAGCATTGAAGACATTGCTGCTGCATTTTATGTACTTCAAAGAGAGCATGCACTGACAGGCGCATCCAGCCATGGCGCCACCAAATCGGTTTATGGAACTGATCCGGATGGTAATGAGCTGGAAATTACTTTTACTATTCCTCGCGCCGATTGGGGCCAATGGGAAAATGGTGGCACAGTGGAACCACTGGATCTCGCCGCCGAGCTTGCACGTTACGGCAAGCAGCCACACCAGGGGAAAACCTGATGCAATTGAACACCACTGAAGAACTGATCGCCGATATTCGCGCCGGAAAAATGGTCATCCTGATGGATGACGAAGATCGCGAAAACGAAGGCGATATCATCATGGCTGCAGAACATTGTGGCGCTGAACACATCAACTTCATGGCAAAACATGCGCGCGGGCTCATCTGTATGCCCATGTCACGCGAACGTTGTGAACGCCTTGGCCTGCCATTGATGGTGCAACAGAATGCATCCGGTTTTGGCACTAAATTTACTTTATCCATTGAAGCGACAACAGGCGTCACTACCGGCATTTCTGCAGCGGATCGTGCAAGAACAGTACAAGTTGCAGCCGCTAAGAATGCGAGGGCTGAAGATATAGTACAACCAGGGCATATTTTCCCGTTGATGGCAGAGCCAGGTGGCGTGTTGAGCCGCACTGGCCACACAGAAGCCGCGTGCGACCTTGCGCGTCTTGCAGGGTTGGAAGCGGCAGGCGTGATCTGCGAGGTGATGAACGATGACGGCACCATGTCCCGTCGCCCGGACCTGGAATTGTTTGCCAATGAGCATCAGTTAAAAATCGGCACAATTGCCGACCTGATCCATTACCGCCTTGTAAATGAACGCACCGTGGAAATCAAACACCGCGCGCCTATACAAACGGATTTCGGTGAGTTTGATCTGGTGACATTCAGTAACAAGGTAGACAAAGAATTTCATTACGCATTGGTAAAAGGCAATATCAAATCCGATGAACCCACTCTGGTCCGCGTGCATCTGGCCACTGCAATGCGTGACCTTTTCTGCGCGCAACCTCCCGGGATGAAAATCTGGAACACGCGCCGATGCCTGGAGCGCATCGCTGCCGAAGGCAAAGGTGTCCTGGTATTGATCCACCAATGTGAAAGTGCTGATGACTTGCACGATAGCGCACTGACCATGCTGGGACAAAAACCTTTGCAAAATACTGCTGCCAGTCCAAATGTTTATAAAACAGTGGGCGTGGGCGGGCAGATTTTACGTGAAATTGGCGTAGGCAAGATGCGCGTTCTAGGGCAGCCACTGCGCTACCGCGCTATTTCTGGTTATGACCTCGAAGTGGTCGAACATATTGCCTGCGAATAAACCTGCACCATGGCAGCAGCAATGAGCAATCCGACGGTATTGCGCATCGCCCTGCCAGTCCCGCTGCGGCGTTTATTTGACTACCTTCCGCCTGTTGGTATTCCTGCCGATACATTGCAACCCGGTTTGCGCGTCAGCGTTCCTTTCGGACGCCAGCAGTTAACTGGTGTTCTGGTAGAACTGGCTGACCACAGTCATTTCCCTGCCAGCAAACTAAAACGCGCTTTGCATATTCTTGATAGCGAACCGCCACTGACGCCTGTGCTGTTTGATCTGGCACAGTGGGCTGCCAGTTATTATCAGTATCCGCTGGGCGAAGTGCTGAGCGCGCTGTTACCACATACATTGCGCGAGGGCGGTGCGCAGTCAATTCGCCATGAACGCCATTGGCGCGCAGTAGACACAGAAGGCAGCATCGGTCTGCGGACAGGCAGTAAACAACTGGCGCTGTACCAGTGGTTGCAATGCGAAAGCGCCTCGCGTGATTCTATTCTTGCAGCCGGCTATTCCAGCGCTGTGCTCAAGTCCTTAACAGACAAGTCATTGCTGGAAGTATTTGTTCCCGATCCTGTCGCTTTTGATTCCTCTGACTTGTTGACGGAGTCACCACTGGCACTCAATGAGGAACAGGCAGTTGCTGTTGATGGCGTGGTACTGGGGAAATTTTCTGCAACATTGCTGGAAGGCGTAACAGGTAGCGGCAAAACCGAAGTGTATTTGCAATTAATCCATAAGGTGCTGCAGCGTGGTGAACAAGCGCTGGTGCTGGTGCCTGAAATTGGTTTGACGCCTCAAACGGTTGCGCGTTTCCAGCGCCGTTTTCGCTGCCCTGTCGCAGTGTTGCACTCTGGTCTTGCCGATGGCGAGCGTTTTGCCGCATGGCGTCGCGCTTCACGTGGCGAAGTGGGCATAGTCATTGGTACGCGGTCGGCATTATTTACCCCACTCACACGACCCGGCATTATCATTGTCGACGAAGAACACGACAGCTCCTTCAAGCAGCAGGAAGGCTTCCGCTATTCCGCACGCGATCTCGCCGTGCTGCGTAGCCAGCGCGAAAATATTCCGGTACTGCTTGGTAGTGCCACACCCTCACTGGAAACACTCTATAACGCTATGCAGAATCGCTACCAACACTGGCGATTGACACAACGCGCTGGCAATGCACGCGCGCCTACACTGGAAGTCATCGACATCAATCGTGCCGTATTGAATGAAGGCATGAGCGGTGAATTGCTGCAGGCCATGCGGGACGAACTGACACATGGCAACCAGGTGCTGGTTTTCCTTAACCGGCGCGGCTATGCACCAGCGTTAGTGTGTGCCGATTGCCGCTGGCAAGGTGCATGCCCGCATTGTTCCGCAAAATTGACTGTGCACAAAAAATCCAGGCAATTGCGCTGTCACCATTGTGACTATCAGGAATCATTGCCGACCCACTGTCCACACTGCGACAGCACACGACTGGATGCTATCGGCATTGGCACGCAGCGAAGTGAGCAATTTTTGTTGGAACAATTTGCAGAATATCCGGTATTGCGTATCGACCGCGACAGCATGTCGCGCAAACAAGCCTTGCACGATATGCTTGAGGACATCCAGCGGGGTAAACCGTGCTTGCTGATTGGCACGCAAATGCTGGCAAAAGGCCATCACTTTCCCCACGTTACGCTGGTGGTGATTCTTGATATCGATAGCGGGTTATTTTCATCGGATTTTCGCGGCCCGGAAAAAATGGGGCAACTGTTGGAGCAAGTGGCAGGACGCGCGGGACGCGCAGAAAAACCGGGCAAGGTACTGATCCAGAGTCGCTTTACAGAGCACCCACTGCTGCAAACGCTTTTGTGTGATGGTTATCAGCGGCTGGCGCGGGTGCTGCTCGCAGAAAGACAAACGTCCGCTTTGCCTCCCTACAGCTACCTCGCCTTGTTGCGCGCTGAACACGCCGATCCATATCGCGCACAAACCTTGTTGCGCGAATGGAGTAACACCTTGCAAAATCTTTGTGAGCCAGGCGTGCAAGTGGCGGGGCCATGGCCGGCAGCGATGGAAAAACG
>DDBK01000017.1 GCA_002333095.1 Cellvibrionales bacterium UBA2034
TCCTGCCCGGCTTTATCAATCTGGCCTGTGGCACAAGCGTGTTCCGCGACAAGCGGGCGAAGCTGGTCACAATGGCACGGGGCGTGGTACTCGATGTCGGTGCCGGCTCTGGCCACAACTTCCCCTATTACGATCCCTCGCGCATCGAGAAACTGTATGCACTGGAACCGTCCGAGGGGATGCGGCGCCTGGCCAGAAAACGCGAGCAACAAGTTCCCTTTCCGCTGGAATGGCTGGCGCTACCCGGCGAACAGATTCCGCTGCCAGATGCGAGTGTGGATACCGTAGTGCTGACTTTCACGTTGTGCACCATTCCCGACTGGCAAGCAGCACTGGCGCAAATAAAACGCGTGCTGAAACCGGACGGGAAATTATTGTTTTGTGAACACGGGCTGGCACCAGAACCGGGCGTNNCCTTCTACACCGCGCATTGCCGGTTTTGTTTCGTCCGGCATTGCAACGGTTCCAGACAATACTCATTCTACCGGTTCGTCGCAGTCTGGCTCATAGCAATCGAGAATATCGCGCACCAGACCACTGCGAACAATGTCACTGCGTTCAAACTCATGCACATAGACATTGCGCAACCCGGATAAACGCTCCACCGCATCGGCCAGGCCATTCGGCCCGCGAATATCGCTTTGCTTCACATCGCCGTTCACCACGACCTGGCAATTTTCACCAATGCGCGTGAGGAACATTTTCATCTGCGCGATGGACGTATTTTGTGCCTCATCGAGAATCACAAAATTCTTGCTGCTGAATGTCTTGCCGCGCATGAAGGCAAGCGGTGCTGCAACAATACGGCCATGGCGGATACAGTAATCCACCGTGCCTGCACCCAGCCGTTCGTTGAGAATATCGCGGAATGCTTCTATATAAACCGCAAATTTCTCATCCACTGCACCCGGTAAAAACCCGAGTTGTTCCCCGGCTTCCACAGCAGGGCGCGTGAGGATAATCCGCTCGATTTGCCCTGCTTCCAGCGCTTCTGCCGCCAATGCCGCTGCACAATAACTCTTGCCCGTACCGGCAGGACCGATACCGAAAGTGAGACAGTGATTGCGGATAGCGGAGATGTAGCGTTGCTGGGCGGGTGTACGGGCCATCAATGGCTGAAGAATGCGTTGAGCGGCGTAAGCGGTATCAAGATGTTGCTGGGCGGGATTTATTTCTACTACGTCTGCACTTCGTCGGTGCTTGCGGGGTTGTCGTCGACCCTCTTGCCTCCTGCCCTCCCTGTAGGCTTTGTCCCCTGAATCTTTATGTGAGCTACTGTGATGCCTTGCGCCAGATTTCTTTGCCATGGATAACGAACCCCCCGGTTCAGTTAAAAATGTCGTGAAAATCTTTTCATGTTGCATATTTTTTCTATTAGGCTTACTAGACTCCCTTGCTTGATTTATGTCAACAACAATTTTGTGCGGATGCACAATTTTTTCAGCGCCCTTATTTATTCGTGCTGAACATCGCCGGATGACGGGCTCACCGCCAACGCCTGATAACGCTGCACGCCATCAGCGCCTAGAGATTGTATGACTGCACCGCGCGACAATAACAAGTGCAAGTGCGCCAGGCACTCACCCATGGCCATCATCAATTGCTCATTGTGCAACTCGCGATGGAACAATGCGGGCAATAATTCATAGGCCGTTTTGGGTGCCACCAATTCAATTTCCAGACCTGCCAGTTGCTGCTCATGGTGTGCCAGCAACTCCCGGAGCCTGGTGTGCAGCCCGAAAAATGGCGCGTTGTGGGCAGGGCATACCAATGCATCATCCGGCAATTCCAGCATGCGCTGTAATGACTGCATCCACTCCTGTAGCGGATTGGCATCCGGCTCGGTACTGGTGACGCTCACATTCGATGTGATCTGCGGCAACACCTGGTCGCCGGAGATCAGGATGTTCAGCGCGGCGTTATACAGGCAGGCGTGTTCCGGCGAATGCCCACGCCCGATAATCACCTGCCAGCGCTGGTCACCCAGTGTGAGAATCCGCCCGTCCTGCAAGCGCTTGAAGCTGCGTGGCAACGGCTCGACGATACTGCCAAACCCCGCCGTGCCCTTGCGCATTTTCTCCACGTATTCCCGTGGCATGCCGGTGCGCACAGCATAGGTGTCGTGCTGCCATTCTTCAGGGATATCCTGCGCCGGAGCGGTGTAGGCGCGGGCAGTGAAGTACTCGCTGGCGGTCATATAGAACGGCACGTTCCAGTGGCCGACCAGCCAGCCAGCCTGTCCGATATGGTCCGGGTGCATGTGGGTGGATAACACCGCATTGATGGGCTTGCCTTCCAGCTCCGTTTCAAACACCTGCTGCCATAACTGGCGGGTAATCCCGCCTTTCATCCCGCAATCGACCACCATCCAGCCATCACCATTGGCGAGCAGGTAGAGATTGATATGGTCCAGCGCCAACGGCAGCGGCAGCGGCATGCGCAACCATTTCACGCCCGGTGCGACGGTGACGGTTTTACCCCCTTCAGGCACATCATCCATCAGGTAACGCATAGGGGAGGTGAGACCTTGTTTCATGCGGGGCAGCTCCTGTTCATTCCAGTCATTGTGACCGCCACCCGGCGCGCTGGCTGCCTGTATGTCTACTTATAGTCGGCTCCCGCAGGTATCATGGCGACCCTGTTTCCACACGACGTAAACTGGCATGACACTGCTGGATCACCCATCGACAGCCCTGCGGACCGGTATGCGCCGGCTCGCCGCCATCGATAGCAGTGGGCAGCGCCACGCCATGACGGCTACCGCTGTCACCTCGGTATCCGACGACCCTGCTTCCCTGCTGGTATGCGTGAACCGCCACACCACTTTGCACGATATCCTTGCCCAGGGGCGTCGCTTCGCAGTGAATGTGTTATCGGCAGACCAGGCCGATATCTCCATACTCTGCGCCAGCGGTGAATCCGGCGAATCACGGTTTGCGCAAGGCAACTGGGGCGATGCCAATGGCTTGCCGTATTTGCGCGATGCCCAGACTGTTTTCTTTTGCAATACCGCGCGCCAGCTGACACATGGCACCCATCTGATTGCCATCGGTGAAGTGGATAAAGCACTGGTGTCGGATAATGCCGTCAATCCACTGCTCTATGCGGACGGCCAGTACAGACGTTTGAACGAGGAATAATTTCGCATGCACTTTTCCCAACTGACTATTCCACAACTGGTGCAACAGGCGGCGCAACAATTTGCCACGCGCAGCGCGATAGAAGACGGCGATATTCGCCTGACTTATGCGCAGCTGGATGAACAACGCGTGCAAGCAGCCAAGTCATTTATCGCGGCTGGCATCCAGCACGGTGACCGTATTGCAGTGTGGGCGCCGAATATAGCCGAGTGGATTATTGCCTCCATTGGCTTGCAATCTGTTGGCGCGATTCTTGTGCCCATCAATACACGTATGAAAGGCGCAGAAGCCGGTTATGTATTGCGCGCCAGCGGCGCAAAATTACTGCTGACCGTTTCCGGTTTTCTTGATCTCGATTATCCGGCGATGCTGAAAAACGAATCACTGCCGGATGTACAACAGATGATTTGTCTGCGCGGGCAATCCGACCTGTGCATCAGCTGGTCTGACTTCCTTGCAAAAGGCAAGAATATTCCTGATGCAGATGTTGCTGTGCGCACTGCACAAGTCAAACCGGCTGATGTATCCGACCTGATTTTCACATCGGGCACCACCGGCAACCCCAAGGGTGTAAAAACCGGCCACGGACAAAACATCAAAGTATTTGCCGTATGGTCTGAACTGGTTGGCCTCACCGAAAATGATCGCTACCTGATCGTGAATCCGTTTTTCCATTCTTTCGGTTACAAGGCCGGCTGGTTAGCATGCCTGATTCGGGGCACTGCCATTTTACCGATGGCGGTATTTGATGCTGCAAAAATTCTCGAACGCATCGGCACAGATAAAATTTCCGTATTACCGGGACCGCCGACACTGTATCAAACCATTCTCGCGTTCCCGAATCTGAAAGATTACGACATCAGCAATTTGCGTCTGGCTGTTACCGGCGCAGCGGCAATTCCTGTGTCGCTCATTCACCAGATGCGCAACGAGATGGGTTTCAAAACTGTGCTCACCGCGTATGGTCTCACCGAAAGTTGCGGCGTAGTCAGCATGTGCCGAGACGGGGACGATGCAGAAATTATCGCCACCACCTCAGGCCGCGCGATTCCAGATGTGGAAGTGCGCTGCATCAATGAAGACGGAAAAGAAGTGGCGCGCGGCGAACCGGGCGAAATTGTGGTGCGCGGTTACAACGTGATGCAGGGTTATTTCAACAATGATGAAGAAACAGCCAAGGCGATTGATAAAGATGGCTGGATGCACACTGGTGATATCGGCGTGATGGACGCCAACGGCTACCTGAAAATTACCGACCGCATGAAAGACATGTTTATCGTCGGCGGCTTCAATTGTTACCCGGCAGAAATTGAAAACATGCTCTCCACCTGTGAAGGCGTTGCACAATCTGCCGTCATCGGGATTCCCGACGAGCGCATGGGTGAAGTCGCGATGGCCTACATCGTGGCTAAAGCCGGTAGCGATCTGACGGCAGAAAAAGTCGTGGCGTGGTGCAAACAGAATATGGCGAACTATAAAGTGCCGCGGCGCGTGGAAATTATTGACGCATTCCCGCTGAATGCCACGGGCAAGGTGATGAAGTTTGTGTTGCGTGATCGTGCATTGGGCAAAGCCTGACATTCAATTAAGGTTAATACTCACATGGCCATTACACGCATCAGCAATACGCCACGCATGACAACGGCTAAATGGATTGGCCTGGGTTTGCTCGCGTTATTTTTTATTGGCGGCGGCATCGCCCATTTTATGTACACCGATGACTTCGCATCGATAGTGCCACCATGGATGCCATATCCGCGCGAAACGGTCCTGGCCACCGGCGTGCTGGAACTGGTGTTTGCAGTGTTGCTGTTTGTGCCTGCTGCACGCCAGCGTACTGGCTTGTGGATTGCCGTTTATTGTCTGGCTGTGTTACCCGCGAATATTTATATGCTGCAACACAATATTCCGATGTTTGGCTATCAGGCGTCGCCCGCGATTTTGTATTTGCGTCTGGTGTTGCAAGCTGGCGTGATTGCACTGGCTATCTGGAGCACGAATGCGCAACAGCACCTGGTGCGTTATGGATTGTCGGGGTTGTTCAGGGGGTAGGGGATTGCGGCTGGTTCGATTGCAAACAAGCCGCCATCTTTCCAGTCAAATCGCGCATAAACTGCATATAAGCATTTACACCAGCTGGCACGTTTTCACCCAGCGGATCCAGCTCCACCATTTTTACTTTGCTTGCCGCGCTGCCTAGCCAACTGTTTACTGCATCACGCCCGTGTTCCGGTTCATAAAATAAACACGCCACTTCTCCGCTGTTTAACAAGGCCAGCAACCCAGCGCGTTCACGTGCGCCGGCCGGGATGCTTTCGTGATGCCACACCGCTGCGCGCTGGTTCAGGTGGTAGCGCTGCACGATGCGCTGGTAGCCGTCGTGGTACACCACAAAACCCACTTGTGATAATGGGCTGAATTGNNACACCACAAAACCGGTTTGTGATAACGGGCTGAATTGTGCGGCGATTTCCTTGTCCAGGGCCGTCATGTTGTGCTGGAACTGCGTGAGACGCTGATTGATTTCATTTGCGCTGGCGGGATACATGTTTACCAGTGTCTGTGCGAGCAGAGTGGATTGTTCGCGCAAAGCGACCGGATCCAGCCAGATGTGTGGGTCAACACCCTTCGAATCATCTGCGTGTTTATGCTCATGAAAAGAGTGCGGCAACAACGCCAGTTGCCTGTCAGGCGGCAAGCGATCAGCGATCTGGTCGAGCCACGGCTCCAATCCCGGCCCCACCCATACCAGCAATGCACTGTTTTGTATGCGCACCACATCAGCAGGCCGCAGTGGGTAATCATGTGGTGACCGCCCATCCGGGATCAGTGTCTGCACGTTTGTTCCCGCAGGGGCCAGCGCCNNTATCTGTTCCTGCAGGGGCCAGCGCCTGTACCAGCCAGGCGAGTGGTTTGATGGTTACCAATACAACAGGGGCATCGGCATTCAACGGCATGGAAAAGAGCAGGCACAACAACAATGGACACAGGGTTTTCATAACGGTGAGGCATTCCGCAGCGCAGGCCTTTCGGCAATTGCGTTATTATCGCCACTTTCCTGATTGTTGCCATTGCCATGCCTGCTGAGTCCATNNAAGGCGAGATCGTCACCGTCATAGGCCCGAACGGTGCCGGCAAAACCACGCTGCTGAAAACGCTGCTCGGTTTGATTGTTCCCAGCGCAGGTTCCGTCACACGGGCAGCTACGCTGCGTATCGGTTATATGCCGCAAAAACTTTCACTGAACCCTTTGCTGCCAATGACGGTGCAGCGCTTCCTGCGCCAGACCAACACCAGTGATGATGCCATTGTGGGTGCATTGGCAGAAACAGGCGTCTCAGGTTTGTTGCAGCAATCGTTACATAACGTGTCTGGTGGTGAACTGCAGCGCGTGTTACTGGCGCGTGCCTTGCTACGCAAGCCAC
>DDBK01000145.1 GCA_002333095.1 Cellvibrionales bacterium UBA2034
AGCAGCCAAGGCTATCGGTGGTGATATCCATGTATTGGTAGCTGGTAGTAACTGCGGTGCTGCAGCGGAAGCTGCTGCCAAAGTGGCAGGCGTTGCAAAAGTACTGGTGGCAGACAATGCTGTTTACGCTAACCAACTCGCAGAAAACGTGAGCTTGCTGGTAGCTGAACTGGGCAAGGGTTACAGCCACATTCTGGCGCCTGCAACCTCAAACGGTAAAAACATCCTGCCACGCGCTGCTGCATTGCTGGATGTTGCGCAGATTTCTGAAATCACTGCCGTTATCAGCGCGGACACGTTCCAGCGCCCGATTTACGCAGGCAACGTCATTGCTACTGTGCAATCGTCTGATGCCATCAAGGTNNATGACTGTGCGCACTACCGGTTTTGATGCTGTTGCTGCTGAAGGCGGTTCTGCTGCGGTTGAAGCAGTGGCCAGCGCGCAAAACGCAGGCGTGTCCACTTTTGTGTCTGAAGAGATTGCCAAGAGTGACCGTCCTGACCTGACAGCTGCCAAAATCGTCATCTCTGGCGGTCGCGGCATGCAGTCTGGCGACAACTTCCACATGCTGGAAAGTATTGCGGACAAACTGGGTGCGGCGGTGGGTGCTTCACGCGCAGCTGTAGACGCTGGTTTCGTACCGAATGACATGCAGGTTGGCCAGACAGGCAAGATTGTCGCGCCTGATCTGTACGTGGCTGTCGGCATTTCCGGTGCTATCCAGCACTTGGCNNGGTATGAAAGATTCCAAAGTGATCGTTGCGATCAACAAGGACGAAGAAGCCCCGATCTTCCAGGTGGCTGATTACGGCCTGGTGGCGGATCTGTTCGTAGCTCTGCCAGAACTGGAAAAAGCACTGTAATTTTTACCGTGCAATAAAAAGCCCGCCTTGTGCGGGCTTTTTTGTGGCTGCTTGTTGCGGGGATAGGTGAGTGGTACTGTTAAACCACAAACAAAAAGGGATAACGTCCATGAGCTTGTCAGCTGCTCAAACATCTGTCCTTCTATCTTGCCTCCGTCATTTATTTGCCTGTTGCGTGCTATTGGCAAGCGCGTTTTTGCCTTTGCCCGCTGTAGCTCAACCAGGCGGTTTTTGTGCTGTTTTTGGATGCCAGACAGACAGCGATCTGGATGGTGTGGGCTATGGCGATGTGGTACCTGCTGGATCTGGATGCTCTGCTGCAAATAGTTGCGGCACAGGAACAGTGCGGGTTGCAGGTTATTTTTATATTTGGGGCATGGCATATTCATGGTACGGCAAACAGTTTGATAATTGTTCGGATGTATCCAATCCTACTCAAGCTGACAGCAATAATGATGGCATCGGTGATGTGTGTGATCCAACATTTGATATCGATGCAGATGGCGATGGAATCCTGAATGCCGACGATAACTGTTGGCTGATTGTCAATGTTGATCAGCAAAATACTGATGGCGATGATCAGGGCAATATTTGCGATAGCGATGATGACGGCGACGGTATGCTGGATGTAAATGATCCATTTCCAATTAATAATTTATTGTTGCTACACCAGTATGGCCAATATGATCGTGAACATTTTGGAACCAGTGTTGCCACGGCAGACATGAATAACGATGGCATAGTGGATGTGCTGATTGGTGCGCCCATGGCGAATGTTGTATCGGAGGGGCAGCAGCTTAAAAAAGCGGGGGTTATCCGTATTATTTCCGGGCTGGATAACGCGCGATTGCCTGGCCTGGCTGGTTCAGCCACCAACCAGTTTTTTGGCACAGCAATTGCCGTTGTAGATGACAGAAACAGTGATGGTGTGCCAGATATTGTGGTGGGTGAGCCATTGGCAGATCGCACTGTCACGCTCTCGGGTAAAACAAGAACGCTTAACGATACAGGCCGTGTGGCACTCTACTCCGGTAGCGATGGTGTGCAGCTGGAAATTCTTGCTGAAGGCATAAATGCAGGAGATCAATTTGGCGCTGCAGTCGCTCTTGACGACGTGAATGGTGATACAGAAATAGATCTGATAGTGGGTTCACCATTGGCTGATTTTGTTGCAAAGGATAGTGGCAGCGTCACGGTATTCAGTGGTTTGGGCAATAGCGTCTTGTATCAGCGTCATGGCGATCAGGCCAGTGAACATTTTGGCGCGGCAATAGCTGTTAATGACCTTTACCTGCTGGTAGGTGCGCCCCTGCGCGACGTAGGCTCCGCAAAAAATGCCGGGCAAGTGTCTGTCTTCATAAAAAACACAGGCAATGGAACTGCTGTGCTAACGTTGGAAGGCGATGCAAAAGGTGACAATCTGGGAGCTTCACTCAGCGCCTCGAATAGCGGCAACTGGGCAGTAGGTGTTCCATTCGCTGATGCAGCGGGTAAAGATGCCGGACGTGTGCTGGGATTTTCTGGCACAGATGCCACGCCTGTTGCCACAGTGGAAGGAAATGCTGCGGGTGAAAACCTGGGTAGTGCAATTGATTTGCAGGGCGATATCAATGCAGATGGTACAAATGATATTGCCATCGGTGCGGCGACGTTTGACCTGCGCCGGTTTATTAACGGGAAACAACTATTACAAAAAGATGCAGGCAAGGTGGAGGTATTATCCGGGGCGGCTTTATAACCAGGTGCCGCCCATTTCACCTTCCACTTGTTGTGCCATCAGGGCCTGGTTCCATTCCACAATCATTTCAATTAACTGATGCGCCTGACGATCCAGGCTGGCCAGTTCCTGCTCGGTATTGCGTGCCCCGATAAAAATATCAATAGAACGCCCGCGCAGTGTGAGCGGATGCGTCGGGTAGTCCATTTTGTAGAGTTCCAGCTGCCAGCGTGTGTTGTTCACAATGGCACGGTACAGGGCCAGTTTTGTTTGCAGTGTGTACACGCTGTAATCATTCAGTTCGCCCAATCCCGCCATATCAATTGACAGGATCAGTGCGCTTTTACAGGAGGAGCTCACAGCAATTGTGGCAGTCCGCCGCGTCTTGCAGATAATGGAGAGCCCGCCAAAACTCTGGCCGGGTGTTATCTGGTTGATGGCTGGGCCGCCAGTATCCTCATCGGCATAAACCGCCAGTTGCCCCTTCAGCAAGAACGAATAACGTCGGCCGGCCTTGCCAGCAGTCAGCAGGGTTTCACCGCTGCTGAACTCCATGAAGCATGCATTTTTCATCAGCACCGCCAGCTGCCTGGCATCATTAACGCGCACCTCGTTTACAAAGGTGATGCCGTTAATGAAGGCATTCGCCATGTCCTGGGGGTATGTATCAATTGGAATTGCTTTCATGCCGGTCTGCACTGTCCTTGATGAGGTTCTACGGGCTTGTTGGTTTTGTGTGATAGCAGATGGAGGGTATCACAGTTTTTTGCGTACAATTAAGCCCTGCCAGCAGGCTTGCTTCAGGAATATGTCCTTCATGTCCTCGTTACCTCCATCATGGGTTGAGCGCTACCTGCGCGTGTGGGGCGGCATCTATCTGTTGCTCGTCCTGCTACTGACGCTGGCGGCTATGTATACCCTGGCGGTGAGTGTCTGGCGCGGCCCGTGGCGCGATATGTGGGAAGCGATGCCCTTTATCGAAGAGGCGGTAGAGGGGCGAGCGAGCTGGCTGGATTACTGGGAACAGTATGGTTTTTCACACCGGCCGCTGATATCCCGATGGCTATGGGTGGCGGATGTGCGCTGGTTTTCAGCCAGCAATGCATTGTTGCTGACGGTGTCATTTCTGATGCAGTTGATGATCTGGTTCTGTGTGCGTGCAGTATTGCAGCGCGATAACACGTTTACGCCATACCAGCGTGGCATCGTATTAACGGGTGTCTTTTTTTGCTTGCTGAATATCACGCAAGTATTCAATTTCTTGCATACGTTTGATGTGCAGTGGTTTCTGGTGGCAGGATTTGTGGTGTTGTCGCTTGAGCGCATCCTCGCTAATGAGGAAAAGAATCCTGGCTGGCTGGTTGTTTCATGGTGCTGTGTCTTGATTGCCAGCCTGAATAACTTTTCAGCATTGGTCATGTGGCCGGTTGAAATACTATTGCTGGTAGCGCTACGGTTTCCTGTCAAACAAACGGTAATTTTTTCTGGTGTCACCGTATTGTATTTTTTCTTGTATTTCTATCAGCTGGCACCTGGTGGCAACTCGTTATTGGCTGAAATCATGCAATTGTCCGGGTGGCAATGGGTGCAGGCCGCCATCAGTTTGTTGGTGGTTTTTCCTTTGTGGTATTTATCGAATCCCCTGTCATTCCAGCTGGCAACAGAGGGGCCGTTAAGTGCGCCATGGCCAGTAAGTTGGATGGCGCCCCTGTTGGCTACAGTACTACTCATGCCTGTGTTGTGGTGTTGGCTTCAGGGTGTGTTACAGAGAAAAAAATATTCTGCCCTTGCGTGGCTTGGACTATCTCTCATGCTGTACGGCTACGGTGTTGGCGTAGTAACGGCTATGGGGCGGGCTTTATTCTGGGAAAACGTATACGCGTTGCGCTACCAGAATATTGTGTTGCTATTCTGGACAGGTGTTGTGTTGTGGTTGGCTGCCAGCGTCCGTTGGCGCAGTGCAGGGCTGTTCATTGGTGCGCTGCTCCTGATGCTGGTATTCGGTTTGCGCGCCGGCTGGTATCACGATCTTTTGTTGCAGACCGGCAACCGTGCACGCGATGCGCATCTTGCACTGGCTACAGGATTGGAAAACCAGTTGTCTGCTATTCAGGCGACAGTGTCGCGCTCACATCTAGGTAAAGACAGTCAATATACCTTGCAGCAGGAAGGCCAGTATTTGCGCAGTATCCATGCTGGCGCCTATGCAGATCCTGCGTGGCAAGTGCCGGAATTGGCGCTATTAAAATCAGCGCCGGTCTGCGGAACATCTGTAAAGGATTTTGATTTGCACGGCGATGACACTCGCTATGTGCGGATGTCGCTTGATTTTCCCGAACCTGTTACTTACAGCTTTATCGTATGGTTTGACGGGAGCGATGCAGCGCCGGGGCTGTTGATAGCCAGGCGCGCTGATACGTTCCTTGAGCGTCTGCAACAGACTCTGACTGGATTTACAGAATACGCAGGGTTTGCAAAACGGTTGCCGCAACAAAAACCGGATACTGTTTTTGCGCGGCAGGGTGACCAATGGTGCCGACTGGTTTTCCCGGAACCAGATTAACAATCCTTCCGGCAAATGTGCCTGGCTGCCAGATAACCGAATGTCATGGCAGGGCCAAGCGTGGAGCCCGGACCGGGGTAGGTAGGCAAGATGGCGGCGCTGCAATTGCCTGTGGCGTACAGCCCATCAATTGCCGAACCATCTTCACGCAATACTTGTGCATGATCGTTAATGGCCAAGCCGCCTTGTGTGCCGAAATCGCCCGGATCCAGCCGCACAGCATAAAACGGTGACTGGTCCAGCGGCGCAAGGCACGGGTTGGGGGTGACAGAAGGGTCGCCGTAGTAGCGATCGTATACTGAAGCGCCGCGCTGTAATTCCTGGTCCACGCCTGTTTTGGCAAAAACATTAAAACGCTCAACAGTGTCTGCCAGACCTGCTGGATCCACACCGATTTTTCTTGCCAGATCTTCCAGTGTCGCTCCGCGCTGCATAAATTTCTCGCCGAGAAAATCTTTTGGCAGCGCCCAGTCTGGTTGCATTGTTTTGTTAAAAACCGGTCCCACGATATAGCGGGAGCGAAAACGGTTATCAAAAATCATCCAGGCAGGGTAGCAAGGATTCTGCTCAGTATGTCGTGCAAAGAATTCACGTTGGTAAGCCATGTAGTTTTGTGATTCATTGCTGATGCGTCGGCCTTGCGGGTCAACCACCACACAACCGGGTAACGATTTCTCCATAATGCTTAATCGCGGTAACGGTTCACCGGGNNGGGAACAGCCAGCGTGGTGCACCACCATGCGCCATCCATCAGCCGTGTGGCTGCGCCGATATTTTGTGCAGCGCGAATTGCATCACCGGTGTTGCCCTTGTGTGCGGCGCTCCATGCGGTATTGGTTGGTTTTGGCAGGTACTGCTCACGCATCGCCTGATTGTTTTCAAATCCTCCGGCTGCCAGTATCACGCCTTGGGTTGCATGCAGTATTTTTTCTTTGCCTTCTTGCAGTACACGCATGCCGGAGACGCGATTGTTCTCGACAACCAATTCCTGGAATGCAGTATTGCGCCACATAGGAATGGCGAGATCCATCATGGACAATCGTAACCGTGCCACACCGGCACTGCCGCATGTCAGCCGTCGACCACGTTTATGCTTGCGCCACCAGGCAATATCTTTCCAGTGATTCCATAGCATGCCTGACATGGTTTTCACCCAGCCAGGGCTGCGACTCATCAGGATTTGTGCTTCTACTTGCGTGATGCCGATGCGGTCAAACAAGTACATCATCTGGTGATTCATTTGCAGAAAGGGTGCTTCATCTCCCAGCTCGGAGTGCGCGATGGTTTGTGGTTCCAGTGACCTGTGGCCGGTTTTAGCGCCCGGTCGATCGGTGTAGTAATCCGGATAGTGGTCGAGCGATTCGTAGCGTACCCGCGTGTTGTCGTGCAGGAACTGCATCATCCTGGGCGCCTGTTCGAGGTAGGTATCGAGCAAGTGGGCAGGCACGTCATCAGCAGGAATGGTTTGCCGCAGGTATTCCCGTGCCTCGGCAATAGAATCCTGTGCGCCGGCAGCCAGGGCATAGTGGTTATTCGGAATCCATACGCCGCCACCGGAGAGTGCGCTGGTGCCGCCGAACGTGCTGCATTTTTCGATGACAAGAACGCGTTCGGCACCGAGCAGCCTGGCTGTGATGGCTGCTGTCATGCCGCCGTTACCTGAGCCGACGACGATGACATCAAACAGGTTTTCTGGCTGGGGCATAGTGCTCTCCTGATATGTTCTGTGCTGATCATAGCAGCCCGCGCTGCGTGCTGGCGTTGGGCCTCACGTAGGGAATTGCCGCGGTTGCTTTGTATGGGGTTTGCCGACACCATGGCACGATGAAAGGACGTAACCGCAACCGAATCCTGCTGCTGATACTGGTAATGTCCAGCGTTGCCGTATTGGTATTGGGTGTCACCATTTTTGTCTTGTTCATCTCCGCACTGGAACAAAACAAACGGATCATGATGAGCTACGCCGAGCATCAGGCCAGTATGCTCCAGTCAGTGATGGAACTGGTGCCTGAGCAGACCCGTCTCAATGCGGAACCGCCTGAAATGGTGGCAGAACATATTCGCCAGACATTGGCTCGCAATCCGGTAATCACTGACAGTGGCGAGATGCTGTTTGCCTATCGCGCAGATAACTTTATCCATTTTGTTTCGCCATACCGTTTTACAACAGAAACACCGCCGGTGCTGTCTGAGGATGATCCGAGTGTCCAGGCGATGCGTTTGGCGCTGGATGGCCACTCAGGTGTCATGTATACCCGCGATTATCGCGGCGTGATGGTACTGGCTGCCTTTGTGCCTGTTGAAAATATGAATCTGGGTATTGTCGTCAAGATCGATGCCGAGGAAGTGCGAAAACCTTTTTTATATACAGCACTGTATGCAGCCCTGGCGACGTTCGGGATTATCGTTATCGGTATCCTGTTGATGCATAAAGTGACCAGGCCGCTGATAGAAACGTTAGAAGAAAATGAATCCAAGTACCGTACGCTGTTCGAGAGCGCTAACGAAGGCATTATGGTCATCAGTGACCGTATTGAAGAATGTAATGATCAGGTGTCGCGTCTTCTGGGATATGACAAGAGTGAAATGATAGGCCGGCGAATTGTCGACTTCACACCGGAAAGGCAGCCGCATGGTGATCGTTCATCTGAAATGGAACGCGATCGCTTTGAGTTGGCGCGTCAGGGCAAGCCGCAATATTTTCTCTGGCGCAGCAAACGCAAGGATGGCGAGGAGATTGATCTCGACGTTATGTTGAAGGCGGCACGTGTAGGTAACCGCACCGTGGTGTTGACGACTTTGCTGGATATTACAGACCGCAGGCGTGCAGAAATTGAATTGCGCCATAAAGAAAAGGAAGTGGCGGATGCGCGTGAGCATCTTGCCCACATGGCAAGACTCTCCACAATGGGTGAAATGGCAGCAGGTATTGCGCATGAAATCAACCAGCCGCTCGCTGCCATTTCTGCTTATGCGCAAGGCTGCAAGCGAATGCTGGATAATGGCCTTGTGGATATAGATGAATTGAATGAGCCTCTGGAAAAAATTGCTACGCAGGCTATCCGTGCAGGGGAAGTGATTCGTCGCTTACGCAGCTTTATCAAGAAAAGTGCTTCCGAGCTGGAGCTGATGGATGCCAATGAGCTGGTATCAGAAGTGGTGCAGCTTGCGGAAGTGGATGCACGGAAACACGGTATTCCTGTGCATCTGCATCTGGCAGAGCGCTTGTCCGAGGTGCGGGTTGATCCTGTGCAATTGCAGCAGGTCATCCTTAACCTGATACGCAATGCCTTGGAAGCGATGGAAGAAACGCCACGTGAGCGTGCGCGTGTTGATGTGTACACCGCACAGGAAGAGAGTGGCCAGGTCAGTATACGTGTGGTTGATACCGGGCCGGGTTTAAGTGAAGATGTGCTGAAGCGCGTGTTTGATCCATTCTTCACCACCAAGAGCACTGGCATGGGCATGGGCTTGTCGATCAGCCATTCCATTATCACTGCGCATGGCGGACAGTTATTTGCCTCAAATAATGATAGTGGTTCAGGTGTGACTTTTACCGTCATACTGATGGCAAGACCCGCGAGGCTGCCAGATATCCATAACAGTTCAATGATTTAACAATAATGACCATTTACTGACCCAGGAGAATGACATGGCTACAGCAGCACTAAACCAGGAAGCCACGGTATTTGTTGTGGATGATGATGATGCCGTGCGTGAATCTTTGGCATTCCTGATGAAATCCATTGGCCTGAAGGCAGAAAGCTTTCCTTCCGCCCAGGATTTTCTCAATAGCTATAACCCGGCACGTGCAGGTTGTCTGGTGCTGGATATCCGCATGCCGGGTATGAGTGGACTGGAATTGCAAGACAAACTGATCCAGATGGGTTCGATCCTGCCGATAATTTTTATTACCGGCCATGGTGATGTGCCAATGGCAGTGAAGGCGATAAAGGCCGGTGCCGCTGATTTTGTCCAAAAGCCTTTTCGTGATCAGGAGTTGATTGATCGTATTCGAGAAGTGCTGGAAGAAGATTCACATGCCCGTGCTGAAAAATTGCAACGCACAGAAATATTGCGGCGCATGGAAACCCTGACGGAGCGCGAGCGTGAAGTCATGGGGCAGGTGGTGGATGGAAAAGCCAACAAAGTAGTGGCGATTGACCTGAATGTGTCGCAACGCACGGTTGAAATTCATCGCGCCAATGTGATGGAAAAAATGAAAGCGCGTTCACTCGCACAGTTGGTGCGGCTGGTGATGAAGGCGAGGGGCGAACTCTAGTGGCCAGATGGCTGGAGTGAATCAGGCTGCAGCGCCGCCATCAGGTATTTCGGCGCTTCTTTCTCGAACATTTTGCGTCCACCACGCTCATAGGCAATACCCAGGTGAGTGCAGGCGGTGCCAGGTATTGCCAGCTCCAGTAAGCACTGGCCAAGGCGCAGGTGGATAAACGGGTTGTCGATCATGCCTTCGCAATGCAAGGCAGAGGCGAGTGCTTCTCTCCCTTGCTCATACTGGCCGCTTTTGAAATAACTGTCGCTNNCTGTCGCCAATGGCAGTGAGTATCCAGCCGCCTTCGCTGAAATCAGTCTGGGGTTTCGGTAGCAACATCCAGGCTTGGTAAAACTTTCGCAGTGCATGTGCGTAATCTGCAGCGTCATACAGTACGTAGCCGGCGGCGCACAAGGTCTGGATTTCCTCGCGGATCGTGGCGGTCAGTTCGCTCATATTGCCATCCTCCATTCTTAACAAGGCGATCCTGAACCCGGTGATCCTGCTATTCGTGGTTCGGTGTAAACTGCCCCTATCATAGCAATATCGATTCAGGCTTAGCCAGCCGACCGGAGGTCTGTTTGTCTGTTGAAATCCCCATGCTGATTCTTGCCGCATTCATGGTTGCTGCTGTGGCATTCGTGGTCGGATGGTTGCTGGCACAGGTTCTCGGCAGGCGGGAGCTGGAACAGGCGCGCATCAGGTTGGCGGATGTAGAGGCGCGCCGTGAACAGGAACAGTTGGCTATGCGCGAGCAGCTGGCGCTGATGGAGCAATCGCGCACAGTGTTGGGCCGTGAATTCGAAGTATTGGCCAACCGTATTTTTGAATCAAAGCAGGCCAGTTTTGAATCCAGGCAAGCCAGCTTGCAGCAGCATATGCAACAGCAGAGCAAGCAGAGCCTGGAAGGACTGGTGACGCCTTTACGTGAACAGTTACAGCAATTCAGGCAAAAAGTGGAACAAGTGTACGACACGGAAAACCGTGAGCGTGCATCGCTGATTACCGAGATCCGCTTGTTGAAAAACCTGAGCCTGCAGGTGAGTGAGGATGCGAGTAATCTCGCCAGCGCCCTGAAAGGTGATAACAAGGCGCAGGGTAACTGGGGTGAAGTGATACTCGAGCGCATTCTGGAGCAATCCGGTTTGCAGAAGGGCCGTGAATACGACACACAGGTTAACTTGCGAAGTGATGAAGGCGAGCGGCGTCTCCCGGATGTTATTGTGCGTTTGCCTGAAGGCCGCGACGTGGTGATTGATGCAAAAGTCTCGTTAGTAGATTATCAGCGTTATTGTGATGCAGAAGATCCGCAGGATCGCGAACGCTATCTGAAAGCCCATGTATTGTCCCTGCGCTCGCATGTCATGAAACTCAGTGACAAGTCTTACCAGAATCTGGAAGGCATCCGCACGTTGGATTTTGTGATGATTTTCATGCCGATTGAAGCCGCATTTTCTGTGGCATTCCAGTATGACCAGAATTTGTTCGGCGAGGCATTTGACCGTGGCATCGTGATTGTCAGCCCCACCACGCTGCTGGCGACTTTGCGTACCGTGCACAGCATCTGGCGTTATGAAAAACAGAACAGGAATGCTGAAAAAATTGCCCAGGAAGCAGGAAAACTGTTTGACCAGTTCTCCCGCGTCGGCGAATCACTTGAAGACCTGGGTAAACAGCTGGAAAAAGCCAGCAATAGCTACACTGAGACGGTAAAGCGCTTTACCACAGGGCGTGGCAATCTGGTGTCGCGGGTGGAGAAGCTGAAACATCTCGGTGCACGCACCAGCAAACAGTTGCCTGCTGTATTTTCGGATGCAGAAACCGATGAAACTGAAGAAGCTGAGTAGTTGTATCAGTTTTTTGTGGCTGGTGGATACATCAGCAGGTTGAAATCGATAACGTCATCCTGAACATCCAGCCCTTGCAGTAGATTTTCACGCACGGCAATCATTTCCTGTGCGGTGATGTCGATTCCCGGTTTGATATCTACCCGGCCTGTCTGATTGAAAATAATCCGGTAGCCCTGGCTGCGCAGGAAATCCGGTAATGGTGTGGTTTCACCCCAGCCATAAATGTCATAAATGATATCTGGCGCGCGTAAGCCGCATTCTTTTTCTGCTTGTGGCAGGCGATCAAAAAACTTGCGGTAGTTGATGCGCAAGCCCTGCTTGTCAAAGCCGTCCTGAGCCATCACAGCGCAGTGGCGCAATGTGTTGTCCACCAATCCAGCCATATCCCACACCTGGAATTCGCCATGGAACGCCTTCGCGAGATGAAAGTTCACCATGCCCATCTGCTTGCTCATGATGGTGAGCGGCTTTTGCTGTAGTGGCTCAATAGCTGGTATCAGT
This sequence comes from Cellvibrionales bacterium UBA2034, assembly GCA_002333095.1. Classification (GTDB taxonomy): domain Bacteria; phylum Pseudomonadota; class Gammaproteobacteria; order Pseudomonadales; family UBA7239; genus UBA7239. Next base: position 11,769 of record DDBK01000145.1, read on the forward strand.
GTCTGCAATGCGCGNNTGGCCAGTCCCGCAAATGTTCACGGTTCGCTGTTTCAAAAAAACTGGCTTGTTCGCCAGCAATCGTTTTTTGCTGGGAGTAATTCCAGAATGGAGTGCCCAGGTTGTATGTGTTGATGAAAAAGGGCGCGTAGAAGACCAGTAACAATGGCAATGTATAACGCGTCAGCAGGGAGCGTTTTGCCGAGAGGAAAGTAAGGCAAATGGCCAGCCACATTGGCGCAACTAACGGCACCCAGAAGCGTCCTTCTTTCATCCAGTCGCCGCCACTGGCAATAACAAAGCCACCATAAATACCTACCCACAGGCAGCACAGTGCTAGCAGATGGTGTTGTAAACGTGCACGCAGGCATGCCACACAACTGACAGCAAAAGCCATTAGTGTGATGCTGATGCCCAGCGCTGCAACAGGATGGCGAAACAGTCGCTGGAAATATTCCCAGCCACGCAGAAGTTGTTCGGCATCAGCCATGCCGCTTTTTGCATAAACGGGATTGGGAAACCACTCGCCAAAATAGTGATAGCGCCATAGCGATAGCAATACAAATGGTGCGATATACAGCATGAGGGCAGGGCGGCGAAAAATTATTGCTGCGATCAACAGGAAAACCGGGCCAAGCAATACCATTTCAGGCCGTACAGCAGCCAGTGCCAGCGCTGAAAGGAAAAGGGACACAGACCCTATCCCCGACGACGGTTGCAGCCAGGAGAACAGTGTTGCGAGAAACAGCATCACGCAAGCTGCTGCGAGCGCAGTTTCCATGCCGGACCATGCCCAGTAGGAAAAATACGGCGTCAGCGCCGTGAGCACAGCTGGCAACCAGGGCTTTGCGATGGCCGATTGCTGCGCCAGTCGCCATACCACCCAAAGGGTCAGGATGGAGCCGCCCAGATTGAGCACGTAGCCGCTATCTACCACAGACAGGCGTGAGATGAGTGCGGTGAGCGCTGTGAGCAGTGACATCAACAGGCTGGAGCTTTGCTCAATGCGCTCACCGTTGTAATTGCGCAAGTCGCCATAATCCAGCAGGGCCTGTGCCTGCCAGAATGTGATGTGCGAGTCATCATGGCCGGTAGAGCCGCAAAACAGGCCATAGAACCATACTGGCAGTGTGCACAGGGCAAAGAGAAATGCTTGTCTGGTAAATGCTGAACTGGTTAGCACGGCGACCTTTATTTATTTATAATGCGCCCGCATTCTGGTGGATACCTGACGCAAGCTCAACTCAAAAGGTTTTGCTGGCGCAGTCCAGCCCCTTCCTCATTACACCCTTGTTGGAGTTCCTATCGTGAAACAACCTGTACGTGTCACNNCCGGCGCCGCCGGCCAGATCAGCTATTCCCTGTTGTTCCGTATCGCTTCTGGCTCCATGTTGGGCCCTGACCAGCCGGTGATCCTGCAAATGCTGGAAATTACCCCTGCCCTGGAAGCATTGAAGGGTGTAGCGATGGAGCTGGATGACTGCGCTTTCCCACTGTTGGCTGGCATGGTGTGCACCGATGATCCGATGGTCGCCTTCAAGGATACCGATTACGCGTTGCTGGTGGGTGCGCGTCCACGTGGCCCCGGTATGGAGCGTAAGGATCTGCTCGAAGCCAACGCAGCCATCTTTTCTGTACAAGGCAAAGCCATTGATGCAGTGGCAAGGAAATCTATCAAAGTGCTGGTAGTCGGCAACCCGGCTAACACCAACTCACTGATCGCCCAGCGCAATGCGCCGTCGATCAACCCGCGCCAGTTCACTGCCATGACCCGTCTTGACCACAACCGCGCCATGGCGCAGCTGGCTGGCAAAACCGGCAAGACGGTCAACGATGTGAAAAAAATCACTATCTGGGGCAACCACAGCGCCACGCAATACCCGGACATCTCCAATGCGCTCGTTGATGGCAAAGACGCAAATGGTCTGGTTGATCGCGCTTGGTACGAGAACGATTACATCCCGACGGTGCAACAGCGCGGCGCAGCGATTATCAAGGCACGTGGTGCATCATCTGCGGCTTCTGCTGCCAACGCAGCTGTTGACCATATGCGCACCTGGGCATTGGGCACTGCGGAAGGTGACTGGGTTTCCATGGGCGTGTACTCTGATGGTTCTTACGGCATCGAGAAAGCCCTGATCTATTCTTTCCCTTGCGTGTGCAAGAACGGCGACTGGGAAATTGTGCAGGGCCTGGATATTTCCGAGTTCTCACGCGCCAAGATGAAAGCAACCGAGCAGGAACTCTGCGAAGAACGTGATGGCGTTAAACATTTGCTCCCTAACTGATTTGAAGGAAGAAAAATATGGCACATCATCAAGCACCACAAAACAATGACTGCAGTACCACCTGTGAAGAAGACGGCTGCGCCGATGCTTTTGCAGCGGTTGCTGTAATTGCGGTTGTTGTCGCCGCCGTGTGTTTCTGGTTGAACGGTATGGCGTGATTCTGCTTTCCTGGCAGGATTACCAGAAAACGCAGCTTCGGCTGCGTTTTTTGTTCCAGATGTCTGAAGAGTAATTTATGGCTGAAGCAGTATGAGTGAAGAGAAAAAGAAAAAACTGTCTACCTTGCTGGCCCTGGCGCGATTTTTGAAGCCCTACAAAGGCACAATTGCAGCGTTTCTGGCGGCGTTGTTCTTTACATCAGGCGTGATGCTGTCTATCGGGCAGGGCGTACGCTTGTTGATTGACAGGGGTTTTGCGCAGCAATCCATTGAGCAACTGAATATCGCCATTGGTTTTCTGCTGGTGATTGCCGTATTGATGGCGCTGGGTACATTTGTGCGCTTTTATCTGGTGTCCTGGTTGGGCGAACGTGTCAGTGCGGATATCCGGCAGGCGGTGTTTGACCATATTGTCAGCTTGCATCCGGGGTTTTTCGAAGATAACCGCAGCGGCGACATCATGTCGCGTCTCACGACTGACACAACGCTGTTGCAATCTATTATCGGTTCGTCATTTTCCATGGCATTGCGCAGTGCCATTTCAGTGATCGGTGCGTTGATCCTGTTATTTATCACTAATTTCAAGTTGTCACTGATAGTACTGGTGTGTGTGCCAGCTGTGTTATTGCCAATCCTGCTGCTAGGCAAACGTGTGCGTACACTGTCGCGCAAAAGCCAGGATTCTATTTCCGATGTGGGTACTTATGCCGGTGAAATTATCCAGAATATAAAAACTGTCCAGAGCTACACGCGTGAAAACCAGGAAAAAATAGCATTTGGCGCTGAAGTGGAGCGCGCATTTGATGTGGCCAAGAGCCGTGTGCGGCAGCGGGCAGTATTGATGGCATTGGTGATACTGCTGGTATTTATCGCTCTCTCGAGCATGCTGTGGGTGGGTGGCAGTGATGTGATACAGGGGCGCATGACGGGCGGGGATCTCGGCGCATTTATTGTGTATGCCATTATGGCGGCGATAGGTGTGGCCACGGTCTCGGAAGTGTACGGTGAGTTGCTGCGTGCCGCTGGTGCCACTGACCGTTTGATGGAATTGATGCAGGAAGTCAGCCATATCCAGCCTCCCGAACAGGTTGCGTGCGCAGCAGACAGTTTGCAGGCCACTTTTTCATTCAGGGATGTCAGTTTTTCTTATCCATCACGTCCAGAGCAGCGGGTGCTCGATCATTTTTCACTCACGATTGAGGAGGGAAAAGTGCTCGCGCTGGTGGGGCCGTCCGGGGCTGGAAAATCAACAGTATTTGAATTGTTGCAGCGTTTTTATGATCCGCAAGCAGGTGAAGTGACACTGGGCGGGATTGATATCCGCCAGTTGCATCCAGAGGATTTGCGCCAGCAGTTGGCAGTAGTGCAGCAACAGCCGGCATTGTTTTCAGCTGATGTGATGCACAATATCCGTTATGGAAAACCGGATGCCACCGATGAGGAAGTGATCGCGGCTGCCAAAGCGGCATATGCACATGATTTTATTGCGGCGCTGCCACAAGGATACCAGAGTGACCTGGGTGAGAAGGGTGCGCGATTGTCTGGAGGGCAACGGCAACGGTTGGCGATTGCGCGTGCTATCCTGAAAAATCCCCGCATTCTGTTGCTGGATGAAGCAACCAGCGCGCTCGATGCAGAAAGTGAATACCAGGTGCAGCTAGCGCTGGAGCATCTGATGAAAGGACGTACAACGGTGATTATCGCCCACCGTCTCGCTACGATCCTGCATGCCGACACGATTGCTGTTATGGAGGGCGGCAAACGGGTAGCGCAAGGCAGCCATCATGAATTGCTGGCATCGAATCCCTTGTATGCGCGATTGGCACAATTGCAGTTTGGCGTTGATGGCGCTGCAGGATGATCGTGCTACAAAAAAATATTACAAAAAAATCGGGCTGCTATTGACCAGTTTTCTGGTGTAAGCGTGTTGTGGATGCTCCAGAACATCGGTGGTGCATCCTTGTTCCACAATCTCGCCCTGATGCATAACGGCAACACGGTCACACAAATAGCGCATCATGGCCAGATCGTGTCCGATAAACAGTAGTGTCAGGCCCAGTTCATCCCGCAGGTCTTTCAGCAAGTTGATAATTTGCGCCTGTACAGACACATCGAGTGCAGAAATCGGTTCATCACAAATCAGCAGTTGCGGCTGTCTAATCAGTGCGCGTGCAATCCCGATCCGTTGCAGCTGCCCGCCTGAAAATGAATGCGGGTAGCGTGACAAATCACTGCTTTTCAGGCTCATGCGCTGTAACCACTGTATAGCAAGCTGTTCTTGCATCTCTGCAGACAGATCGCTATTCAGGCGTAAAGGTTCTAGCAGGATATCGCCTATTGTCAGGCGAGGATTCAGGGATGATAGCGGATCCTGGAAAATCATTTGCAGCTTTTTGGCTTGCTGGCAAAAATCCACCGCGCTGAATTTTTTCGGCAACAGCGCATCCTGAAAATATACAGCGCCGCTGTCATAGCTGTGCAATCCTGCAATGCAACGCGCCAGTGTCGATTTGCCAGACCCTGATTCGCCTGCCAGGCCGACTATTTCACCGGCATGAATATCCAGATCTACATGATTCAATACGGTAACGGCCTTCTTGCCATGCCCGAAGTGTTTGACCAGTTTCTCGATACGCAGCAGCTTATTCATGTGTGTGCCCCGTATTGTGCAGCCAACAACGGGCCGCATGGTGCTGTTCAACTACTGGCGGCGATTGCTGTATGCAGATTGGCATGGCCTTTGCGCAACGCTCGGCAAATGCACACGCGGGCGGCGGAAACCGCAGGTCGGGTGGGCTGCCTTCCAGCGCCGCCAATCGGGCGTTGCTGTGTCGTATTGGCAGTGCAGCAAGCAGCGCACGCGTGTAGGGATGGGCAGGATTGTCGAGTACGCTGGATGTGGAGGCTGTTTCAATAATTTCACCTGCGTACATCACGGCAATACGGTCTGCGTGATGGCTGACCAGGCCAAGATCGTGCGTAATAAATAACATCGAGAGATTTTTTTCAACGCGCAATTCAGTCAATAGCGCCATTACCTCGGCTTGTGTGGACACATCCAGTGCGGTGGTGGGTTCGTCGGCAATCAACAATTCCGGTTTGCAGGCTAATGCCATGGCAATGGCTGCGCGTTGTAGCATGCCACCGGAAAATTCGTGGGCATACCGTAGGGATTTTTGTCGGGCATCTGCAATCTGCATGCGTTCAAGCAGACGTACTGTTTCGTGTTCAGCATCCTTGCGACTGTAGCCGTGCAACAGGCGCAGTGGCTCGGCTATCTGGTAACCAATTGTCAATACCGGGTTAAATGTTGCCATCGGGTTCTGGAAAATCATGGCGATGTTTTTCTGGTATTTGCCTGTCAATAGCGGCTGTTTATTAAACAATGCTGTGTGTGCGTGTGTGCGTGCTGAATCGGGCAGTAATCCCATAATCGCTTGCGCCGTCACGCTTTTGCCGCAACCGGATTCCCCTACCAATGCCAACATTTCACCTGCTGCAATAGCCAGATTCACGTTACGCACGGCATGTACAATTCCACGCGCGGTGGGCAGTGTGACGGACAGCGCTTCAATCTGCAGTGCGGGATGGCTCACTGGCGCGCCTCCCGGGTCTGTACATCCAGTGCATCCCGCAGGCCATCGCCAAATAAATTGAAAGACAGGACTGTGAGGCTGATAAACGCTGCAGGAAATAGCAATTCATGCGGGTGTGTGAGCAAGGTAGACAAACCCTCGTTACACATCGAGCCCCAGGAGGAAGCGGGCGGCACCACACCCAAGCCGATAAATGATAAAAATGCCTCTGTAAAAATAGCAGCGGGAACCGCAAAACTCAGTGTGACCAGTATGCTCGGCAATACATTGGGCAGCATGTGGCGCCACACAATGTAAAAGCTGGATGCGCCTTGTAGTCTTGCCGCATCCACATACGCCATATTGCGCAATTGCAATACCTGGGCCCGCACTAGTCGCGCACTGTTTGGCCAGCTCAAGAGTAATAAGGCAAACAACAATGCATGGATGCCGCTATCGCCTGCGCCAAGGCCAAATGCGATACGCAATAAAATCACGAACAACAAAAAGGGCAGGGCAATAACAAAATCGGCAAATGCCATCATAGCTGTGTCAATGCGCCCGCCGCGGTATCCCGCCATTGCACCATACAGTGAGCCGAACAACACATACAGCAACGGTGCGACAAAACCGATGAACAACGACGTGCGGCCGCCTTCAATCAATCGTGCCAACAAGTCACGGCCGAGTTTATCGGTTCCGAATGGGTGTGCTGGCAGTTCGTAAACAGGCGTCTGGGCAATATTTTTTATGTCGCGCAGGTTTTCTGCAGGTGTTGCATGCGCGACATCCACAGCCAGCGTCTGGTAACCGAGAGGTTTCCCGTTGTTATCCAGTGATACAAGCGAGTAGAAATAGCGGCGGTTCTCCAGCAATAACTGGTCGACGTAGCCAAGCGTCAGCGATGATGTGGTGGGAGACAGGATGCCCAATGGCAAACCCAGATCCTGTAAACCGGATGGTGGTAGCGTATGGCGATATAAGGCAAAGCTTCGAGCATCGTTGATTGGCCAGACAAGTTTTACTGCTTCGGTGTGGGCTGGTTCTGCCAGTTGCAGCGAATGAATATTGTCTGGTGCAGTAATTTTCTGCGTATCGTGCGGGTAAATCACCAGTGTTTTCAAACCAAGGTGTGGTGGTTGTGAGATTTGTGTCAGATCGAGTGCGGCAGGGTCAACCGGCCAGACATATTTGCCTGTTACACAGAACATCACCAGTAGCAGCATCAGGATAAAACCGGCCATTGCAGACGGATTGTGGGCGATATCGTGCCGCACATCCCGCCAGAGGTTGCCGGTTTGCTCGTCCATATCAGCGATCATCCTGTAAACGGATGCGGGGATCGACCAGCGCGTAGAGAAGATCGACTACCAGCACCATCAACACCAGAAAACTGCCGTAAAAAACAGTGGTGCCCATGATCACGGTGTAATCCAGCTGTTGCACGGCTTGCACGAAATAACGGCCAAGGCCGGGAATGGCGAACACCGTTTCCACGACAAAACCGCCTGTAGTAATGGCAGCAATGGCGGGGCCTAGTGTAGATAAAACCGGCAATACAGCATTGCGGAGTTTGTGAACCCAGAAAATGCGCGCAGGAGACAACCCTTTGGCGCGGGCAGTGCGGATGTACTGTGCTTGTTGCACATCCAGCATGGACGAGCGCATCAGGCGCGTCATATACGCCATTGTCCCTAGCCCTAATACCAGTGCCGGTAGCAGCATTTGCTGCAGTGTGCCCCAGCCTGCCAGTGGAAATTGTGTGCCAAACCGTTGGTTGATATGTAACACCGCAATTTGCGCCAGTGCTGCAAACACAAAACCCGGCACGGAAATACTGGCCACCACAATAGCCATGACCAGATAATCCGGCCAGCGACGGTGAAAGCGTGCAGCGAATGCGCCCCATACCATTGCGCCACCAGCGGCAAATAATAACGCGACACAACCCAGCATGGCAGATACAGGAAAATGCGCACGGATAATGTCATTCACGGCGCGGTTTTTTTGTGTAAAGGAAAGCCCGAAATCACCGTGCAACATATTGTTGAAAAAACGCAGGTATTGCACAGACAGCGGTTGATCCAGCCCGTAATACTCCAGCAATGCAGCACGAATTTCTGGCGGCACAGCCTTGTCATCCGCCAATGGGTCACCGGGTACCATGTGCATGGCCAGGAATGTTGCGCTCGCAATAAACCAGATCGTTATCAGGCCGGTGGCCATGCGTTTGAGAGTGTAGTTCAACATAAAAAATGGCGCATCATGGCACGTGTTGCCCGTCAATATATGCGTGACGGAAATCCGGATCACCACCAAAGCGGCTACGTTTTACATTTTGCAGTTGCCTGTTTTGTACGTAGATAATCCCTGGCTCTGTCAACGGTAACACGGCGATATCCTGCTGGATGATCGTTTGCATGGCAGCAAAGGTGTCTGTGCGTGCAGCGCCAGGCGGCAATGTGGCTGCCTGCATCACAAGGTTATCGTATTTTTCATTGCGGTAGCGTCCGTGGTTGTTGGCATTGCTGGATACGAGCAGGTCCGCAAAGGTCATCGGATCGTTGTAATCCGGCCCCCATGCTGATAATGCCAGATCAAAATCGCCGCTGTTCAGTTTTGCCAGTTTCTGTTTGAAGATCTGTTTGTCAATGATCAGCTGGATGCCCAGCGTCTGTTGCAAGACGCGTTGCAGGTATTCTGCTTGCCGTACAGCAGATGGGGTGTCATAGATTAACAATGTGAGCGGTGGCACCTGCATGCCCAGTTCTTTTTCTGCTGTGTGCAATGCTGTTATTGCCCGGCCAATATCCGGCGCAGGTATCGCATTGGCTGTTGGCGCGAGACCGGGTAACCATGCTGGAAAAAAATGGGCAGTGGGGCGTGTGCCGGGTGCGGCGATCACTTTATTCACGAGTGATTGTCTGTCAATCACCAGACTGATGGCTTCGCGCAGTGCATGATTGCGCAGTGGGCTTTCTTCGCGAAAATTGAATTCCATATAGTTCAACATGCCATTCAGGAAAGACTGGATGTACAGCCTTTGTTGCAGTGCTTGTGGCAAGGTTTCCCGGCTCAATTCTGTGAATGCAATTTCACTGGACTGGAACAGGTTGAACAGGGTGTTGGCATCGTTGGTAATGTGCGGAATACGAATGCTATTCAACTTGGTATTGGCAGCATTCCAGTATTGTGGATTTTTTTCCATGACGAGACTGGCGCCATGTGTCCATTGGCTCAGTATGAATGCGCCGTTGTATAGCAGTTTGTCTGCATCTGCAGCATAGCGTCCCTGTTGCTTGCGATAGAAATCTTCGCGCAGGGGATAGTAGGTAGCAAAGGTGGTAAGACTGAGGAAGTAGGCAGTGGGCTGCTCCAGTTCTATGCGCAGGTGACGGTCGTCATCTGCGTATACGCCGAGCGCCGTTGGCGGTAATTCACCACGATGGACTTTTTCAGCGTTTTTAATCGGGTAGAGTATGAATGCGTAGTTGGATGCAGTGGCGCGATCAAGTGCCGTGCGCCAGGCAAACAGGAAGTCTTGTGCGGTCACCGGCTTGCCATCGCTCCAGCGCGCATTGTCACGCAAGGTAAAACTCACCTGCGTGCCATCCATTTGCCAGCTTTCCGCCACGCCACCCACCAGCGTGTCATTGTCGCCGTAGCTCAGTAACCCTTCCTGTGTGTGTAGCAAAACAAAAAAACTGACGCTGTCTGTGCTGGTGAGGCTGTTGAGATTGGGTGGCTCAGTACTCAATGCCAGTTGCACAGTGTGTGTGTCTGTATCCAGGGCATGATTCACTGCCCATGCTTGAAAAGGCATGCATAGCAGTGTGGCGAATAAAAAATACTTATAATTTTGCAATGACATCATCAGCAAAACGTTTGATGGCATCGAGTTTTTCAGTCAGTGGGCTAGTAGGTTTTCCTCCATAAAAGAACCAGGGCGGGGTGCACAACGCAGTGACGCCCATATCGCGCATACGGCAAAAACCGTCGAGATCATAAGCATCGCGTGCATTGAAACACAGGCGTTCAAACGGCAAGTGATCGCGCCCGAGTTCACGGCGGTATTGTTCAATCCTGTCGAAATAGCCTTGTAATTCTGCACTGGTGTGCACATCAGAAATCCAGCCGTCATGTTGTGCTGCGCGTTTCAGTGCCGGTTCGGAAAAGCCGCCCACGTATACGGGTAAATCTTGTGATGGTGCAGGACGCATTTTTAATGCGGGCAAATCAAAAAAATTCCCGTGGTGTTCGATTGTGTCGCCAGACCAGAGTTTATGCATCACGTCCAGCATTTCATCAGCGCGTGCGCCACGTTTTTCGAAGGGCTGGCCGCCTGCCCGGAATTCTTCCGGCATCCAGCCCATGCCTGCACCGAGTGCGACACGGTTATTGCTCATCACGGCCAGCNNACGGTTATTGCTCATCACGGCTAGCGTCGACAGGAATTTTGCTACATGCACCGGGTTGCGTGCGGGCAACACATAGACGTTGGTATAGAAGCGTAATTGTTGTGTGACTGCAGCCATCGCGCTGATGGCGATCCAGGGATCCGGCCAGTTCGTGTCTTCGCTGAAGCGCGGTTTTCCATCTTTTGTGTAGGGGTATGGCTGCGAGAATTCGCGGGGATAAATCAGGTGGTCGGATACCGCGATCCAGCCATAGCCGCACTCATCGGCCGTTCTGGCAATGGCGGTCAGTTCAGTGGGGTCGCACAGTGCGACGGGTATGGCAAATTGCATATTTAAAAACCTAAATACTGTGTGTGGCTACGGTATCATCTGGCACATTATTTTTGTGCCATTTTTTTCAGGAGTGATGTATGGGGCCATTAACAGGCTATCGCGTGATCGAGTTGGCAGGTATGGGGCCAACGCCATTTGGCGCCATGATGCTGGCTGATATGGGTGCAGAGGTGATTACCATCGAGCGCCAGCCGGGTTTTCCGGGGCTGCGACCCGTTGACCCCACCTTGCGCAACCGCCGCTCCATCGTCGTCAATCTCAAGAAGCCGGAAGGCGTTGAGCTGCTGCTGAAGCTGTGTGAAAGCGCTGACGCACTGATCGAAGGCTACCGCCCTGGCGTAGCAGAGCGTTTGGGGCTGGGGCCGGATGTACTGCTGGCGCGCAACCCCAAGNNAAAATCCGGCAAGGGGCAGGTGGTGGATGCAGCGATGATCGACGGGGCCGCCACATTGATGGCATTTCTCTACGGTTTCGAGAAAAACGGTTTCTATATGCCGTACAGGAATCGCGGCTCGCATCTGTTTGGCGGCAGCAACCATTTCTACAACACCTTTGAATGTGCCGATGGGAAGTTTGTGTCTGTTGGCGCGCTGGAAGTGCAGTTTTATCTGGAATTCATCGACAAGCTCGGCGTGGATAAAACCGAGTTTGAATCGCAGTGGCTGGGTAGCCCGGATCAGGATGTATTAAAAATTCCTGCGCTGGAACAGAAAGTCGCCGCAGCATTCAAAACCAGAACGCGTGACGAATGGGTAAAAATATTTGAAGGCAGTAATGCCTGTTTTGCCCCGGTGCTGGATATCCAGGAAGCTGCACAGCATCCGCATAACGTCGCGCGTAAAACCTTTCTCGAAGTGGATGGCCTGTTGCAGCATGCACCTGCACCGCGTTTTTCACGTTCAACAGCAGAAGCGCCGGATGTGCCGCGTGTACCGGGCGAAGATACAGACAATGTGTTAGCCAGTTTTGGTTATAGCGCAGACACCATTGCAGCCATGCGCGCAAGTGGCGTAGTTGCAGGATAGAGGCGGGCTGATGACACAAAAATTTCATTTTATATCCGGCTTGCCGCGTTCAGGATCTACGTTGCTTGCAGCTATTCTGCGGCAGAATCCGCGTTTTCATGCGGGTATGTCCAGCCCTGTCGGCGCGTTGTTTTCCAGTATCTTGGCGAACGTCAGCGCGGGCAGTGAGTTTGCTGCTGTGGTGAGTACAGAGCAGCGCCGGAACCTTTTGCGTGGCGTGTTCAATAATTTTTATCAGGATATTGATGATAAAGATGTAATTTTTGACACCAACCGTTTGTGGTGTTCAAAAATGCCTGCCCTGATGGAGTTATTCCCCCAAGCAAAAGTCATTGCCTGTGTGCGTAACGTGGCATGGATTATGGATAGCATGGAGCGCAAGTTCCGTGAGAATCCATTTGAAAATACCCGCATATTTAATGACGATATCGAGCGCAACACAGTTTATAGCCGTGTGGATACACTGGGGCAACGTAACCGTCTGGTTGGTTTCGCCTGGTCTGCGTTGAAAGAGGCATTTTACAGTGAGCAGGCCGGTTCGTTGCTGGTGGTTGATTATGATTTGCTGAGCAGCGCGCCTGAAAAAGTATTGCCCCTGGTGTATCAGTTTTTAGGCGAACCGTACTTCGAACATGATTTTAACAATGTGGAATACGATGCGCCGGACTTTGATGCAGCACTGGGTGTTGCCGGTTTGCATCGTGTTCGCCCCAAAATTGCCTTCGAACCGCGAACCACTTTATTGCCGCCGGATTTATTCAGTAATTACAGTGACATGAGCTTCTGGCTCAATCAGGAAGGCAGCCGTGCCAATGTCATCACAGTTACTCCGGTAAAAATCTAAAAGGAAATACAGCCATGACAACTATCACAACTCAGAACAAGAACAATAAAACACTATGGCTACAGCCCAAACCGATGGTGATTGCAGTGTCTTTGGCGGTTGGCGCGATGGGCGGTATTTCATCGGCGGAGGCGCACACAGCCAGTGTCAGCACGGTAGCGCAACTGAAAGCGGCGATTACAACGGGCAGTACAGATAGCCTGGCAGATACCATCACACTAACTGGCAACATCACGTTTGCATCGGCGGCAGATGCCATCACCATCAATGTGACAGGCGGGCAGACGATGTCGATTGTCGGTGGCGGTTTTACCCTGAGTGGTGCAAATCTGGCGCGTGTTATTGATGTTGCCGGAGGCAATGTCGCTATCAGCAATCTCACTATTACCAACGGGTTTTTGACAGGTGCGGGCGGCAATCGCGCTGCAGGGGCGGGGGGAGCAGGTGGTGATTCACTCGGAGCCGGTATTCGCAATGCGGGCACGTTAACCATTACCGGTAGCACGATAACCGGGAATAAAGCAGCAGGCGGCGGCGGTGCAGGTGGCAATAATTACGCCGGATCTGCTGCTGGCGCAGGCGGCGGTGGCGGTGGTTTTGGCACAACATTTGGCGGTGCCAGTGGAACGAATTTTGCCGGTGGCATTCAGACGGGGCCTTCGGCTGGTACGGGGGGGCGTGGGCACGGCTTCAATAGTGGTGCGAATTTTCTGGGTGGTGCAGGTGGCACTACGGTTGGCGGTGCTGGCTCCAATTACGGTGGTGGTTATAGCAACGGTGGCGCCGGCGGCACGGCGAACAGCGGCTCCATTGCCATTGGCGGTGGCGGTGGTGGTTCTGGTTACGATGCAGCAGGCGGGCGCGGCGGAANNCTGGGACTTTGACCATTCTTACCAGCTCTATTACCAACAACATTGGCGCAGGAGGCGGTGGTGGTGGCGGTTCGGTTGTCGGAGCAGGTGGTAACGGTGGTGTGGGTGGTTCTGGCACGGGAGGCATCTGGAATGTTGGCGGTACGGTGCAAATTGACTCTTCGACCAATACAACCCTGGCGACCAGCAATACCGGTGGTGCTGGCGTAGGCGGCGCTGCATCGGGTGGCAGTTCGAGCGGCGCAGCAGGTACAGCCACGGCGCAAATTTCAACCACCGGCGGTGGCACTACCAATACCAGTTACGCTCTGACAGCTTCCATCGTTGTTGCCGATACCGCATTACGGGCTGGCGAAACGTCGTTGGTCACTTTCACATTCAGCGAAGCGGTAACGGGTTTTACCAATGCGGATTTGACCATTGCAAATGGTGCATTGACTGCGGTGAGTTCATCAAACGGCGGCGTTACATGGACAGCGACATTCACGCCAACAGCCAGTGTCACAGATGCCACTAATCTGATCACTATTAATATGACAGGTGTGAGTACTGTCAG
>DDBK01000178.1:0-26628 GCA_002333095.1 Cellvibrionales bacterium UBA2034
TTGCCATCGCTGCGTTATCTGGCTGCGTTTGCCATTTTGTTCGTATGTACCCTGATTGTTGGCAGTGTTGTCAATTTCCTGATCGTCCAGTTGGTCCGGATTACCGGGCTATCAGCCATAGATCGCCTGCTAGGGGTGATGTTTGGTATTTGCAGGGGGGTATTGATAGCGCTGNNTGCCGTCACAGGTTGGGGAAAACAGCAGCTTGAAAGAAAAGGCGAGTTTGTAGAGAAAGTCCAGCAGCAACGGCAACCGCATCAGTGATGCTGTGAATGATCGATGGCATTTTGAATATTTGAGGTAAGGCATTATGTGTGGAATCGTCGGAATGGTGGGAACAAGTGATGTCAGCGTGTCCCTCTATGATGCGTTGACGATGTTGCAACACCGTGGCCAGGATGCCGCTGGTATCGCTACATGCCATCAGGGGCGGGTATTCCAGCAAAAGGGGAATGGTCTGGTGCGCGATGTGTTTCATGATGAACACATGCAACACCTGATCGGCAACATGGGCATCGGCCATGTGCGGTATCCCACTGCGGGCAGTTCCAGTGTTGCCCTCGCGCAGCCGTTCTACGTGAATTCTCCTTACGGTATTTCACTCGGCCATAACGGCAACCTCACCAATGCTGCCGAATTGATGGATGAATTGTTCCGTACAGGTTTGCGGCATATCAATACNNATGATTGCCGATTACGGAATCGTCGGTTTCCGTGATCCACTGGGCATCAGGCCACTGGTATACGGTAGTCGTGAAACGGAATCAGGTACTGAATACATGATCGCTTCGGAAAGCGTAGCACTGGATGTGCTGGGATTTACACTGATCCGTGATGTAGCACCAGGTGAGGCTATATACATCCAGCGCGATGGTACGGTGCATACCAAGTTGTGTGCTGAACATACAAAACTGCAACCCTGTATATTCGAGTATGTCTATTTTGCGCGCCCTGATTCCATTATGGATGGTATTTCAGTCTACAAGGCACGCCTGCGCATGGGGGAGAAACTGGCTGAAAAAATACAGCGCCTTCGTCCTGATCATGACATTGATGTTGTTATTCCCGTGCCGGATACCAGCCGTGTGGCAGGCCAGATTCTTGCGCATAACCTGGGCGTAAAATTTCGCGAAGGTCTGATGAAGAACCGTTATATCGGCCGCACCTTTATCATGCCCGGGCAGAAGCAGCGTAAAAAATCCGTGCGCCAGAAACTCAATGCCATCGATCTGGAGTTCCGTGGCAAGAATGTGTTGCTGGTCGATGATTCTATTGTGCGAGGTACCACATGCGAGCAGATCGTGCAGATGGCGCGTGATGCCGGTGCCAATAAAGTTTATTTTGCTTCGGCAGCGCCTGCTGTGAAATATCCGAATGTCTATGGCATAGACATGCCGACAGCCACAGAGTTGATTGCACATGGGCGCACTGAGGATGAAATTTGTGCAGCCATCGGTGCAGACTGGCTTGTGTATCAGGATCTCGAAGATCTGATCGAAAGTACGGGCGAGTACGCGCATATCGATAATTTCGAGTGTTCAGTATTTACCGGTGAATACATTTCGGGCGATGTTGATCAGGCCTATCTCGATCATCTGGATGCGCGACGCAATGATGCCGCCAAAAGCCATGATAACGGGGATGTTAATGGCAGTGTCGTCGGGATTCACAATGCCCGATAGCGTGCCGGGGCAGTATTGCTGATGTGGTCGCCGTCTTTCAGGCGAGCACTTTTTTATCTGCCGCTCTGCTTCCTGGGGGGCGAAGCACTACTTCATTTATTGCAAGTCGTGGCCGGTCGTATCGACTACCCTTATGAGCTGGAGTGGATGGAAGGCGGGATGCTGCACCAGGTGTTGCGCGTCTTGCATGGCGAGCCGTTGTATGGCCAGCCTTCACTCGATTTTATTCCTGCGCTTTACATGCCCCTTTATTATTATCTGTCTGCGTTGTCCGCCTGGATTTTCGGGGAAAATCTTTCTGCACTGCGTCTGGTTTCGGTCATTGCTTCATTAATAACCCACATGTTTGTTTTTCTCATTGCCAGAAAAATTACAGCTTCAATGTGGATTTCTGCGTTGGCTGTGTTGTTCTATGCATTGATGTTTCGCCATACCGGTTTCTGGTTTGATGTGGCGAGAGTCGATAGTTTGTGGACAATGCTGCTCTCGGCTGCGCTGTACTGCTTGCTGTGTTACAAGGATCAGTCTGATAAAAAATATTTACTATTACTCGTGATTTTAGGTGTGCTGGCATTTTTAGCCAAGCAGGCCACGCTTTTCATCTTGCCGTTTGTGGCTATCAGTATGTGGTGCTGGTTTGGTGGAATGTTTGTATTGCGGTTTGCGATGCTCTGTTTGCCAATTGCTGTCTTACTGTTTGTTGTGTGTCTATGGTTATTCGGGCAGCAATTCTTTTTTTATACCATGCAAATGGCTGGTAGTCATGGTGTGACTTTGTTCGGTGTCCGGCGATTTTTTGAGATCGTTCTTTTTTCTGTGCCGTCATTCTGGTTGGCAAGCGCGTATTTCTGTGTGGTTATCGGCAAAAACACAAGGGATAAAATGGGCTGGATCGTGCTGGTGGCAGGCTTTGTGTTTTTGTCTGGTCTTTCGCGGGCTTATGCGGGTGCTTTCTACAATGTGTTGATGCCACTATATTTTTGTCTGTCGATTACAGCAGCTATTGGTTTTGGTTGGCTGGTTGAGCGCAGCCGGCAATCACCGATTACCACGGCTGTGGCCTTGATGCTGCTGGCAGGGTTGTTACTGGATTTTCTGCGTTACCGGTTTGATCCGGCGACCCAGATACCTACAGCGGACAGTCGGGCTTCTACAGATGAGCTGTTGCAGCGGATAGCGGCGGTTAATGGCAATGTATGCGTATCGTCACACGGTTATCTGGCCTGGATGGCCGGTAAAGGTTTTTGTGCGCACAACACGCAAGTGACAGATCTGGTGACAGGCAGTGATCCCTTGCTGGCGAAAGTGTTGCTTGATGATGCCAGGCAAAAGATTCTGGGTGGCTATTACAGCGTCATTGTCCTGGACCGTGAAAAGGAGCTGTTTGACCTCGGCCTGCAATTCACTGAAATTCCCTATACAGTAACGCCAATACAGTTAACTGGCGGACAGATACGATTCCCGGTAAATGGTTACAGCCCGAAACTCTGGTTGGAGTTGAAAGAGGAGAAAAGGTATGCACGATGAAAACGAATGGGGTTTTGCCACGCAGGCTATCCGGGCTGGTTTTGAACGTTCAGCCCATGGCGAACATAGCGAGCCCCTGTACCTGACATCCAGTTATGTTTTTGATTCGGCGGAGCAGGCTGCTGCGCGTTTTGCGGGTAGTGACATTGGCAATGTGTATTCGCGTTATACCAACCCGACGGTTGCTGTGTTTGAACAACGGCTCGCTGCACTGGAAGGTGCGGAAATGGCTGTAGCAACCTCATCAGGCATGGCGGCCATTCTTTCCACGTGCATGGCCCTGCTGAAAAGTGGTGATCATGTAGTTTGTTCCCGCAGTGTTTTTGGTACTACAACAGTGTTGTTTGCGCGCTACATGCAAAAGTTTGGCGTTGAAGTGACTTTTGTATCGTTATCCGATCTTTCTGCATGGCAGGCGGCGCTTAAAGCCAATACGCGCTTGCTGTTTCTGGAAACGCCATCCAATCCACTGAATGAACTGGTGGATATACGTGCGGTGGCCGATATTGCCCATGGAGCCAATGCACTGCTGGTAGTGGATAACTGTTTCTGCACGCCAGCCTTGCAAGTGCCATTGTCGCTCGGTGCGGATATTGTTGTGCATTCTGCCACCAAGTACATTGATGGACAGGGTCGTTGTCTTGGGGGTGCAGTTGCTGGAAAAAAACAATGGATGGACGAAGTGTTGGCATTTTTGCGCACTGCCGGGCCAACGCTCAGTGCCTTTAATGCATGGGTCTTGCTGAAAGGACTAGAGACACTGGGGTTGCGTATGCGCGCACATTGCGACAATGCATTGGCGCTTGCGCAGTGGCTGGTGCAGCAGAAAGGCATCGAAAAAGTTTTTTATTGCGGATTGCCTACACACCCGCAGCACGAACTGGCAAAAAAGCAGCAGTGTGGATTTGGCGGTGTGCTGTCATTTGCTGTTCAGGGCGACAGGGCTGCAGCATGGCGTTTCATCAACGCCACGCGCATGGTGTCGCTCACCGCGAATCTGGGCGATACAAAAACCACTATCGTGCATCCAGCCAGCACCACCCATGGCCGTTTGTCGCCGGAAGAACGTGAACAGGCTGGTATCACCGAAAACCTGATTCGTGTGTCTGTTGGCCTGGAAGACATGGCAGATATTCTTGCAGATATGCAGCGCGGGCTTTCTGCGTTGTAATACATTCCGGGAGGCGCGAGGTAAATCATGCAGCAAGAATCTGACAAGCTTCTGGATGCCATCGTCAATGCTGTGGGTCAGGTATTGCTGGGAAAGGATGACAAGATTCGCCTGGCGTTGGCGTGTATGTTGGCAAAAGGGCACTTGTTGATCGAAGACTTGCCCGGTATGGGAAAAACTACTTTCGCACANNCGATATGTTGCCAGCCGATATTCTCGGTGCCAATATTTTTGATCCGGAAAAGCGCACGTTTACGCTTCATCGTGGCCCGGTATTCACGCAGTTGCTGTTGGCGGACGAAATCAACCGTAGCTCGCCAAAAACCCAGAGCGCATTACTCGAGGCAATGGAGGAGCATCAGGTATCCATTGATGGACAAAGTGCATCATTGCCAGAGCCGTTTTTTGTGATTGCGACCCAGAATCCTATGCACCAGTCGGGAACTTATCCCTTGCCTGAATCGCAACTGGATCGTTTCCTTATGCAAATTACATTGGGGTTTCCGGATCGCACGATTGAGCGCCAGTTATTTGAGGGCAGGAATCCACGTGCGGCGTTGCAACAGGCCGTTGCATTGGTCACGCTGGAACAGTGGTTTGCGTTACAAGCGCGTGTGGGTGATGTCCAGGTATCGGGCAGTGTGCTGGATTATGTGCAGAGGTTGGTGGATCAGACGCGTTACTCCGGTGATTTCCAGTGGGGGTTGTCGCCGCGTGCTGCATTGGGGTTGATGCAGGCAGCGCGTGCATGGGCTTTGTTGCAACGCAGGCAGTTTGTGGTGCCGGAAGATATCCAGGCAGTGTTCGGGCCTGTCGCATCGCATCGCCTTCGTTACCAGATGCGCAGTGGCCAACAGGCCGATCCGGCGCGGCTTGTGCTCGATAAAGTCGACGTTCTGGGTTGATATGTCGCGCCTGCTGGCTGCACTCCCGGACAGTTGGCAGCATCGCTACCAGCGTTGGCTGGATCGCCGTATCCCTCCCTGTCAGTCGTTACAGCTCAACCAGCGCAACCTGTTTATTTTCCTTTCCCGCCATGGCGTGTATTTTTTATTCCTGATTTTACTGGTGTGGATCGGCGCTACCAATTTCCAGAACAATCTTGCATTTGCCCTGAGTTTTTTTCTGCTGGCAGTGTTGTTCGTTGCCATTCACCTGACATTTGCAAATGCCAGTGGTTTGCGAATACGTTTTATTGATGTGGCGCCGGTATTTGCCGGGGATATTGCGCAGGCCCGCTTTGAATTATTTTCAACTGCATTGCACCAGCAGCTGGTATTCGGTTGGCCGCTACAGGGTGCAGTGTTTGCCACTGTGCAGCCTGCAAAGCCGGAGGTGTTGTTGTTGCCTATGCAGACAAGCCAGCGCGGGATTCTTCGTCCCGGACGTTTCCGCATGCAAACCGTTTACCCGCTAGGCCTTGTGCGCTGCTGGAGTTGGCTGGACCTTGATGTGGAGCTTCTTGTTTATCCAAAGCCTGAAGAGGCTGATTTCCGTGAATGTAGCAGTGGGGATGGTGATGAAGATGGTGCCGCTGCCGTTAGTGGCGGGGATGAGTACTTTTCACTGAAACCGTATACGGAAGGAGAATCGCAATCACGTATTGCATGGAAGCAATATGCGGCTGGCCGTGGGCTTTTTGTACGCGAGTACACCGATATGCGTGGCGGTGAGGTGATTCTGGATTTGTCGGTGATGCAGGATGCTGATCTTGAAAAGAAGTTGTCGAAACTGTGTTATTGCGCGCTGCAGTTGAACAAGCAGGGCAGGGCGTATGGGTTGCAATTGCCAGGGATTAGTCTGATAGAAGCTGCCAGTGGCGATCAGCAACTGCATACTGTGTTGACTGCTTTGGCGCGGTATCAGCGATGAGGTTCAGGTGATGCAGGCGCAACTTTCACGCACTGCTTTACTGTATTTTTTTGCAGCCTTCAGTGCGTGTATCTTGTTGCTGGCCATTTTCTTGCCGTGGTGGATTTTGCCAGTAGCCGGTTTTTGTCTCGCATGGCGTTTTCTGGTGTTCAATGGCCGTTTGTCATTTCCATCGGCCTGGGTAAAGTCTTCACTGGTTTTTCTTTCTGGTATTACCCTGTTTCAGCAGTACGGTTTCAGTGTATCGCTGGATGTTTTCGTGATGCTATTGTTGATGGGTTTTTCACTGAAATTACTGGAGCTATATCATCAGGAAGATGCGCAGTTTTTGCTCTACCTGTCTTTTTTTGTGCTCATGACAGTTTTTCTTTTTGAGCAGACGCCTGGTTATATGATTCTTGTTTTCGTTGTTGTTTTTCTGGTATTGGCTGCAATGGTGGCTATCCAGAGCGCGGACAGTGAATTGCAGGAGCACCGTGAGCAACCATTGCGCAAAGCTGGCCTGGTTTTTGTGCTGGCGTTGCCGGTTATGCTGTTTATGTTTGTTGTTATGCCTCGTCTGCCACCGTTATGGACAATGCCATTGCAGAAACAGCAGCAAGGCAAGACGGGCATGAGCGATAGCATGAGCCCGGGTGATATTGCGTCATTGGCGCGTTCTTCCGAGCTGGTGTTTCGGGCCAGCTTTCCGGATGGTGTGCCTGATCGCCGTGAGCTTTACTGGTACGGCATGGTGCTGGATTATTTTGATGGCCAGCGCTGGACGGATTCCTGCAACGATTGCCGTGAGCAGTGGGCGCGCACCGATCGATTGACTGGCCAACGCAGTGAAGGGCTGGCGTATCAGGTGATACTGGAGCCGCATGGGAATAAATGGCTATACGCACTCATGCCATCAAGCATCTGGAATCCAGCTATCTGGATGGATAGTAATAATATATTCAGGTTCGAGCGTGATGTTAGCCAGCGTGAAATTTATGAAGCGCGTTATCTGAAACAGGCTTTATCAAAGCCGTCTGTTTTGCAAGACAGCGGAAGATACCTGGCGCTGCCAGTTAAGGGAAACACCCGGTCTCGTGCATTGGCACAAGATTGGAAAACTGCTAGTCCGGATACGAAGGCAATCGTACAAAAGGCACTCGCATTTTATCGCGAATCCTTTTCCTATACCTTGCAGCCGCCTTTGCTGGGCGATCAGCGTATTGATGATTTCCTATTCAATACCCGTAGCGGGTTTTGCGAACATTTTGCCAGCAGCTTTGTGTTTCTGATGCGCGCTGCCGGCGTTCCTGCGCGTGTGGTTGTCGGGTATATGGGAGGCGAGATACATGAGCCAGACCGATATGTAGTGGTCCGCCAATATGATGCACATGCATGGGCTGAAGTATGGCTTGCGGATATGGGATGGGTGCGTGTAGATCCCACGGCAGCAGTAGCCCCTGAGCGGGTTGACCTTGGGTTTGCTGATGCATTTTCAGGTAATGCTGATTTTGTGTTTGATGCAGGATTGGCAGCATTCAAACAATTCCCGTTACTGAATTCATTGCGATTGCAGCTGGATCGGATTGATTATCTGTGGGCGCGCTGGGTGCTGGGTTATGAAGGTGATCAGCAACAGGCGCTGTTAAAAGCATTGGGATTGTTTTCCCCTTGGCGTATCGCGGCTTGGGGTGGCGGTGGGGTGACGCTGGTTTTTGTCTTGCTGTGTCTATATTTGTATTGGCGTGAATGGAACTCTTTGCATGAGCCATTAGCTACGCGATGTTATCGTCAACTGTGCCATGCCTATGCGAGCTATGGTGTGGAAAGGCTGCCTGCAGAGACGCCATTGCAGTATGCCAATAGAATCATGGCTAAGGGTCTGCGCGGTGCTGACGTGTTTTATGAATTGTCACGGCAGTATTACCACTGGTGTTATTCCGATACTGGCAAGCTGCCAGATTTTCCGTCGCCAGATTTCTTGCACCAAGCGCGTGTGCTGCGTTGGCAATTGCTATTGCATGGCGTTATGGGGCGCTCTCGCGATAAGTACTGAGTTGGTATTGTTGCAACAGTCGGGCTTCCTGTAATGCCTGCGCACTGTCTTTGCGTGGATTTATAACGCCGATCTGTGTTTTTTCACGGGTATTATCCATGTTGTTGAGTGCGGCACTGCCCCGCTGCAAGCGATTGTGCAGCTTCTGGAAGTCGCGAATGCTGTACGTCTCGCTGGCTAGCAAGCTGACTAACAGAATTACGCCCAGGATCCTTAACTGCGGTTTTTTGTATTCCTGTATTCTCAAGATTAATAGTATTGCCGCAGCTACCCAGAATGGCAGTGTCAGTGTGCTGTAGCGGCTGGCCAGCATTTGCTCATCACCCAAACCGGATCGGGATAATGAAACCAGCAGTGCACTTCCTGCGGAGAAAAGAAACATCGCTATCGCAAGGTGCTTCTGTTTTGACGTTAACGTTTCACCTTGGATGTCGGGTAAATTTTTTGCGGCAATGTACATGGCGATGATGGTTGTACCTGTGAATCCCGTGCTGATCGCTGCGGCCATATGAAAGCGCCCCACCAGATTGCCCAGCACGGCTAATGTATTTTTTGTGTGATGCAGTAATTCTGTTGGAATCATCGCGTCCAGTACAAGGGATGGATATTGAGGCGCGCTGATGAAATTGGCGTAGCTGAACAAAGACGCACCTGTAATCAAGCACCACGGGATAAGCAGCGTGCGCTGGCGTTGCCACAACAGCGGCATGGCAGCAATCCAGAATGGCAAACTGCCGGCAAAACTGCATGTTGCTGCAACGCCGCATGCTGTCGCTATAACGAGCGATAACAGCGTGTGGCGAATGTAGAGCAACGCGCAAAAGCCACTGAGGATAAACAGCAGCGCTAACGGAATCTGTAATTGCCATCCCCACAGCCAGTTCTCTGCCTGGCTCAAACTGAAAACCAGCAGCGAGACCGCACATTTTTCTGGCATCGACAATGCGCGGTTGAGCAACGTGCCAGCCATTTTCTGTAATAGACACCAGTTGAGCAGCATGCAGAGGAAACTGAACAGCACTTCGGCGAGCGTGTTCCAGTGTGTGAGTATTGCCAGGCCAAGCATTACCATTTTGGGTAGCAGGAGAATGTGGCCATTGTGTAGCTGCAGTAAATCCTGCCATTGCAGGGTGCCTTGATAGTGGGCATGCAGGAGCGGTAACAGATCCCACTGGTCGTAGTAGGGCGCGTCAATATGCAGTGTCAGCACCAGTGACAGTGTCAGCAGTGGAGGCAGCCAGTGCCAAGGCAGGGAAGACGGTAATGTATGCACGCGGGTATCACATATTTTTTTGTATCTTGCGCGATTCATAGCGTCCAGGCAATCCGTGTTACCTGAGCATGCCTGTGGCAATGGGTCGCAGCAAAATATGGACCTGCATCATAGCTATTCCTTTCGCTTGCCTGATAATGGGAAGGGCGATGAAAGATCTGTGGAGTGTGTGGTGGCCAGTCTGTATTTGATAGTGCCTGTGGCGTTGTTATTTTGTGCGNNCGCTGGCGGTGGCTGCCTGGTTGTGGGCGAGCCGGTCTGGCCAGTTTGATGATCTTGACCGTGAGGCCAGGCGCATCCTGCACGATGATCCTTTATCTCCACCCGCGCCTGACACGCTGGATGCATCCCGAGTGGACAAGGATGCCAATCCATGACGGCTGACTTACTCCTGTTGATTCCTGCGGCGTTGTTATTGGGTCTTGCAGGCAGTGGCCACTGCCTTGGCATGTGTGGGGGCATTGCCTGCGCACTGGGTCTGCAACAACACCCACGTCCTGTAATGGCACTGGCTTTCTATCATGTCGGACGCATCACCACCTACTCCTGTCTGGCTTTGTTGTTTGGCGGGGCGCTGCAGCACACCTTGCACCATTATCCATTGCTGGCCCCCTGGTTGCGTACAGCTGCAGGGGCGTTGCTGATCCTGATGGCGCTGCATGTGGCGCAGATATGGAGCGGTATTTTGCGGCTTGAGGCATTCGGTACGCGTTGGTGGCAGCCTATACNNGTGGGGATGGTTGCCCTGCGCGCTGGTGTATAGCACCCTGGCATGGGCTGCGGCGCAAGCAAACGGTATGCAGGCGGCGATTCTGATGGCCAGCTTCGGGTTGGGTACAACCCCTGCACTGATGGCTGGCGGGGTATTTGCCAGCCAGTTACAGCGGCTCGCACAATTGAGGGCGTGGCGGTACACATTGGCGGCAGCGTTGATGCTATTCGGACTGTGGACAATTTTCAGCGTGTGGCAACACGCTGGGCATCATCATGCGATGCATTGATGAGCAATTGCTTGCCCAAACAAAAAAACCCGCTATACAGCGGGTTTTTTAATGCCAGTGGAGCGGGTCACATATCTGTTTGTTCCACGGTAGATTTTGTTTTGGAGCTGAAGCCAAATGACGCATCTTTGGTGACAGTCGGTACGCAGGTATCGGTCTTGTCTACCTTGCAATAGCTGGCCATTGCTCGGCCTACAATCGTCATGTCAGTGGTAGCGCCTTTAATGGTGTCACCATTCAGGCTCAAAGTGGTAGCGCCTTTAAGGGTGTCACCATTCAGGCTCAACTTGATGAGACCTGTTTTCATGAAGATAGTTGGATAAATCGGCTCGATAGAAGTTACCTTGGTGCCAAACAGAACAGGCATGAAACCTTGCAGATTCATGATTGCAGCCTTTGCAGGATCAAATAATGCGCCCCATGTGCCATCTGAGTTCTGTCCTTTGGTGGGGTCGCCATCAATGGCGTAATAAATTACTTTGCTACCCGGTGGGCGATACCAGATGCCACTAAGCAGGAACAGATCTGTGTCTTCGCCTTCGTTAGTGGCAAATATCCGGCCTGTCATCGTATGGTCTGCATTTAACGTCAAATCCTGGCTGACAAGCGGTCCTCCAATTTTTGCTGTACCGCCACCTTGAAGAGAAACCGTGAGTAGGGTGCTGCCATCAATAGAGTTGATCTGATAGGACTCTGCCATTGCCGTTACTGCTAATGATGCAAGCATCGCGCCGGCCAGTATTTTTTTGAAAGTGATTTTCATGTATATCCTCACAGTCTGTGTTTTTGAATTATTGCGTAGAGAACAAACGCGCAGGGATTATAGCACCTGGTTGCAGGATTCGATGGAAAATTTGTGTGATGAAGCCAGCATAATTCATACTGCCAATCCAGAAGGATTGGTGGGCACGAGAAGACTCGAACTTCCGACCCCCACCATGTCAAGGTGGTGCTCTAACCAACTGAGCTACGTGCCCTCAAAGAGGATCTGCCCGTTGCAGGCAGGGGCGGCAATGTACCAGCGCCCCCAGTGCTTGTAAAGCACACGAATCCGCCGGTTACAGGCGTCTGGAAACCACAAGCTTTGACGCAGGTCATCAGCTCCTTTGGCATGCTTGGCTAGTATTTGCACCAGTTTCAGGATTGGCGGCAGACATGGCAAGTACCGTTACCAGCTCAGGATTTATAACCAGCGTGCTGCATGAGTGTGCGCTGCTGCAGAAGTATGACGTCAGTGGCCCGCGCTATACGAGTTACCCCACGGCAGCCCAGTTCGCCAGTGGTTTCGATGGCAGTGACTTCCTTAACGCGGTGTATACCGGTGTTGAGGTCATTGCGCCGCTCTCTTTGTACATCCACTTGCCGTTCTGTGAANNGAGGATGCCTACCGCGAAGCCATTGCCGCCTCCAACGCCGCAGCGCGTCCGTTGTCACTGTATGTGCATCTCCCCTTCTGCGGCACGGTTTGCTATTACTGCGCCTGCAACAAGGTGGTAACGCGTGACCGCAGCGTTGTGCGCCAGTATCTGGATCATTTGCACCATGAGATGGCGTTGTTGCGTTTGCAGCTCAAACTGAGCCATCGCCCGGTTACCCAGTTGCACTGGGGTGGAGGCACGCCCACTTTTCTTGATGCTGCCGAAATGACAGAGTTGATGCACCTGACGGCGCAACATTTCAATCTGTCCCGCGACAATTCCCGTGACTATGCTATTGAAATTGATCCGCGCACCGTGGATCGGGAGAAGATCGATTTATTACGTGGCCTCGGTTTCAACCGTATCAGCCTGGGTATCCAGGATTTTGATCCCGGTGTGCAACAGGCGATCAATCGCATCCAGACAGTTGAAATGGTCAGTGCTTTGGTGGATTACATCCGCGAACGCTCATTCCACTCGCTCAATTTTGACCTGATTTATGGCTTGCCCAGGCAGGATGAAGCCACGCTGGCAAAAACCCTGGATGTGGTGATCGGTTTGTCACCGGATCGAATCAGCTACTACAACTACGCGCATTTGCCGGAGCGTTTTTTGCCCCAACGCGCCATCGATCGCCTGACATTGCCGACGGCAGAGCAGAAAATCCGCATGTTGTCGCTGATTACAGAAAAGTTGGTGGCTGCAGGATATGTGTATATCGGCATGGATCATTTTGTGAAGCCGGATGACAGTCTGGCAGTGGCGCAGCGGGAAGGGCATCTGGCACGCAACTTCCAGGGCTATACCATCGCCAAGGCACAAGACCTGATCGGGCTCGGTGTCTCTTCCATCAGCAGTTTTGATCGCGTCTATGCGCAGAATACGACAGATCTTGATGCTTACTATAAGGCGCTGGATGAAAACCACTTGCCCGTAGCTAAAGGCGTGGTACTCAC
Source organism: Cellvibrionales bacterium UBA2034 (assembly GCA_002333095.1). Lineage (GTDB taxonomy): Bacteria > Pseudomonadota > Gammaproteobacteria > Pseudomonadales > UBA7239 > UBA7239. Next base: position 12,936 of record DDBK01000178.1, read on the forward strand.
GGATGAGGATGTCTTGCGGCGTGAAATTATCCAGGAGTTGCTGTGCCAGCGGCATCTGGATATCGCTTCGCTCCAGCGCAAGTACAACATCGACTTCATGACACACTTCAGTGAGGCTATCGCCGCATTACGGGGCATGGAGGCTGATGGGTTATTGGTGATTGCGCCAGAGGCCATTCTTGTAAATGAGAATGGTTACCCGTTCTTGCGCAATATCTGTATGGCATTTGATGAATATGTGAAGGGGCATTTGCAGAGCCAGACGGTTCGGTATTCAAAAACCCTTTAGGGAAGCCTGTGCATCCGTTAAGATTACCGCGTCTTCAGGCCGAGAGAATCTCCATGAGTTGTGCAGAACCCAAACGCTGTCACCATAACCAGCTGGTCAACTGCGGTGACTGCCGTCTTGGCCCGTTGTGTTTGCCCATTGCGCTGAATACTGCCGAGATTGACCAGCTGGACGATATCGTCAAGCGTGGACGCCCGTTGGGTAAGGGAGAACACCTGTTCAGACAGGCAGAAGCTTTTGGTGCGGTGTATGCTGTGCGTTCGGGCAGTTTCAAGGCGTATTCCACATCGGACGATGGCACTGAACAAGTGACCGGTTTTTACTTGCCCGGTGAAATTCTGGGCATGGACGGCATCAGCAGTCTGAAACATTGCAGTTCGGCTGTGGCGCTGGAAACTTCAACGGTGTGTGAAATTCCGTTTGGTCGACTGGAAGAGCTGAGTAGCCAGCTGCCTTCACTGCAACGACGTTTTTTCCAGATCATGGGCAACGAGATTACCAAAGACCAGCAAATGCTGACGCTGTTAGGCAAAAACTCGGCAGAAGAGCGGGTAGCGTCGCTGTTGCTCAGCATCTCTTCCCGCAACCATCACCGCAATTTATCTCCCACACGTTTTCGCCTGAGTATGTCACGTGCAGAAATCGGCAACTACATGGGATTGACCGTGGAGACGGTCAGCCGTGTATTCAGTCGCCTGCAAAAACAGGAAGTGATTGGCGTGGATAATCGCGAAGTGGAAATTCTCGACATGGCCAAGCTGAAATCGGTTGCCAACGTCACCTGATTATTGCTCCCGCCTTACTTCCTATTGACCAGAATCAAGGCTGGATTCCTCTGGATCGGTTTGACTACGCTTGTACAAAAAGCGGTTGTCAAATACCCCAGAGGATTCACGCATGAGTTCAGCACCAGCAACATCTGCCCCTAGCAAGCCTTCAATGGACCTGTCATACAAGCAGCAGCCGGATGCGCAGAATCTTGATCATATTCCCGGTGAGTATGGCATGCCTGTGCTCGGTAAAACATTTGAAATCCTGACCGACATGCAGAAGATGGTGATGGATCACTCTGTGCGTTTTGGTGAAGTCTCACGCATCAATCTCGGCGGGCAGCGGGGCTTGCTCGTGATGGGGCCGGAAAACCTCAAGCAGATATACCTTGATCCAGAGCGCAATTTCTCAACTGAAATGGGTTATGCCGAACGCTTGGGGCGTTTCTACAAAGGTGGTTTGCTGTTGCGGGATTTTGACGAGCATCGCGCCCAGCGCCGTATATTCCAGTCTGCGTTCAAAAACCAGGCGATGAAAGGTTACGTGGATGTAATGAATCCACAATTCAAGAAGTTTATTGCCGAAATCAATCCTGTCGGGTTTCACTTTTTCCCGTTTATAAAAGAATCCCTGTTGAAAGCCGTGGCCAAGGTATTCATTGACCTGGACGATATCAGCGCCGATGCGGACAAGCTGAATGCAGCATTCCTGGATATTAATGACGCGCTGACTGCGATTGTGCGCAAGGATATCGGCTTGCCATGGCTCAAGTACCACAAGGGCATGCAAGGACTCAAAGTCATACATGACTTTGTCAAAAAATTGATTATTGAAAAGCGCGCAGGCAATGGCGCGGATATGTTGTCTTTCATGTGCAAGGAAACCACAGAGAGCGGCAATCTCTTCTCTGAAGAGGACATTGTTCAGCATGTCAGCTTCCTGTTGTTTGGTGCGCATGACACAACCACCAGCGCGTTGACGCATATTATTTATCGCTTGGCTGTGCACCCTGAGTGGCAGGAAAAACTGCGGGCTGAGTGTCAAGCGCTTGGTAAAGAGCAGCTGGATTATGAAGATATCGACAAAATGACGCAGATGGACAATGTGTTCCATGAGGTGTTGCGTTTGCATCCATCAGTGCAGTTGATGACGCGTCGTACCGTGCGTGCGTGTGAGATTGGTGGTTATCGTGTGCCAGCCAATACCATGATCTACATCCCGACTTTCTTTAACCACAAACTGGAAAAATACTGGAAGCATCCAGAAAAATTTGATCCGGATCGTTTCAGCCCGGAGCGTGCCGAGCAGAAAGGCCATGCTTTCCTGTATGTGCCTTTTGGTGGTGGTCCTCATAAGTGTATTGGCATGCACTTTGCCAATATGCAAGCCAAGTTGTTCCTTCATCAGTTTCTGCTGAAGTACCGTTTCCGCACCCCGGAAAATTACTATCCAAAAATGATGTATGTGCCATTGCCGAAGCCAATCGACGATTTGCCGTTGTTTATCGAGAGAATATAACCAGCACTAACAAAAACCCCGGCTTTGCCGGGTTTTTTGTTTTGGACAGACTGTGGTTCAATGGGGCACGACATAGTCCGATGGTTTGCAATATGCGTATCCGCAACAGTATCTCTTTGTATTTCTCTGGTTTGGTAGTGGCGGTGTTGTGGGCGGTTTTACAGCCTGCACACGCTGACACAGGGTTCCGGGCCTGGATACAAAACTTTCGAGGCGAGGCCATCAGTCAGGGAGTTACTGGCAGTGTTTATGATGATGCATTCCGTGGAGTGACGGAGCCTGATCTGCTGGTGCTGGAAAAAGCCAATTACCAGCCAGAGTTCAAGGCTGAGGTGTGGGAGTATCTGGATAGCCGTGTGCAGGAGCGCGCTATCACTAACGGGCAGGTAATGTTGCAGCAGTATGCAAAAGAGCTCGCCAGTATTGAAAAGTCCAGCGGTGTGGATCGCCATGTGTTATTGGCGATCTGGTCAATGGAGTCTAACTACGGCGCAGTTCTACAGGATAAAACCAAACTGCATTACATTCCCCGTGCATTGGCGACCCTGGCTTACGCTGACCCGAAGCGTGCAAAATTTGCCAGAACGCAATTGATTGCAGCACTGAAAATCCTGCAGCGCGGGGATGTGGAACAAGCTGAACTTCTCGGCTCATGGGCAGGTGCAATGGGTCACACGCAATTTATCCCGACCAGTTACATTGCGTATGCAGTGGATTTTGATGGTGACGGGAAAAGTGACATCTGGCATTCGGTGCCTGATGCGCTGGCGACTGCAGCGCAATTGCTGAAGAAGAATGGTTGGCGATCTGGTGAGAGCTGGGGATATGAGATATTGCCATCCAACAAAGGTAGCGGCGAAGAGCTGCTCGCATTGCAGGCTGATAAAGGCCCTGTATTTGCGTTACAAAAAAACTTTTTTGTTGTTAAACGTTACAACAATGCCGATAAATATGCGCTGGCTGTTCTGTTATTGTCAGACAGGATTGCAGGGAAACCTGCTCCAATAAAAGACTGGACGCGTCCTTACACCCCGCTAGACATGACAGAAAAAGAAGAGCTGCAACGATTGCTGGCTGCGCACGGTTTTTATAGTGGTGTAGTGGATGGGGTGATCGGGGGAGAATCACGAGAGGCAATCAAGCGTTTTCAGGCCAGCAAAAATGTAGAGCAGACCGGATACGCTTCAAAAGAAGTGTTGCAGCAATTGCGGGGTAAAAATTAAATCAGCCCAATGCTTTCCACAGATTGTAGGTGCTGAGTGACGTGATCAGCAGCCCAACGATCACCAGTAACACGCGCGCCTGCAAGTGGCGGCACAGCCAGGCAGCAAAGGGGGCTGCGAACAGCCCGCCAATCACCAGTCCAGCGATCACTTGCCAATGAGTAAATCCTACCAGGATGGCAAATGTCACGCCGCTGGCGATGGCGAGGAAAAATTCCGCCGCATTGACCGAGCCGATGGTCGTGCGTGGATCCATGCCGCTGCCTAACAGGGAGGTAGTGACCACAGGCCCCCAGCCGCCACCGCCGACCGCATCCACAAATCCGCCAGTCAGTGCGAGCGCTGGTACATGCTTGGGCGCTTCTGTCCGGTGCGCTTTCACATGACGCCATGCCTTGCTGAGGATGTAGATGCCCATGATCAGCAGGTAGGCTGAAATCCATGGTTTTATTGCCTTGCCGTCAATGGTCGTGAGTATCCAGGCCCCGGTCAGTGCACCGATCACGCCCGGGATCAGCAATTGCTTGAACAAGCGTTTGTTGATGTTGCCGAATCGCCAGTGGGACAGACCGGAAAAGCCTGTGGTGAAGATTTCAGCAATGTGTACCGAGGCGGACGCGACGGCAGGTGTGACGCCAGTTGATAGCAGGAATGTGGTGGCCGTAATGCCGTAGGCCATGCCAAGTGCACCGTCAATAATCTGCGCAAACAGGCCTACGGCCAGGCTCTGCCAGAACAGTTCGTGGGTGAAGCCGGCAGCCAGGTCTTCAAAGGTAGGCAGCCAGGCATCGGGTAGCAGCCATTCGCCGAGTGCGTACAGCAGCAGCCCACCCAGCGGCAATGCCAACAGCAGGACCAGGTCGCGACGGAACGGATGCGGGCCGGGATGGGTGACTTCCACCTCAAGTGGTGGGATGCCCAATTCAGCGTGTTCGGCGCTGGTCGGGTCGTTCAGATCGGGATTGCGGGCTTTCATCGGGAGTTGTCCCTTGGATGATTAATGCCGGCATCCTATGCAACGTTTTAAATACCTCAAAAGAATTATTTCTTATTTAATAATAGCTTTTAGTTCTATGTGGCTCTGCATTGTTCAGTAAGTACTTATCAAAGCTATCCGGCAGCGGGTGTTAAGGTTGCAATCAATATTGCGCTTATTGTGAAACCTGATGAATGCCATTACCCCCTTGCTGGATCCTTCCATCCTGTTTTTCCTAGTGGGGATTGCTGCGGGTCTTGTCGGTTCCAACCTGGAAATTCCCAAACCGATTTCACGCTTTATTACTCTATTTTTGTTGATGGCTATCGGCCTCAAGGGCGGGTGGGCATTGCGGGAAGCAGGTTTATCGCTGTCGATGGCGGAGGCTTTGCTGGCAGCGGTGGCATTTTCACTGCTTACCCCGTTGGTCGGATACGTCTTTCTGACGCGTGTTATCGACAGGTTCAATGCCGCTGCAATTGCTGCGGCATACGGATCCGTGAGTGCGGTCACGTTCATCACCGCCATCCAGTTCCTTGAATCGCGCCATATCGACTTTGGCGGTTACATGGCGGTGGCGCTGGTGTTGATGGAATCGCCAGCGATTATTGTCGCAGTAATGCTTGCCAGCCGGCTAAGGCAGTCCGGGGGTGCGCAGCCGGTTTCCATGAAAGCCCTTCTACATGAAGCTTTCACTGATGGCGCGCAGTTCCTGCTGCTCGGTTCGCTATTTGTCGGTTACGTGAGCGGTGAAAAAGGGCAGATGGTGATGGCGCCGTTTTCGGCAGACCTGTTCAAGGGCATGCTGGCGTTTTTCTTGCTCGACATGGGTATGACGGTGGCTGCCAATCTGGGCGGTTTGCGTAGAGCGCCTTGGGCGGTGTTGGCGTATGGCATTGTTGCTCCTTTCCTGCATGCCACGCTGGCGCTGTTCGTCGCAAAATATATAGGGCTGTCGCTGGGCGATGCCTTGCTGTTGGCGGTGTTGGCAGCGGGTGCCTCCTATATTGCCGTGCCGGCCGTAGTGCGTACTGCGATTCCTGAAGCCAATCCTTCGCTGTATTTTGGTATGGCACTGGGTCTGACATTTCCATTCAACGTGCTCGTGGGAATCCCACTGTATTACTCGATGGCGCAACAGATTCTCTAACAAGGATCCACAGGGATAAAAAAACCCGGCACTTGCCGGGTTTTTTTGTACCAGAACGTGATGTTTACGGTTTGTNNGGAACCGACAACCCACATCGAGAAGAACTGCGCGCCGCCGCCGTAAGCGTGGCCGAGTGCTTTTTTGGCACCGGGAACCTGACGAGCGCCTGCCATGCCACGAACCTGCAATGCAGCCTCAGCAAAACGGATCATGCCGGATGCGCCGATCGGGTTGGTAGAAAGTACACCGCCTGAACAGTTCCACGGAATATCGCCGCCCTGATCGAGAGATGTTGCGCCGCTTTCAGTCAGTTTCCAGCCTTCGCCTANNCTTCCAGCCTTCACCGACATCGGCAAAGCCAAGACTTTCCAGCCACATCGGCTCGTACCAGGAAAATGGCACATACACTTCCGCCATATCCAGTTCTTTACGCGGATTGGTGATGCCAGCTTGCGAGTAAACATCTTTCGCACAATCAATGCTGGCTTGTGGATTGACTTCTTCGCGCCACGGATACATGGTCGGCTCGGAACGCATTGCGGTGCCGTGAATCCACGCGGGTTTGTTCGGTGATTTTTTTGCCAGTTCTTCGTTGCAAAGAATCATCGCGCAAGCGCCATCAGAAGAAGGGCATACTTCAGAAAAGCGTAGTGGTTCCCACAACATCATCGCATCCATGTATTTTTGCAGATCAAGATTTTCTGCAGGCTCGTGCATGTGTGCGTGCGGGTTTTTCAGTGCGTGTTTACGATCTTTCAGTGCAACTTTGCAGCCGATATCCAGTGGCGCTTTTGAGCGACGCATATATTCACGGATAATCGGTGCAAAGAAACCGCCAGCACCAGCGTTCAAATGTGGCGAGAAAGGTTGCTGTGAAGACAATGCCCACATCGCATTCGATTCAGATTGTTTTTCATACGCGAGTGTTAATACGCGTTTGAATACGCCGCTCTGGATGTAGGAAGCTGCAACGATAGCTGTAGAACCGCCCACAGAACCGGCAGTGTGTACGCGCAACATTGGTTTGCCTACACAACCCAGTGCATCCGCGAGATACAACTCGGGCATTACTACACCTTCAAAAAAGTCAGGTGCTTTACCGATGACGACGGCATCGATATCTGCCCAGGTAAGACCTGCATCAGTCAAGGCATTTTGTGCAGCTTCACGCACAAGACCAGCCATGGATTTTTTGATTTTTGCTTTGTAGCGTTCGGTCTGGCCGATACCTACGATGGCACAAGGATTACCCATCTTATTTACCCTCCAATACAGCGACCAGATTCTGTTGCAGGCAAGCGCCGGATGTTGCGTGGGCAACACCGCGATTCGCTTCGCCGTTCATGATGCGCGTTGCTACCGCGCCAATACGATCCAGACCAGCAGACATGAAAATGTTGCCGGCCAGTGGACCGCCTGACGGATTGATCACGGTGCTGTTATCCAGACCTAGCGCTTCTTTCAACAAAATTTCCTGGTGGCTGAACGGTGCATGCAATTCAGCAATATCGACTTTGCCCTTGCTTACGCCGGCTTGTTCGCCAGCGATTCGGGTAGACATGGATGATGTCAAATCGCGTGTGCCGAGTTGGTGGGACTCAATACGGTGATCGATACCCGTAATGTAAACCGGACGTTTGCCAGTACCAGCCAACACTCGTTCTGCGACTTCGCGTGTTGCGATAATCAATGCAGAAGCGCCGTCAGTGATTGGCGGGCAATCGTGTTTGCGCAAAGGGGAAGACAACATCGGTTCCGCGAGCAATTGCTCAACTGTGTAATCGCCTTTCAATTGTGCGTTCGGATTGGCTTTAGCATTTTTGCGGCTTTTCGCTACCACTTCTGCCATTTGTTTTTCAGTAAGTTTGCCAGCATCCATCATCGCACGCGCTTGCAAGCCCGCCATGCTGATCTGGTCAGGCCACAGTGGTTGTGTGTAGTACGGGTCAAGTTGCAACGCGAGGACTTCGTGCATCGGGCCGTGCGAACTTTTTCCGAAACCGTAAATTAACGCGGTATCAAAATGGCCAGTCTGGATTTTGATCCAGGCTTCGTACAACGCCCATGCAGCATCCATTTCCACGTGTGATTCAGAAATAGGTGGCACTGCGCCCAGTGCATCCAGCGCGCCGACGAAGGCGAATGCTGCGCCGCCGAGGTAATCACAACTGCCGGAGCAAGTGAAATCGATATCAGTATTTTTGAAACCGACCTGAGCTTTGGCGCCGTGTACGGCTTCCATTACTAATTCAACATCATTTTTTGCGCCTGCATCACGCACCATCGGTGTCTGGTGATAGGCAATAATCGCTACTTCACGCATGTTTAAATGCCTCCACTTCTTTCAGGCGCTTGGCGCGCAATGCATCAATATCAACAGGTGCTTCACCGGCAATCGGTTGAAAGTATTCGATGTTGTTGAAGCTGTAGGCCCACTCACTTTTATCTCGCCACACCGCCTTGACGCGCGTGCCGATTTTCACGTCTTCGTTCTTGCAACCGGAAACGAGATGGATAAATGTCTGGTCAGAATTATCCAGCACCATGTTGGCCACGATGAACGGGGGCTGTACCTTGGAGTTTGGAATGGGGATATACACCACAGTAAACATGATGACGGTAGCGGTATCCGGCAATTCCACTTCTTCAAAGGTCGGTGTGCCGGTTTCAGCATCCGAGCCACGTGGTGGCACAATCACTTTGCCGGTGATAGACGAGCGCTGGCCAACCAGTTTGCCTTCTTTTATAGAGCGCAAAAAGTTGGATGTGGCGCGACCGGCGGCAAAGCTGTAATTCATGTAAACCGGTGAGTCGATAATTTCTACAGGTTTCAGTTCTTCTGACATGGCGTTTCCCTCAAGCTGGTTCGAAGCAGGCGATGTCAGTGATAAATCCGCGGCGATCGTCTGCCCAGCGCACTTTCACTTTCATGCCGGTTTTCATGTTGGCTTCGGAACCTGCATCCACTTTGTGCAGCAGGCTGGTGTCAGCGCCATCGATCTGGATCAGTGCCCAGGCAAATGGTTGGGTCAGTATGTGTTTTTTGTGTGGCTGGCTGATCCAGCTCCAGGTTTTCACCGTGCCAGTCGAAGGCAGGTTAACGATTTCACTGAGCTCTTCTGAGGTTTGCGGGTCGTACTCGGTTGGTGGGCAGATCACTTTGCCGTTCGAGCCCTTGATGCCGACAATCTTGCCGTCACGCAGGCCGGTCAGGAATGCGCCGATCACAGGGCCGACGGATCGCGTATAGGTGAAACCCAGTTCAAAACCATCGCGCAACACATCGTCATCGTGTTGGGCGGAGGCGGGCGAGTTAGCCATACATATACTCCTCTAAGTTGACAATCAAAAATCAAAACGGCGTTCAGGGTAGGGAATCGGGCGGGGGCTGTCCACTACAGGATTATGCGTAGAATCAGTCAATTGAGTCTTTGCCAATGGCCTTTCAGTAATAGCTCAATTGGCCGGTAACCAAGCTTGTAGCGCATCTTGGCGCAGTCTTTTATCCAGTAACCAAGATAGAGGTAATCCAGCCCCTCCAGCTGTGCCCGGGCGATCTGGTTCAGCACGGCAAATACACCGAGGCTGCGTTTGTGTTCATCAGGGTCAAAGAAGGTGTAGACGGCGGAAAAGGCATCCGTAAGCCGGTCACACACCGACACAGCCACCAGCCGCTGTTGGCAGTAGTAGGCCAGATAGAATGCAGTGGGCCATTCCACGCACAGGAATTCCCGATATTGCTCACGGCTGGCGGGATACATGTCACCGTCACCGTGACGGGTATTGATGTACTTTTCGTAAAGCGCATAGCAGTCATCACGGTCTATGGATGCGATCTGGCGGATGTCCAGGTCGGCATTGCGTTTCAGGCATCGCAACTGTTTGCGGTCGGCCTTGAAGTACTGCACGGGAACACGCACAGGGATGCAGGCCTGGCAGTTGGTACACCGGGGGCGATAAATGTGCGTGCCACTGCGACGAAATCCCGATTCGGACAGGCGGGTAAAGAGCGAGGCATCTACAGGTATGTGTGGATCAACAAACGCGGTACTGGCTTGCTGGTCCGGCAGGTAGCTGCATGGATGCGGGTATGTCACCCGCAGCGTGATAGGCGAGCCGGGTTTGTATGCCTCGGTCATGGCTGGACTACCTCCAGAGCTTCTTGAAGGTGTGCACAGGGCAATTGGGTTGTGGGCTGTATACATTGCTGCAGGGTGGATTGAAACGCAGTGCGCGAAATGTTGTGGGCACCCAGTGACATCAGGTGTGGATTCTCCACCTGACAATCCAGCAGTCTGAATTCCAGTGCTGCCAGCGCCTGGCACAAAAAAAACAGGGTAATTTTGGATGCATCGGTGATACGGCTGAACATGGACTCGCCAAAAAAAATCTTGCCGATGGACACGCCGTACACGCCGCCGACCAGTTTGTCGTCTTGCCACATTTCCACCGAGTGCGCCCAGCCCAGCTTGTGGAGCGTGCAGTAGGCATCAAACATATCCTGCGAAATCCAAGTGGCATCTGCCCGCTCGCCTGCAGATGCACAGCCCAGCATGACATCTGCGAAAGCCCGGTTGCTGCTGATGTGAAAATGATTGTGCCGCATGCGCTTGCGTAAACTGCGTGAGGCATGGAATTGTTCCGGGTATATCACGCAGCGTGGTGCGGGGCTCCACCACAGGATAGGTTCCCCAGCGCTATACCACGGGAAAATGCCACGCTGGTAAGCGTCCAGTAAACGGACAGGGGATAAATCAGCCCCGGCAGCCAACAGGCCATGGGGTGTTGCGTCAGTGGTTGGCGGAAAGGGGTCATGTAAATCCAGCCACGGTAGCCGTGTCATCGCTTCACATCATTTGCAGGTTATCGTGTGGTGAATTTTATAGTAAGCAGCCCAGTGCTGTCTGGACAGATGATCGCAGGTTTGTTGTATGCTGCCACGAGAGTCCTGTCTGTATGAAAAGCCTGTCTGTATGAAAAGCCTGTNNTGGAGCAATTGCCGTTCCCGTTTATCCAGCTGGCAGCCGATGCGTTGGCAGCTATCACTACAGCGGAACTGGAATCCCTGCTGCGTGAAAAGCAGATAGGCGCTATCGTCAACGTGCAACATTTGCCATTTAGTGGGGGGCACTTCAGCGAGCGGGCGGATGTGCTGGCGTGCCAGTATTTGCGTAATCCGGAAATGCTGGCGTTGGCTGCTGCTGCCACAGGCTGTTTTCTGCTCCAGCTGTCTGACTGCCAGGTTTTTTCCGGGCAACAGGCGGCAGCTTACCGTGAGACCGATGTGCCGGATGCCAAGGCGCCCTACGGAGCCATGCGTCTGGCCGGCGAACAGGCGGTAATCGACAAATGCCCGCGTCACCTGATTTTGCGCACGGGAGAACTGTTCAGCAGCCTCGGGCCAAATGTGCTCACTAATTTACTGGATGCCTGGCGCAACGGCGGGTCGGCGCCGGTTTCTGTGCGTTACCAGTTTTGTCCCACATCGGTGCGTGATGCTGCGCGCGTCATTGTTGCATTATTACAGCAGCTCAGTTGCGGCATAGAGCCGTGGGGCGTTTACCATTATTGTGGTACAGATGCGATCAGCTACCACGATTTTGCACGGCTGGTAAAACAGATTATTGAATCCCAGCCGGAATTGAATCTTGTGATGGGGATGCGTGAGATTGCAGAAGGGCTGCCGCCATTGTCATGGGCATTGGACTGCAGCAAGATTCGTGAAATGTTTGGTATCAAACAACACGCCTGGCGCGCTGGTCTTACCAGTGGCGTGAAGCGTGCATTACTGGTACACGATTCCACCAACGCTGGTTATTTACAAGCAACACACGAAGGAGATCAGGATGGCGGTTGCGACTGAACACTTTACGGCACTGCCCGTGGCGGTGTTGACAGTATCGGATACGCGCGATGAAGCAACCGATACATCCGGCAAATATTTGCAGGAAGCGTTGCAGGCAGCAGGGCATGTCCTGGCAGACAAAAAAATAGTATGCGATGACATCTACCGGATCCGTGCGGTGTTATCAGGCTGGATTGCGGATGAGAACGTAAAAGTTGTATTGATCACCGGTGGAACAGGTTTCAGCGGTCGTGATTCTACGCCGGAAGCCGTCATTCCATTATTTGACAAGGTCATTGATGGCTTCGGGGAGATTTTTCGGGCGTATTCCCTGCAGGAAATCGGTTCATCGACTATCCAGTCCAGGGCTATTGCTGGACTGGCAAACAATACTGTTGTTTTTTGCATGCCAGGTTCAACAGGTGCCTGCAAGACAGCATGGGTCAATATCATTCGTGAGCAGCTCGACAGTGCGCACCGCCCATGCAATTTTGTTGGCGTGCTGAATACGCGCCAGCAATTGAAGTAACACTTGTGCTGACTGTTGCTGAAGCGCGCGCAAAAATCCTTGCTGTCGCAAAACCGTTATCCCGAACAGAAACAGTATCCCTGCTGGAAAGTAACGGGCGCATTCTGGCGCACGATGTGGTGGCTGCGGTTAATGTGCCGCCGTGTGATAACAGTGCTATGGACGGTTATGCCGTGCGCGCTGCAGGGTGTACGGGTGGCGTATCTATTCCTGTTGTCGGCATTGTTTATGCTGGCAGCATGCCCGGGTTGTTGGAAGCCGGAACAGCGCAACGAATTTTTACTGGCGCGCCTGTTCCGCACGGTGCGGATACTGTCGTTATCCAGGAAGACGTTGCAGCTGACCCTGAAAGGATTGTCATTAGTGCTGGCGTGACTGTAAAACCAGGTGAGAACATTCGTCGCGCTGGAGAAGACATTGCTATTGGCGATATCCTGTTTTCTGCGGGCCATCGATTGCGCGCGCCGGATATCGGTTTGCTGGCCTCTATCGGCATCGANNTTTACTGGCCTCTATCGGCATCGATAAAGTGTATGTGACAGCGCCGCTGCGTGTGGGTTTGTTGTGTACTGGCGATGAATTGCTGGAGCCGGGTGAACTGCCGCAGGCGGGGAAAATCTATAACTCCAATCGCTATCTGCTCAGTGCCTTGTTGCGTGATCTGGGCTGTGAAGTCATTGATGCGGGTATTGTGAAAGACGATCTGGCCGCAACAGAAGAAGCCTTGCAAAAACTGGCTGCAAAAGTAGATGTGGTTATCAGTACCGGCGGTGTATCGGTGGGTGATGCGGATTATGTGAAGCAGGCGGTGCTTGCGCAGGGCAAGCTGGATGTGTGGAAAATTGCAGTCAAGCCTGGCAAGCCATTGGCGTTTGGATGTATAGGCGCTCCCGTCTGTACTGCGCCGTTTTTTGGATTGCCGGGAAATCCGGTGTCTGCTTTCGTTACTTTTGTGCTATTTGTGCGACCGTTTTTGCAAACCTTGCAAGGTTCCGCCGTGCATGATCTTCGGCAGGTTCCGGCGCATGCAGGTTTTAATTGGCAGCGCGCGGGAAAACGTGAAGAATATTTACGCGTAACGCTGCAGCAGGAAGGTAGTGTGTTGATAGCGCGTGCGTTACCGAATCAAGGTTCTGGTGTGTTGTCTTCGGTATGCCGCGCTGATGCATTGTTGCGGGTGCCGGTGGGCAAGACATTTATGACAGGCGATTCCGTGGAGTGCCTGTTGCTGGAATGAGATGAATTACCAATCCAGATTTTGTATTTTCCCTCTGTGATGTTCCATTTTTTCTCTTGGGTACTGTAACGAGCAAGATTTTTCACCGGGATTTTCAAGGTAATGGTTTTTTGCTCGCCTGCCTCCAGCCATATTTTTTCAAAGGCGCACAGGCG
>DDBK01000178.1:26666-27201 GCA_002333095.1 Cellvibrionales bacterium UBA2034
CGGATGGTTTCTTCTTCGCAAAAGTCGTGCTGCTTCAGCTGTGGTACGCTTATGTCGAATGTGGTGTAGGAAAGACCAAAGCCGAATGAAAAAGCTGGGGATTGCTGCAAATGGTCGCATAACGCATAACCATGAAAATAATCGTAGCGTGCAACAGGAGCCCAGCGATCAAACGCGGGTAATTGTTCTTCGTTTGCTGGAATAGTGAATGGCAATTTTCCTGACGGATTTACATCGCCAAACAGGATGCCTGCCAAGGCGTGTCCGCCTTCCATGCCAGGATAGCCGGTAAACAGAATGGCAGCCGGTTTTTCTTGCCAGCCATTCATCATCACGGCGCTGCCTGCTACCAAAGCAACGACTGTGTTTTTATTAGCATCACATACAGTAGTAATTAACTGCTGCTGATTTTCGTGAAGAGACAATGAAGCGCGATCCCCGCCGCGTGGTACTTTCGGTTTGGCGACAGGCTTGCGGTTGGATGTGAGGTTTTCGCCTTCATCCTCTGCTTGATATCCCGCTGCCAGCAACACAA
>DDBK01000067.1 GCA_002333095.1 Cellvibrionales bacterium UBA2034
TGCAATCAATCCGGCCGTGCGCCCGATCAGTGGCGTGACAAGCCCCATGGCTGCTGCACCCAGTAGCCCGGCCATCGCACCCATACCGGCATATTCAGCACCCAGCGTCGAATAGGCGAGCACGCCGAAGGCAATGGATGATGGCAGTGCCACCAGCATCGCCGTCATGCCGCCGAGAATATCGCCTACCCAGTTTTTGTTGATTGCCATCGATTTTTACCTGGTTGGCCTGTCGCGCCACAACGTCTTGAACTGGCCTTCGCCGCCAGAGCCGTCGTCCCGCCCGTTGGTGTAATAGTAGAACGCCAGCGAATTCCGAGTGCGGTCAGGGGGGCAAGCCAGTGGGTCTGCGTGGCCGTGGTAGGAGTGGTCGGTGGTGTTGAATACCACGCAGCGGTTGAGGATGGGCGACACGCGTTTCTCGCAGCGCGTCATATTTTCATCCCATAGCTCGAGAATGCCACCCCATGCGTCCTGCCAGTCTTCATTCAGGTAGAGCAGCACGTTTATGCGGCGGTCGAGTTTGCGTCGCTCATCGCGGTTGAAATCGGCATGCACATCCAGCTTTCCACCGGGCAATATCTGGTGAAACGCGCCGCCAAAAAAATGCGGGTCAGGAATAATGCCTTTGATGCCGGTGAGTTTTTCAAGGAAGTCGATAAACACATGGTCATTGAACAACAACACCATATGACGGGCAAAACCGGAAACCCCCTTGAAATAGCTTTCCTGCAGGCGGGATTGCTTGAATACCTGATGCGGGTTATCGCGGCGCTGGAAGCCTTCAAAGTCACGCGGCGGAAATTCACGTGCAAGCCGAAGTGCAATAGCGTCTGGCAACAGGTTGTCGATAACGGCATGTGGAAACGGTGAAGCGTTGCGATAGCCCTCTGCCAGTGCAGAGGCCCGGGCAAACAGGCTGTCGGGATCAAAGTAGAAATAATCGTCGCTCATGGTACTTGTCGGTAATGTCTGTTCGGTGACTGTAGCGTGAGTCAGTGCTGTTTTGAACAAATTGTTCCAGATCAACCCTTTAAACGTGTAAATAAAATACATGTTTTGTGTATGGGTATCCCTTAACTTAAGTCAATAAATGGAGACCCGGTGCGTGCTCCAATGCGTTTCACAGTTTTTTGACAACTGTATTTGTAGACCAGACCGAGGAGTTAACAATGAGCACAATGAAAAAAGTAATGGCAGGTACTGTAGCGTGCGTGGGCATGGCAATGGCAATGGGTGCACAAGCCTATGAAGCCGGTGATTTTATTGTTCGTGCTGGTGCAGTAACAGTGGATCCGAATGATAGTGCGACTACTCCAAAACTTAATGGGGCACCGCTCTACGGTGTTGGTGTCGAGGTGGATAGCGATACCCAGTTGGGCTTGACTGTCGCCTACATGGTCACATCTAACATTGGTGTGGAGCTGCTGGCAGCAACACCGTTCCAGCATGACATTACTGGCAACCTTAATTCTACAGCTGCTCTGGGAACCAATGATCTGGGCAATACCAAGCAACTGCCTCCTACATTGACCTTGCAGTATTACTTCAATAACTCGTCCATTTTCACGCCATACGTTGGCGCTGGTCTGAACTACACAAAGTTCTGGGATGAAGATGCAGGTTCATCGTTGAACACCACTCTGGGTGGCAATGTGACTCTGGATCTCGACAACTCCTGGGGTCTGGCTGCTGAAGCGGGTGTAGATGTCAACTTGGGCAATAACTGGTTGTTGAATGCCAGTCTCTGGTACATCGACATTGATACCAACGCGACGTACACCGTGCGAAACGGCGCGCTAGCTGGTGCGAAAGTCAAATCCGATGTGAACATTGATCCATGGATCTATATGGCCAGCGTGGGTTACAAGTTCTGATTTGTATATCGGGTGGTAGCAGTCAGACACCCGAATAGTTAGAAAGTCGAGAGCTCATGGTGTCTAATACCCGCTGACAAGCAGGTATCAGTGCCATGAGTTTTTTGTTGCAGGATGAAGTATTTATGCGCCGCGCCATTGCATTGGCGCAACAAGCGGCGGCAGAAGGCGAAGTGCCTGTTGGCGCTGTGGTCGTGCATAACGGCGAAGTGGTTGGTGAAGGCTACAACCGGCCTATCAGCAGTTGTGATCCTACANNGGTGAGCAACCTGTCATTGTTTGATGCGCCGCATTTCAATCACCGTATCTGTTGTGAAGGCGGTGTGTTGCAAACAGAGTGTGCTGAACTGATGAAAGGTTTTTTTCGTAGCCGGCGCTAGTCTTTTTCCATCTCTGATAACAGTGTGGCGCGTTTCTGCTGCAGGCGTTCGATGTCTTCTTGCAGGAAGATGGCCTCTTCGCCAGACGCGTTAGGTAATTGTTCACGGGCGAGTAGCAATTTCTTGTCTATCACTGCCAATCCATCGGCAAAGCGCTCACTCTCACTTTTCCGGCTACGGGCAGCCAACATTTTTTCCACAGCAGCATTGGCGGCTGTGGTGGCCCTGGATGTGGGCGTATCAAGCTCTGCCAGTTTCTTGCGGGTTTCTTCGAGTTTGAAGCGCATATCTTCACGGCGAGCTTGCAGTTGCGCCAGCTGGTCAGGCTGCTTTTTCTCTGCTTGCCTGACTTTCTCCTCCGCCCGTTCAAAGCGTTCTATGGCAGACGCCAGTGCTCTCTCCAGTTTGGCACGGACATCTGCTGTAGGTTGTGCAGCGACTTTTTCCTGTGCAGCTTTCATGGCTGCATTCACATCCGGTGTTCCCTGCCGTGCACGTTTACGGGCTGATTTTTCCTCAGCCAGTTTCTGTAAGCGCCGGTTGCGACGATTGAAACGTTCGCGCGACAAATTGGCTTTTTCTTCGACTTGTTGGGGTGACGGCTGCTGGTTGGCANNCGGGAATCATGTCAATACAATCCACCGGGCAGGGCGCAACACACAAATCACAGCCGGTGCAGATATCTGCAATCACGGTATGCATGAGTTTCGCGGCACCGAGAATTGCATCTACCGGACAAGCCTGGATGCATTTGGTGCAACCGATACATTCCTCTTCGCGAATAAAAGCGACCAGCAGTTGCTGTGGTTCTTCGCCGTGCGTGGTGTCCAGTGGGATTTCCGGTTGTTGCAATAGTGCTGCCAGTTTTGAAATGCCGGCTGCTCCACCAGGAGGGCATTTGTTGATGGCGTCGCCGGCAGCTATCGCTTCTGCGTACGGGCGGCATCCCTGATAACCGCACTTGGTGCACTGCGTTTGCGGCAGCAAGGCATCGATAACGTCTACGAGTGGGATCAGGTCAGTCATCACGGTAAACCTGCGATACGTCCCAGATGTCCCATGGCGACATGCACGGCGGTTTCGACCCGCAGGATGCGGCTGCCCAGCCATAAAGGCTGGCAACCGGTATCCAGCAGTTGCTGCCGCTCGCTGTCGGTGAACCCGCCTTCAGGGCCAATCACCAGTGCCAGTGGTTGTCCGGATGCTGTGACATCTGCCCCGTGGGAAAACGGGTCAGCGAGTACGCCGGTGTGTGTGCGCAGCAATCCGGGCAATATATGGCTGACAATATCCTGAAAACGCCGGTGCTGGTGGATGACAGGCAACTGCGTATCACGCGCTTGTGCCAGCCCTTCGACCAATTTGTCATGCACATACGCCGGAGCCAGTGAGGGCGTCTGCCAGTAGCTTTTTTCCACCTTGTCGCTGTGAAAGAGATGGATGTTCTTGACGCCAAGGCTGGTCACATCACGCAGCAAACGACCGAGCATTTTAGGACGCGGCAGCGCAAGCAACAGCGTGACGGGGTGCGGCGTTGGCGGTGCCTCATCCAGTTGCACAGCCAGTTCCACATCGCCTGCAGATGAAATGGCGGTGACGGTGGCAGAGCCCAGCATGCCATTGATGCGTCCGGCCCGCAGTGTGTCACCCATGCTGCTTTTGAGAATGTGGACAATATGGCGTGCACGCGCATCGCGCAGTACGCAATGTCCGGGCGAGGTAAAGTCCATATCGGTGAGCGGGATAATATTCACAGTGCGCCATCAGCCGTGTAGGGGTGTGATTATAGGGAACACTTTTGCTGATAAACTGGCGCTTCCGACAATTTATCGAGAATTTTACTGTGGAAATTGCCTGTCTGGACCTTGAAGGTGTACTGGTGCCTGAAATCTGGATCGCTTTTGCTGATCACACTGGCATCAAGGAATTACGTGCCACAACACGCGATATCCCTGACTACGACGTTCTGATGCAGCAGCGTTTGCGCTTGCTCGACAAACACGGCTACGGCCTGCCACAGATCCAGGAAGTCATTGCCCAGTTAAAACCGCTGCCCGGTGCCTGTGAGTTTGTAGACTGGCTGCGCGCGCGATTCCAGGTAGTGATTATTTCCGATACGTTCTACCAGTTTGCCCAGCCCCTGATGCAGCAGCTGGGGTATCCGATGCTGTTTTGCCACAATCTCGAAGTGGATGATAACGGGCACGTGGTTGATTACCACATTCGCCAGCGTGATCCGAAGCGCCAGACCATCGTGGCTTTGAAAACGCTGTATTACCGTACGATTGCTGCCGGCGATTCGTATAACGATACCGGCATGCTAGCGGAAGCAGATGCGGGCATCCTGTTCCATGCGCCGGATAATGTGATCCGCGAATTTCCGCAGTATCCCGCAGTGCATAGTTACGAAGACCTGAAAAAAGAATTCATCAAAGCCAGCAATCGCAGTCTTGTGTTGTAAGAGTGGGTAATGCTGACAGAACCTACGCTAACTGATGCTCAGGGACGTTCGTTTCGCAACTTGCGTGTGAGTCTTACTGCGGCATGTAATTACGCATGCAATTATTGTGTGCCAAAAGGTAAACAATTGCATCGTGCGCGCCATGAATTGGATACAGGGCAATTTTTGCGCGCGCTGGATTACCTGGTTGAAGTCGCCGGTATCGAAAAATTGCGGATTACCGGTGGCGAGCCGTTACTGTCGCCACAATTTGATGATTTCTTGTATGGTGCGATGCAGCGTCCGCTCAAGGATGTGAGCATTACCACAAATGGCCAGTTCCTCCTGCAGAAAATGCCTGTCTTGAAAGCAGCGGGAATCCGGCGCATCAATGTCAGTCTGGATACATTGCACCCGGTGANNGCCTCGATACATTGCACCCTGTGATGTTCCAGAAAATCTGTCGCAGTGGCGATTTGCCGACTGTGCTGGCGGGCATTGATGCGTTACTGGATGCGGGTATCAAGGTCAAGATCAACATGGTGCCCATGCGCACACAGAATGAAGACCAGATTGTACCTTTACTGAATTATTGCCTTGCGCGCGGCATTGAACTGCGTTTTATCGAACTGATGCGCATGGGACATTGGCAACACAATGCCGACTATTCACGTGAACTCGTGCCGATGGGCCGTATTCTTTCGCTGATTGCACAGTGCTACACGTATCTGCGGACAGCCGCTGAGTTTGATGCGACTGCTGCGCGTTTTGAAATCCCCGGTAAGGGTTTTTTCGGCATTATTGCCAATGAGTCCTTGCCGTTTTGCAGCACATGCTCGAGGCTGCGTTTGTCATCTGCCGGTTTTCTACACGGTTGTCTCAGCAATACGCAGCGCCATTACATTGCAGATATCCTTGATCTGCCACGCGATGAAGCTATTCCGCAACTCCGCGCACGTTTGCATGATGCACTGGCAGATAAGCAGCCAGTGGCGTTTGCTGGTAGCGAAACGGTAATGCGCTGGATTGGCGGATGAATGTAAGGCGAGGGGCACTGTATCTTGCATTGACGGCGTGTTGTTACGCGATTACCGGGGTGCTTGTTCGTCTGGCGGCGGTGCAACTGGATAACAATTCCCTGGTGTTCTGGCGCAATCTGGCGGGGTTATTGTTTCTGATGCCATGGTTTTTCAGAATGTGCCGGTTGCAAAACGGTTTGGCTGCCCTGAAAACCGATTTGCTTGGCTGGCACATGGCGCGCACAGCCGTTGGCCTCATTGCCATGTACCTGTATTTTTATTCCCTGGCGCATTTTGCATTGGCTGATGCCATGCTGTTTGTGTATTCCGCACCGGTGATTGTGCCGTTGCTCGCACACTGGTTTCTGGGCGAGCCGATCACGGCGCGCATTTACGCGGTGGTGTTGTTAGGGCTTGTTGGTGTAGTGCTGGTATTGAAGCCGGGGGGTGAGCATTTTTACTGGATGGCGCCAGTCGGTTTGTCCTGCACGCTGTTTACTACGTTTGCGTTTGTATTTGTGCGCAAGCTGTCCATGAGTGAACCGCCTATGCGGGTGGTGTTTTACTTCACGTTATTCAGCGCTGTGATTTCAGTCTTGCCTTTCCTGTTCCATCCCCAGTGGCCTGATAGTCGTGGCTGGGGGTTACTAGCCGGCATCGGGGGGGTGAATACACTGGCGCAGTGGTTCCTGTCACTCGCTTACGGTTCTGCACCGGCGGCGCGTATTGCGCCAGTCAGCTATCTGACCGTGTTGCTGGCGGCATTATTGGGATGGGTAATATGGGACGAGGTGCCTGATCACTACGCCATAGCCGGCGCGGTCCTGATTTTTATATCGGCACTTCTGGTGATGCGCCAGGGGCGGGTGCTGGACAGCCAGCCCCA
>DDBK01000047.1:0-7404 GCA_002333095.1 Cellvibrionales bacterium UBA2034
CTGTATCGCTGTAAATTTGAAAGCGCCAGAAGGCATCGAGATCATTTTAAAACTCGCAGAAACTGCAGATGCTTTCATTGAAGGTTTTCGTCCGGGCGTGATGGAACGCTTGGGGCTTGGGCCCGATGTTGTGTGCGCGCGCAATCCAAAACTTGTTTACGGTCGTGTCACCGGCTGGGGACAAGACGGTCCCTGGGCACACAAAGTCGGTCACGATATCAATTACATCGCACTGACCGGTGCCCTGCATGCGATCGGTGAAAAAGGCAGCAAACCGCAAATACCACTGACGCTGATCGNNTCGATGATGGCCTGCAGTTACAGCACGCTGGCGATGGGGTACTACAACGAAGAACGCGGCACAAATATTCTGGATTCCGGCGCACCATTTTATGACTCTTACGAATGTGCTGATGGCGAATACATGGCCGTGGGCGCAATAGAACCGCAGTTTTACGCTGCGTTGCTTGCAGGGCTTGAACTGGACCCATCCACTCTGCCCGCACAAATGGATATGCCGCAGTGGCCTGCGCTGAAAGCGCTATTCACCACAACATTCAAACAAAAAAATCGCGATGAGTGGGCTGCTATTTTTGAGCATCGCGACGCCTGTGTCACACCCATCCTGAAAATGTCGGAGGTAATTAACCACCCGCATATACAGGCCCGGCATACGCTGGTAAGCATAGATGGCAAAGTGCAACCGGCACCATCACCCCGTTTCAGTCGCACACCTGGAGCTATTTCAGGACCAGCAGCGGAAATTGGTGCGAACACTGACGAGATACTGGCTTCACTCGGGCTTGATGCTGCATCACTACGCGCCAGCGGTGCTGTGAGCTGACCTTGCACAGGAATGAGGATCATGACATGAAAGAAAGGGCATATATCAATCCGGATGGCAGTGTTAAAGCTGAAATTATTGCCGAACAACAGGCGTCACTGGCTATGTCAGCACAAAGACACAATGTCGATCCAAAACTGGTCGATGCACTGATGGAAGAAGTGAATAAACACGGCTATGTGATTATTCCGAATCTTGTTTCTCGCGAACTGATGAACAACATCAAAGCCGAAATCACTCCCCTGCTCACGCATGATGGCCGAAATGAATTTGAAGGCCATAAAACGCGACGCATCTATTCAGTCATTGAAAAAACCCTGGCACTGCTCGACAGGGTGTTGCTGCCAAACTATCTATTGTCGCAATTACAAGCGATTAACATCCTGCCCGGCGAAACCTCTCAACCACTGCATTGTGATGACGGCTTTTATCCTATCCCTCGCCCACGCAAACCATTTAGTGCTGCAACGATCTGGGCGATTGATGATTTCACCGCTGACAACGGCGCAACCGTCGCTATTCCTGACAGCCACTTATGGGGCGACGAACACCCCGGCGATGGCAGCTACTGCACAGTATTGCGAGCCATGGGCACGCCAACAAGAAAACTATAGCCTGGCTATTTCGAGAGAACGAGCCAAGCTTTGCAGTGAAAAGATTCAAAAGATGCTGGGCTATAGCATGTTCTTTCCGTTTATCGGTTTCGTGAACGGACGAGATCCCATTCGCCTGTTAAAAGACTGAAAAATTTACACGGAGAAGACCATGGCCAATCTACAAAAATATGCAGTGCATCCAGACTACGCCAAGATGCCTTCGATGCCGTTTCCATTTAACGGCATCGTAGTCGGGCTGCTTAACCGTTGGGTAGAGTTTGATGCCCAAAGACAAATGAAAAAAGTGAATGCGCGTATCGCCAAGCACTGGGTGCCTTCTGCAGATCGCCAGTATTTTCCCGTTTATGAATTCCGTCCGCGCAACGCAAAGCCTGACGAAAAACTGCCCGCTGTTGTCTATTACCATGGCGGCGCTTTTGTACTAACCTACGCATCTTCCCATGTGGTGAACGTGACTGAATATGCCAATCGACTGAATTGTGCTGTATTTGTGGTGGATTACCGTCTGGCGCCGAAGCACATTTTCCCGAAAGGGTTTGAGGATTGTTATGCCGCGATGGAATGGGTGCATGACCAGGCAGCCTGGTTACACGTAGACCCTGAACGCGTTGCCGTGATGGGCGACAGTGCTGGCGGTTGCTTCTCTGCTGGCGTTGCGCAAAAAGCCTTTGATGAAAACCGCATAAAGTTGCGCGGCCAGTGTCTGGTTTACCCTGCTCTGGACAATAGCTGCTCTACGTTTTCTGCCACCAACTTTTCTGATGCACCGATTTTTAACGGTGTCGCTAATAAGAAAATGTGGGAAGTGTATTTGCCAGGCTATTCAGCCAGCAATGCACCGCCATACGCTGCGCCGGCAAACAGGAAAGATCTCGCTGGCCTTGCACCTGCATATGTAGAAACAGCAGAGTTTGACCCACTGCGAGATGAAGGTGCTGATTACGCAAGGCGCCTGCAGGAAGCTGGCGTGGCCGTCACAGAACATCACCCGAAAGGCACGATACATGGTTACGACATGATCAAGCCGAATGCGCTTGCCAGGGAAGCCATTGAGAAACGCTGTGAATTCCTGAAAAAAATACTGGAGTAGCCCTATGAGTAGAAAAGCACACATCGTCGGTGTTGGCGAAAGCCAGTACACCAAATGGGGTAAGATCGGTGACATTACCGAACACGCGCTTGCGCTACAAACCATCATCACCGCCATTACCGATGCCGGATTAAAAGTCAGCGACATCGATGGCCTTGCGTCTTTCGCCGAAGATCGAAATGAAGGTATTTTTATAGCTGCTGAACTCGGCATTCCGGAACTGCGTTATTCCAACATGGTGTGGATGCCGGGCGGCGGTGGCGGTTGTGCTGCTGTATCCAATGCAACCATGGCGGTAGAAACCGGTCAGGCCGAGGTTGTGGTCGTGTATCGCTCCTTGTGTCAGGGTCAATACATGCGTTTTGGTCACGCCGCAGAACTGATGGTGAATAGCGCAGCCAATGCTGCTGAACCACCACCTGTTACTTTCTCGCAAGCCAACACGATGATGCTGGCCGCTATGGGGCAAGTGATGCCCTTTGGCATGTTAACAGGCGCTGCTGCGTTTGCTCTGCCCTTCCGTCGCCACATGCACAAGTACGGCAGTACCAGCGAACATCTTGGCAAAATCGCCGTAGCATTTCGCGAACATGCCAATCGCAATCCGCGCGCGGTAATGCAAGACAAGACTCTGACGCTGGAACAACACCAGACCAGCCGCATGATCGCCGATCCTTTCCGCCTGTTTGATTGCTGCATGGAAAACGACGGCGCCTGTGCTGTCGTGATCACCACTGCAGAACGCGCGAAAGATCTCTCACGCGCTCGTAACAGAAAGATGGTCGAGATTGTTGCCAGCGTGCAAGGCGCCCCGAAAGGCTACTCTTTCGGTTCATTTACAAACGCAAATATTGACGACGATATTTATGCCACCGGCGGCAACACCCAGATGGCTGATCGCCTGTGGAAAAAAGCCGACATGAAACCTTCCGATATCGATGTCGCACAAATTTATGATCACTTCACCGGTTCTGTTTTGATGCAACTGGAAGATTTCGGATTCTGCAAACGTGGCGAAGGTGGTGATTTTATTGACAGCGGCGCACTCAGCGCGAATGGCGGATCTCTGCCTACCAATACATCCGGCGGTAGCTTGTCTGAAGCGTATATGCATGGTCTGAATCACGTACTGGAAGGTGCACGCTCGCTGTGGGGTGAATCCTGCAACCCGGTCAAAGATGCCAAGGCATGTCTCGTCACGAGCGCGGCTGGCGTACCGTCCTCAGCACTGTTGCTGCGCGCACACTGAACAGGAGAAACCGACCATGACAGCATCCACAACCCGCTGGTTTCCCAATTCCATGCCTGCTCCGATCGTTGATCATCACACCCTGCCCTGGTGGCAGGCCTGTGCTGAACACAAACTCACTGCGCAGCGCTGTACTCACTGCAACCACGCACAAATACCACCAGCACCGATTTGCAGCGAGTGTCATGGCAACAGTTTTGAGATGACGGAACTCAGCGGCAAAGGCACGCTGTATACCTACACTGCAGTCTATCAACCCATCGCGATGGAACAAACGTTGCCATTCTTTATCGCCATCGTTGAACTCGACGTTAGCGGAACATCCTGCGCCAACAGTGTGCGCCTGATGACCAACATGGTGGATTGCGAAGAAAGTGAATTGCAGATCGGCAAACCGGTTCAGGTAGCATGGGAGAGCATGAGCCAGTATGTATCCATTCCACGCTTCAGATTTTGTTAAGAGTAACGACAATGCCAAACGTGATTGATATCGAACTGTTCAAAGCAGACCAACAGGCACTGGATGATTTCCTGCAAAGCTGGATTGGCCACAAAATGAACATGGGAGGCACCCAGATTGCCCCTGACCCGGTCAACATGCCAATGATCCGCCACTGGATAGATGCTTTTGCCGACCGCAACCCAGTGTATGAAGATGCAGGATTTGCCGAAAAGACACGTTTCCGCGGCCGCATTGCACCACCCGCCATGATGCAGGCCTGGATCATGCCGCGCCCCATCCTTGAAGGCATTGGTGAGCGCGGTGGTTCAGGCCAGCCGCTGAATCCGGACATGCCGCTGGGTGTGCTGGATCGCGTCGGTTTCACGGGTATCCTTGCCACCAATTCTGAACTGGAGTTCGACCGTCCGTTGCGTGAAGGCGATTTACTGCACACAGATATCTTTCTGGAATCCGTTTCACCGCGCAAAAAAACCGGGCTGGGACAGGGCTATTTTGTCACCTGGATCACCGAATTTATGGATCAGGATAATCAAGCTGTGGGGCGACAATCCTTCCGGGTACTGAAATTTGACCCATCCACCATCGGCCAATAATTGCAGGAACCAGACAATGATCAATAATTTTGCCGACTTAAGCCGCCAGTCACTGAACCCCGCTGGTATCGCCGTGGGCGATACCGTCACACCGATGGATATCAAACTGACACACACCATCATCACCGCCACAGCACTTGCCTCTATGGATTTCATGCCCGTACATCACGACAAGGATTACGCACTGGCGCAATTTGCACCGGATATTTTCCTGAATATCCTTTCTTCCAACGGTTTTGTGTCAAAGTTTTTGACCGATTGGGCCGGCCCGAATGCATGGGTAAAAAAAATCAACATCAAGCTTGGCGTACCCGCTGTACCGCATCAGGTGTTGAAATTTACCGGCGAAGTACTGAGTAAAAATACCGTCGATAACGAATGTCACATCGAAGTATCGGTGCAAGCCGCCAATGATTCCGGCAATCATGCCATAGGCACCGCTCTTATCACACTGCCATTATAAGGTCACTTTTTATATGCTTTACTTTGAAGACATCCATCTCAACCAGCCACGCCATTCTGATGAAACCTATACCGTGACTGCTGACGATATCAAGCAGTTTGCAGCACAATGGGATCCGATGCCATTTCATCTTGACGAGGAAATAGCCAAGTTCTCCCCAATCGGAAAGTTGTTTGCTTCCGGAATTCATAGTGTTGCTATTGGTATTCGCTTATCACATACCATGATGGAAAAAGACCTGGCTGTGATTGCAGGACTGGGCTGGACCGATGTGCGCTTTCCCGTGCCGGTCTGTACTGGTGATATCTTACGCATGAAATCAGAAATTATTGACAAGCGCATCTCGCAGTCAAAACCGGATCGCGGCATTATCATCTCGCTCAACCAACTCATTAACCAACATGATCAAGTGGTGACGGAATACAAGATTTCCACCCTGATGATGAGACGACCGGAGACAATCTGATGCGTATCGGCATGACTATCCCCTTCATGGAACCCGGCTGGAATCGTGATGCGATGAAAGACTGGGCACTGGAAATTGATCGCGGACCGTGGGCGAGCGTCGCGATGGGTGAACGCATCACCTTCGTCAATCCAGAGTTCATGACCTCACTCGCTGCAACAGCGGCATGGACAGAACGCGTGGAACTGATCTCGACCGTCAGTGTGCTGACCATGCATAACCCTGTATTGATGGCAAAACAATTCGCCACGATTGATGTGATTTCCAATGGCCGCTTGACGGTGGGTATCGGAACCGGGGGTCGCATTGAAGACTACCAGTCCATCGGTGCCGACTGGAAAAATCACCGCATGGCCAAGCTGGAAGAAAACGCGACAATCATGCAGCGCGTATGGCAAGGTGATAAGACGGTACTTCCCGATGCATTACGCATCGTCGAGCCATTGCCTGTGCAACAAGGCGGCCCTCAAATACTGGTCGGCGCTATTGGGCCCAAATCCATTGCAGCCGCAGCGCGCTATGCCGATGGCTTGACGGGTTTCTCCATGCTCGCATCACTGGATGACATCAGGCAATCGTTTGAACAATTCACTGCTGCATGGCAGGCAGCCGGCCGGAGTGGAAAGCCACGGCTGATCACCAGCTTCTGGTACGGACTCGACAGCAAGGGCAAAGAATCACTGGAACAGCATTTGACACGCTACATGAATTTCATGCCAAAAGATTTATCCAGCCAGTTGATTCCGATTTCCGGATTTCGTGGCAGTATGGCTGACATGAAAGACTTTATCGCCGAAATCAAAAAGCTCGGTGCTGACGATGTGATTCTGGCACCAACAAACACAAATCTTGACGAGATCAAGCAACTGGCGAAAGTGTTGAATCAGGAATGACTATGAAACTCAGTACCAATCTGGTCGTTGACAATTTGCGTGATGTGGCCGACCCCGCCAAACGCATTGAGGACATGGGTTTCTCTACCCTCTGCATTTCCGAGCGCAAGCATGATCCTTTTATGCAACTGGCTGTTGCTGCCGTCAATACTGATCGCATCAAGCTGACCACGGAAATTGCACTGGCTTTTCCGCGCAACCCGATGGTGCTGGCCTACACCGCATGGGATTTACAGAATGCTTCCAACGGCCGTTTTATCCTTGGCCTCGGCACGCAAGTGAAGGCGCACAATGAACGTCGCTTTGGCATCAAGTGGGAAAGACCCGGGCCAAAATTACGCGAGTATATTGTTGCCATTCGTGCCATATGGGATTGTTTCCAGAACGGCACAGAACTGGATTTTGAAGGCGAGTTTTTCAAGTTCAACCTGATGACGCCGATGTTTAATCCCGGCCCGATCCCTTTTGCGCCACCGCCGATTTATGTCGGCGCGGTGAACCCATGGAATTGCAAAATGGCAGGCGAAGTCGCTGACGGCTTTCATTGCCACGGTTTCCACACAGCCAGGACGCTGAAAGCCAATGTGATCGACAACATCCAGCAAGGACTCGACAACGTTGGCCGAAAACGTAGCGACTTCAAGATCACCGCACCGGTAATGGCAGTGATGGGCAGCAATTCAAAAGAGATCGATGCAATGCGTGAACGCGTGCGCGGCATGATCG
>DDBK01000047.1:7410-7552 GCA_002333095.1 Cellvibrionales bacterium UBA2034
GCCACCAGCTACTACAAGGATATGTTTGGCGCACACAACTGGGATGACACCTTCGAGCGCCTGCTGGAAAAATCGCGCAAAGGACAATGGGATAAGATGGCATCAGAAATCACAGACGAAATGATGGCTGAATTTGCCGTAG
>DDBK01000154.1 GCA_002333095.1 Cellvibrionales bacterium UBA2034
GATTACGAGCGCGTGTTGCCGCGCGGTGGCAACAACCTGATCCATGCGGAGCGCAACGAATTGCGCCAGGCGTTCTCGCGCGCCTCCATTCTTTCCAACGAGAAATACCGCGGTGTACGCCTGATCCTCGAGGTTGACCAGCTCATGCTGGTGGCCAACAACCCGGAGCAGGAAGAGGCCGAAGAGACCGTGACGGTCGATTACAAAGGCAGCCCGTTCGAGATTGGCTTCAACGTGAGCTATCTCGTGGATGTGTTGAACGCGCTGTCCAGCGACACTGTCCGCATCTCGCTGGCAGATGCCAACAGCAGTGCACTGGTGGAATCTGCTGACGGTTCTGACGCTGTTTACGTCGTCATGCCGATGCGTTTGTAAGTGAATGCGCCTGTAAATGACGATTAAACGCCTGCATATCAGCGGCGTTCGCAATCTGGAAAAGGTGGAAATAGATGACTGCGGCAGCGTCAATATTTTCACCGGCGCAAACGGCAGCGGCAAAACCAGCGTCCTGGAATCCCTGTTTATTCTGGCCAGGGCGCGCTCCTTTCGCAGCACCAAACTCGGCCCCGTGATCAACCACCTCGCTACCCGCTGCGTGGTATTTGGCGAACTGCTGGACCAATCCACCATCGGCGTGATGCGCTCACGAAACGACCAGCAGCTATTCAAGATCAATGGCAACCCGGTACACACCGCTTCCCAGCTGGCAGAACAGCTCCCGCTGCAGTTGATCAATGCTGAGTCTTTTTCCTTGCTGGAGGGCGGCCCACGTGTACGGCGGCAGTTTCTGGATTGGGGTGTGTTCCACGTGGAACCTGAGTTCCTGTTTCATTGGCGACGCATACAGAAGGCGATAAAACAGCGCAATAGCCTGCTGCGCGGCCGGCCAGAAAACCGTTCTTCCGGCGGCAAAAATGGTAGAATAGCCGATTCAGAATTGGCGCCATGGGATGCAGAACTGGCATTGTGCTCTGACGTGGTTGATACCATGCGCGCCGCGTACATACGGCGGTTGGCGCCGCATTTTCTGCACCTGTTGGGCGAACTGGTTGCATTGGATAAACCGGAGATTCTCTACCAGCGGGGCTGGTCTGAGGATCTGACATTGGCACAAGCGCTGGAGCGGGACAGGCAGCGCGATAGCCAGCATGGCAGTACACACAGCGGGCCACAGCGGGCGGATATCGATATCCGTGTTGGCGGGCGGCCTGCAGAAGATGTGCTGTCACGGGGGCAAGAGAAGCTACTGGCCTGTGCCTTGATGCTCGCACAAGGTGTGTTGTTGCACGAGCTGACAGGCAAGACCTGTATTTATCTGGTCGATGATTTACCGGCTGAGCTGGACAGGCAGCACCGGCAGGCCTTATGCCAACAACTGGGTGCGATGCGTAGCCAGGTGTTTGTAACAGCTACTGATCCGGATAGCCTGCGTGACTGCTGGCCCGCCGGGTCAGGCACAAAATGGTTTCACGTGGAACACGGACAAGTGTTGCTGGGTACGTAATTACATAGACAGGGGTTAGGCAGCAAGATGAGTGAAGTCGAAAACCAACATCAGGAACACGGCGCTGAAGATAACAGCGGTTATGACTCATCCAGTATCAAGGTGCTCAAAGGCTTGGATGCGGTACGCAAGCGTCCTGGTATGTACATCGGCGACACCGATGACGGCAGCGGCTTGCACCATATGGTGTTCGAGGTAGTCGACAACGGCATCGATGAGGCGCTGGCTGGTTACTGTACCGAAGTGACTGTGACCATCCACCCGGATGAATCGATTTCCGTCACGGATAACGGCCGCGGTATCCCGGTGGATATCCATGAAGAAGAGGGTGTATCCGCCGCCGAAGTTATCATGACCGTGCTGCATGCTGGCGGTAAGTTCGATGACAACTCCTACAAGGTGTCCGGCGGTTTGCACGGCGTGGGTGTATCGGTTGTAAACGCTTTGTCCACCAAATTGCAGATGAATATCCGCCGCAACGGCAAATTGTACGAGCAGGAATATCAACACGGTGTGCCGCAATACCCGCTGCGCGAAGTAGGTGACACCGACAGGCGCGGCACGGAAATCCAGTTCTGGCCTTCGCCAGAAACGTTTACCAATATCCATTTCAGTTACGACATTCTTGCCAAACGCCTGCGCGAACTGAGTTTTTTGAACTCTGGCGTGCGTATTGTTTTGAAAGACGAGCGCGATGGCAAAGAAGATATTTTCCAGTACGAAGGTGGTCTGGGTGCGTTTGTTGAATACATCAACACCAACAAATCCACACTGAACAATGTATTCCATTTCAATATTCCACAATCTGAAGGCACGAACGGCATCGGTGTTGAAGTGGCGATGCAGTGGAATGATGGCTACCAGGAAAACGTTTACTGCTTTACCAACAACATTCCGCAGCGCGACGGCGGTACGCATTTGCAAGGTTTCCGCACTGCGCTGACCCGTACGCTGAATGCGTACATGGAAAAAGAAGGCTTCCTGAAAAAAGAGAAAGTGGCGACCAGCGGCGAAGATGCCCGTGAAGGTTTGACTGCAATTGTTTCAGTGAAAGTGCCTGACCCGAAATTCTCCAGCCAGACCAAAGACAAGCTCGTTTCCTCTGAAGTGACTAACGTTGTTGCGACAGCCATGAACGAGAAATTCGAGGAATACCTGCTGGAAACACCGGCTGCTGGTAAAACGATTGCTGGCAAGATTATCGATGCGGCACGTGCGCGTGAAGCTGCCCGTANNAATGACCCGCCGGAAAGGTGCGCTGGATATCGCCGGCTTGCCTGGCAAACTGGCTGATTGCCAGGAAAAAGATCCTGCGCTTTCTGAATTGTATCTAGTGGAAGGTGACTCGGCAGGTGGCTCTGCCAAGCAGGGGCGCGACCGTCGCACCCAGGCTATCCTGCCGCTGAAAGGTAAAATCCTGAACGTGGAAAAAGCGCGTTTCGACAAGATGCTGCAATCACAGGAAGTCGGCACGTTGATCACCGCCATGGGTTGTGGCATCGGCAAGGATGAATTCGATCTGGCCAAATTGCGTTACCACAGCATCATTATCATGACGGATGCGGACGTCGACGGCTCNNGCCAGATGCCGCAGCTGATTGAAAACGGCTATATCTATATCGCACAACCGCCACTGTACAAAATTGCCAAAGGCAAGCAACACCAGTATCTTAAAGATGAGCAAGCACTAACAAACTACCTGACCCAAGCCGCTCTCGACGGCTCCAGCCTGCATCCTAATGCAGACGCACCGGGCATCGGTGGTACCGCACTGGAAACTCTGGTGGCTGAATACCGGCATGTGATGGCCATTGTGGAACGCCTCTCGCGTTTGTACCCGCCGCTGGTGCTGGAAGAAATGATTTACCAGCCAGCGCTGACACTACAACAGCTTACCCAGCGCGATACGGTGAGCGCCTGGTGTGTGCAGCTGCAAGCAGCACTGGAACTGGCCGCTAACGGCAGCCACCGTTTTGATGTGAACGTGTATGAAGACATGGAGCGTCATCTGTTCCTGCCGGCTGTGCGTATCACAGCGCACGGTGTGCCAATGGAGCATCTCATCCAGCGCGACTTTTTTGCCTCGGGCGAATACCAGTACATCGTGAAACTCGGCCAACAGCTGCAAGGNNGGCCATACCATCCAGCGCTACAAAGGCCTGGGTGAGATGAATCCGGAACAACTCTGGGAAACAACGATGGATCCTGCCAGCCGTCGCATGCTGCGCGTCACGATCGAAGATGCCATAGCCGCTGACCAGATATTCACTTGCCTCATGGGTGATGCTGTGGAGCCACGCAGGGACTTTATCGAGGCCAATGCACTGGCAGTTGCCAACCTGGATATCTAAAACCAGAAAACGCTATCCAGAAAACAAAAGGCCACTTTCGAGTGGCTTTTTTTATGCATCCAATTCTATAAAAAAACCAAAGAGCCCTACATTTCATTACATGTATTTATATATAT
>DDBK01000018.1 GCA_002333095.1 Cellvibrionales bacterium UBA2034
CCCTGCTGCTGCACCACCTACTGCAGCGCCCACGGTGCCGCCGGTGTCACCACCGAGCTTCTGGCCGGCGTAAGCACCGCCAGCGCCACCTACGGCTCCACCCACTACTGTTTTTGCTGTGTCGTCGGCCAGGGCCGGCAATGCCGCCAGCGTAATGGTGAGAATCAGTGAGAAGCGGATAGTAGAAATGTTATTCATGTGTCATGCCCCGGTTAATATCAAATTGCTGTGCTAACCGATCCAGACTAACAGCTTTCAAGGCTTAAAAATCCTTACACATTAAGTATTTGCACGCGTTTCGCAATTTATTATTCATGTGTCGGGTGGTAACATGGCCGGCTATTCTCCAATGTCGACTGGACTGCCCGCATGTCGCAAATGCTCGACAAACAGCAGACGCAACTGAAACTGGACCAGCTCAATGAAGCGCTGTCCAGCGGTACGTTCATGCAAGTCCGGCGCATGCTCAACAGCCTGTCCGCGCCTAACGTTGCCGCCTTGCTGGAGTCCAGCCCGCCTAAAAATCGTCGTGTGATATGGCAGCTGATCGACAAGGAGCAACAGGGGGAAGTCCTCACCTGGCTGAATGAAGAAATCCAGAGTCAGTTCCTCAAAACCATGGATGCTGACCAGCTTGCAGAGATAACTGACGAGCTGGACGATGACGATATCGCCGATATTCTCCAGAACTTGCCGGATACCGTGATCGAGGAAGTGCTGTCATCGATGAGCGAGCTGGATCGTCTGCGCGTCGAGCAAATGCTCTCGTACGACGAAGACACGGCCGGCGGCCTGATGAACACCGATACGATTACCATCCATCCCCGCGTTACGCTGGATGTGGTGCTGCGCTATTTGCGCATGCACAAAGAGCTGCCTCCCACTACGGATTGCGTATTTGTCGTCAACAACGATGACCAGCTGGTCGGTTTATTGCCGATAGCCAAGATCCTGACCACAGACCCTGCCGTCAGCGTGCGCGAAGTCATGGTGACGGATGTGCAGTCTATCCCTGCAGAAATGCCAGCCAATGAAGTGGCAAACCTGTTCGAACGCTATGACTGGATTACTGCACCGGTAGTGGACCCCAATGGTAAATTGCTGGGCCGTATTACGGTTGACGATGTAATCGACGTCATTATCGACGAGGCCGATCACTCGCTGATGAGTATGGCGGGTCTGACCGAAGAAGAGGATGTCTTTGCCCCGACGCTTAAAGTGGTGCCATTGCGGGCGGTGTGGCTGGGTGTCAATCTGATTACAGCGTTTATGGCCTCCTGGGTGGTTGGCCAGTTTGAAGGAACCATACAAAAAGTGGTCGCGCTGGCCGTGTTGATGCCGATTGTAGCCGGCATGGGTGGGGTTGCAGGCACACAGACACTCACGATTGTGATTCGTGGTCTGGCACTAGGGCAGATTACCCGCCACAACTCCAGATGGCTGCTCGGCCGTGAAATTATGGTGGGCCTGATCAACGGGTTTGCCTGGGCTGTCGTAGTAGGCACAGTATCAACCTACTGGTTCAGTGATATCAAACTCGGCTTTGTGATCGCGGGTGCCATGGTCATCAATATGCTGGTAGCGGCTTTGGCGGGTGCGCTGTTACCATTGCTGATGAAGCGTATGAAGATAGATCCAGCGTTGGCTGGTGGTGTGATTCTCACAACATTTACTGACTGCATGGGCTTCTTTGCATTCCTTGGTCTGGCTACCTGGTTTTACCTTTAATGACCCCTGATGTTCCAGAAGACGATCTTGACGAACGTCCCAGTAAATCAAGCCTCAAGCGCGAGATGCTGGCATTGCAGGCATTGGGCAAGAAACTGGCGGAATTAACGCCAGAGACACTCCGGAAAATGCCTCTCGACGAGCGATTGCTCGACACTATCCTCCAGTTGCAGAAAATGACCCAGCGCGAAGCGCATCGCCGTCATCTGCAATTGGTAGGCAAACTGATGCGTGAGGCGGATATCGAAGCGGTGAAGCTGGCTTACGAGAATACGCAAACCGGCAGTATTGAAGCCAGTCGCGCCTTGCACGAACTGGAATATTGGCGCACACGGCTGCTCAAGGAAGGCGACGCGGCTGTTGGCGAAGCCCTGCAAATATTTCCCGGTATAGAAGCGCAGCCATTGCGGCAGTTACTGCGCGATGCAAAGCGTGAAGCAGAGCAACAAAAACCGCCGTCGTCCATGCGAAAATTGTTTCAGTATTTGAAGCAGTATCAGGTAGTCTCTTCTTCATGAAACAATCTTTCCAGCTCAAGCTCGGCCAGTCTCTCGCGATGACACCGCAATTGCAGCAGGCCATCAAGCTGCTGCAATTGTCGACGCTGGAACTGCAGCAGGAAATCCAGCAGGCGCTGGAGTCCAATCCGATGCTGGAAATGATGGAAGAGGGCGAAGCGCCGGATGATGATTTGCCTCGAATCAGTGAAGAAGACCTTGTTCGTTTGCACCAGACATCCAATGAAGTGACAGACTTCAGTGAACCGGAGCAGCGCAGTGAGTCGGTGGATGATTGGCAGGAGGGACATATTCCGGATGAGCTTCCCGTTGACAGCCAGTGGGACGATGTTTATCAGGCTGGCACCAGTAATACATCCGGACAAGGTGGCGATGACGATTACAGTTTTGACAGTCGCAACGCGTCAGCAGAAACCCTGCAAGATCATTTGCAGTGGCAGCTGAACCTTACGCCCATGACAGATCGTGACCGTATTATTGCGATGTCTGTTATTGATGCGATTGCTCCCAGCGGTTTTCTCGACAGTAGCATTGAAGACATTTATCAGGGGCTTGCTGCCCAGTGGGAGGCAATGGAGGTTGCGTCAGATCTTGATGCAGATGCGCTGGAGCTGGATGAAGTCATGGCNNCACCGGGTGCAGCAATTTGATCCTCCTGGTGTCGCGGCCCACGATTTGCGTGAATGCCTGCTTATCCAGCTGAACCAGTTGCACGAAGACACGCCATGGTTGCTGGATGCTAAGCTGGTGGTATCAGAATACCTGGATTTGTTGGCGGCGCATGATTACAAATTGTTGATGCGGAAATCTGATATTCGTGAAAATACGCTGAAAAAAGTGATTGAATTGATCCAGAGTCTTAATCCGCAGCCCGGCGCACATATTGAAGCTGAAAAAACCGAGTATGTCGTGCCGGATGTGTATGTCAGCAAGAAACGTTCACGCTGGGTAGTGGAACTGAATCCTGATATTGCGCCACGTTTGCGTATCAATGCGGATTATGCTGCTTTAGTCAGGCGTGCAGATACGTCTGCAGACAATACATTTCTGCGCGACCATTTGCAGGAAGCGCGCTGGTTTCTGAAAAGTCTGGAAAGTCGCAATGAAACATTGATGAAAGTGGCCACAGCAATTGTCGAGCACCAGAGAGGTTTTCTCGATTACGGGGAAGAGGCAATGAAGCCGTTGGTGCTGGCAAATATTGCTGAAACAGTTGGTATGCATGAATCCACTATTTCGCGCGTTACCAACCAGAAATATATGCACACCCCGCAAGGTGTTTTTGAGCTTAAATATTTTTTCTCCAGTCATGTTGGCACAGCCAGTGGTGGCGAATGTTCATCAACAGCTGTGCGCACCATGATCAAGAAACTGATAACGGAAGAAAGTGCCCGTAAACCCTTGTCTGACAGCGCGATTGCCGACCTGCTGGACAAGCAGGGCATCAATGTCGCGCGGCGGACAGTTGCCAAGTACCGTGAATCCCTGAATATTCCGCCATCCAATGAGCGTAAGCGCCTGTCCTGACAATTGTCTGTGAGGGGCTGGCTTGACGCATATCAGGCAATTTAGTCAAGCAAGATTGACTATATGGATTCCCCGCCTTACTATCCTCCCCACGTGCACCAGTGTTTGTTCCCCGAGGATATATCCATGACAGCCGCCGCCCAGAAAGACTACGTCAAACTCTACAGCCCGTATTCTCATGATGTGCATGATGACCCTTACCCCTACTACAAGGCGCTACGGGATGAGGCGCCGGTGTATTACAACGCCGTGGATAACTATTACATTCTGTCCCGCTTTGACGATGTGCAGATGGCGATGAGGGATTTCAAGCGCTTTTCAAGCCATGAGGGCGTAGCACTGGAGGCTGATGCTGCTAGTGGCTATCCGATGGTTATCACCATGGTGCCACCCAAGCATACCCACACCCGCAAGGTAATCAGTCGGGTGTTAACCCCTGACAATGTGGCAGCGCTTGAGCCGATGACGCGTGCCAAGACCATCAAGCTGCTGGAGCCGTTTCGGGATACAGGGCATATCGACACGGTCGCCAATTTTGGCTGTTACCTGCCGATGTACGTGATTGGTACCATGCTGAAAATCCCGGAAAGTGATCATGACCAGATCCGTGTATGGACCGATAACTTGCTGGAACGTGAGGATGGCGTGATGAAAATGCCGCCAATCGTGGCAGAGAGCTATCTGAACATGGCGCAGTACTTTGAGGATTTTGTGAAAGAGCGTGAAAAACACATGGAGTCTGGTGATCTGCTCAGCCTTATCCTGGAAGCCAAGCGTTCCGGTGAGATTTCACACGAAGAGGTAATTGGCTTTCTGATGATCCTTGGCATTGCCGGTAACGAAACCACAACCAAGCTGATCGGCAACATGACTGTGACTCTGGCGCGCAACCCTGAAGCGCGCGCCCAGTGCGTCGCAGATCCATCATTAATCGCCAAGGCTGTGGAAGAAACCATGCGCATGGAAGGTTCATCACAATTGATCGGGCGGGTTACTACTGAAGATGTCACCCTGCATGGTGTCACCATTCCGGCTGGAAAGCGCGTCGGGATGCTGCTGGTAGCGGCCAACCGCGACGAGCGCCATTTCGAGAATCCCGAGGTG
>DDBK01000039.1:0-644 GCA_002333095.1 Cellvibrionales bacterium UBA2034
TGAAAGGCAAACGTTACGCGCCGTTATTTACATCGCGTGGCTGCCCCTATCTGTGCAATTACTGCCACGACATTTTCAGCAAGAAATTCACCTATCACAGCGTAGAGCGTGTGGTAGCGGAAATTGATCATCTGTATACCCGTTACGGGGTGGATGAGTTTCATATTGAGGATGATATTTTCAACTTGCATAAACCGCGTGTGCGTCAGCTGATGCAGGAAGTGCAACGCCGTTGGCCAGGAAAAATGAAATTTGCTTTCCCGAATGGCTTGCGCGCCGATATCCTGGATCGTGAAACGGTGAATGCAATGTGCGACGGTGGTACGTACGCTGTCTGTATTGCAATAGAAACCGTTACACCACGGTTGCAGCAGTTGATAGATAAGCACCTCGACATTGAAAAAGCCAAACGCGCACTGGAATATTTCAATGATCGCGGCATCCAGGTGACCTGTTTTTTCATGCTGGGTTTTCCGACAGAAACGCAAGAGGAGCTGGAGGCAACGATCAATTTTGCATTGACCACCCCGATGACCCTGGCGTATTTTTTTACCGTTATACCCCAACCCAATACGCCTTTGTTCGATCTGGCGCTCAAGGCAAACGAGGCCATTACCCTGGATACGGCGAAAGTGGATAGCGGC
>DDBK01000039.1:709-6766 GCA_002333095.1 Cellvibrionales bacterium UBA2034
CACCCTCTGGCCAGTAGCGCTCAGTGACGAGCGGCTTTCCGCTACAATGCCGGCATGTACTTCCCGATTGATGGTGAGTTGTGGATACCCAGAGCGATATAAAAACTTATATGCATGATGTAGGCCGCCGGGCGCGTGCGGCCTCGCGTTTGATGGCCCGTGCAGCCACGCATGACAAGAATGCAGCGTTGTTGGCGATTGCCGATGCGTTGCAATCGAGCAAGAGTGCTGTGCTGGCGGCAAACGCCAGGGATGTGGAGGCAGGCAAAGCCGGTGGCCTGGATGCAGCATTGCTGGATCGCCTTACCATCAGTGAAAAGGCTTTTGCAGGCATGATCGAAGGGTTACAGCAAGTGGCGGCATTGCAGGACCCTATCGGAGTAATCACCGATATGGCGTACAGGCCATCCGGCATCCAGGTGGGCAAGATGCGTGTGCCACTTGGCGTTGTAGGCATCATTTACGAATCGCGTCCGAATGTAACTGTGGAAGCCGGAAGCCTGTGCCTGAAAAGTGGCAACGCCTGTATTTTGCGTGGTGGTTCGGAATCGATCCATTCCAATCGCGCCATTGCTGCGTGCGTGCGCGCTGGTTTGAAAAAAGCCGGGTTGCCGGAAGATGCGGTGCAGGTAATCGATACCACTGATCGTGCAGCGGTGGGATTGCTGGTGGCTATGCCCGAGTTTGTCGATGTGATTGTACCGCGTGGTGGCAAAGGGTTGATTGAGCGTATTTCAGCAGAAGCGCGCGTCCCGGTGATCAAACACCTTGACGGCATTTGCCATGTTTATGTCGATGCAGAGGCGGATTTACAGAAAGCGCTGGATATTGCATTCAATGCCAAGTGCCACCGCTATGGTGTGTGTAATGCGATGGAAACCTTGCTGGTGCATGAAAAAATGGCCGTGCAATTTTTGCCTGCAGTTAAAAAACGCTACGACGAACAGGCAGTGGAATTGCGCGGCTGTGCAAAAACCTGTGCGATTCTTCCAGGTATCAAGGAAGCGACTGAAGAGGATTGGTCCACTGAATATCTTGCGCCTGTTCTTGCAGTGAAAGTGGTGAAAGATCTGGATGAAGCGATGGCGCATATCAATGATTACGGATCGCACCATACAGACAGTATCGTGACGGAGAATTACAGCCAGTCCAGGCGCTTTATCAATGAAGTGGATTCCAGCAGCGTGATGGTGAATGCCTCCACGCGCTTTGCGGATGGTTTTGAGTATGGTCTAGGCGCAGAAATCGGTATTTCTACCGACAAGTTCCATGCGCGCGGC
Organism: Cellvibrionales bacterium UBA2034; assembly: GCA_002333095.1. Taxonomy (GTDB): domain Bacteria; phylum Pseudomonadota; class Gammaproteobacteria; order Pseudomonadales; family UBA7239; genus UBA7239. The sequence continues at coordinate 1,990 of DDBK01000039.1, forward strand.
CCCGTGGGGCTGGAAGGGCTGACATCACAGAAATATGTGGTGCTGGGGGATGGTCACGTACGCTCGTAGGGGCACTGCAAGCAGCAGGGGCACAGCAAGCAGCGCCCCTGCAGATCCACAGATCACGCAGCGTTGGCGCAGCGCACGCAGTTTTCTGCCTGTGGCATTGCTTCCAGGCGTNNACCGGCTCGCCACAACGTGTACATTCGCCGTAGTTGCCCTTGTCTGCACGCGCCAGTGCTGCTTGCACACGGCGGTGTTCAATCTCTGCTTCCAGTTTCAGGCTACGCAATACATCTGCATTTTCCTGCTGGGTGGCCTGTTCAGCAAAATCGGCTTCAGCCTTCTGGCTAAGGTCGTGGTCGATGGCCTCAATGCGTTTGCGATACTCCGCTTCCAGTTGTTGGAGTTTTTCAGTTTGTTGCGATTTGTCAGTGCTGTGCTGGCTCATTTGCCGCTCCTGTTGATGAATCCATATTCTACGTGATGTCTTTGCAGCCGGTTTGATTTTAATCATTTTGCTGGTTTGACAGCGCACGGAGCGCGCTTTAGGCTGCGGACACCTTTTATAAAGCAATCGTGATCAGCGGGAGTGAGAATATGAATATCAGAGGGTTGGGATATGTAGGTTTTGGTGCGCCAGATCCTTCGCAATGGCTCAAATTCGGTACGGAAATCGTTGGCGCCATGCCTGCGCGTGCCCTGCCTGGCGAAGCGTGGGGCATGCCGATGGATCCTACATCCGGCCCGGCCAGCAAAGGGTCAGGGGTAGGTCCGGATGGATCGGTCTACCTGAAGATAGACCATCGCCAATGGCGCATTGCTATCCATCCTAGCGAGTCCAACGCAGGTGTGCTCTATCTCGGCCTGGAAGTGGCGTCGGCGCTGGATCTGGAGCAGGTAGTTGCGGAACTGAAAGCGCAAGGCATTGAGGCGCGCATGGGCAGTGCAGAAGAGGCGCAGGCGCGGTCTGTAACGGGCATCGCCTACTCCCAGGATCCGGCAGGTAACCCGATCGAATTTTTCTTTGGCGCAACGGATGATTACAAGTTTGTATCGCCCAAAGGCATGCATTTCAAGACTGGCGACCTCGGCCTGGGTCACATGAATCTCTTCGTATCAGACCTGAAAGCCAATACAGAATTTTATTCCCGGGTACTCGGCTTCAAGCTGTCGGATTACATCGGTTTTGGTCCGGATATGTCGGCCAATTTTTTCTACTGCAACGGCCGCCACCATACTTTCGGGATTACACGCGTTGGCCCGATCAATGGCATCCACCACTTGATGCTGGAGTGTGAAACCGTCGACAACGTATTGCAGTGTTATGAGCGTGCGCTTGAAGCGGGGATCACCATAAAGTCTACGCTGGGTCGTCACGTGAATGACAATGTGTTGTCTTTCTACATGAGCAGCCCGTTCGGTTTTGAAGTGGAAATCGGCTGGGATGGTACGATCGTCGGGGATGACTGGTTGCCGCGTCAGTTTTGCGAGGGTGATATCTGGGGTCACAAGGGACTGGATCCTGAAACGATTGCCGCATCCGCTGCGCAGATCAAGCAAAAGTAGAACATTGCAGCAGGTGGTGGCGTGTTTATGTGCCGCCACCCTGCTTGCAATAGCGTTCGTATAGTAATGGGTACATGTCCAGAATAGCTTCTTTGTAGGTAGCGCAATCTTTCGGAGTTGCCGGCGTAGCCAGCGTATCAATCGGGGTATCCAGTGCTGCCACCCCTGTCCGGGTTTCAACAAGCACCTGGTAACTTCCGGGTAAAAAACGGTTTTTTTCGAGGATCAGTAGCTGATCCTTTTTTTTGCCCGACCACATTTCGATCGTGACTGTTTTGCCCGGAAAAAGTTTGTAAGCTTTTTCGCCGCACAGCCAGATAGCTGTAGTGGGTTCTATCGGGGCATCGTTCGTATCGGGATGGTTTGACCAGATCAGGGCGCCGCGGCTGTAAGGTTTGGTGGCCAGATGCAATGTTTTGTTATTCAGTTTGTCTGTAATAGCCGGGCAGTTTTCTGCTTCGGTGATATCGGTAGGCAGCGCATCATAATCAATGTCCCGGCCCGGGTTATACATGCCTCTGTTATATGCGTCATCAAGAATGGCATTTGCCAGTGCGAACGCCGTGATGTCTCCTGAATAAAACCACTCCATANNAAAAACGTATACGATTTTACATATTCGCTGTTCATGAAGTAGCTGTAAGCATTTATACACAGTGCAAAGATGCAGGCGGGTATCATTATTGCTTTTCTGGAGGATATGAGCTGCGGCAGTAAAAGCATCTCGATAGTCAGTATCGTTGTGCAGAGAATCTTGTAGCGCGATACGAAAGCAGTCGGACCTTGATGCGGAGTTCGCATAATAGATGCTGACAGAAGTGACAAGGCGCAGAAAACCAGCATAAGGCTAAGCGCGCGATTATTCTTCCAGCTGCGCCAGATAAAAAAACCGATAACAGGTAAGTGTATGGTGCCCAGTATTGCGCCAAAGAAAGGAGAGTTGCCTTCTTTAAATGGCAGCGATGCCAGGGATGCCAGAAAATTGATCGTAATATCCTGTATAGGGGTGTCTGTGTGATAAGGCGACAGAGTCGCAAAGTGACGGTCCATTTTTGAAACATTTTCAAATGCATAAAATAATGTTAAGCAGGCCGCGCTACTGGCGATCCATATCAGAAGATCCTTATTTGAAATGCATTTCTCTTCTCTTTTCTGCGCTGCAATGAGAAAAATAAAGCCTAGTGGAATGATGAGAATGCCATTGGACTGTGTAAAAGCTGCCATCCATGAAAAAATACACGCAGAAAAAATAGACTTTCCTGAATAGAGAAATTGCAATGCTGCAAATGTAAATGCAACTACAGCAAGATTCTGAACGGCGGTCATTGCCCAGAAGGTGCTTTCATTCGTGTAAAGGTTAAAAAAAATAGCACTCGCCAAAGGTAAAATAAACAGGTCTTGTTTTCTGGTGTTGATGCATAGCTGAAGGAAAAGTGCGACCAGGCTGAAATTGCCGATGATAATGATGGTTTTGAAATTGATGATAGGCGTGAATAAATTGTGTGCCCAGTAAACCAGCCTGTTATAAGCCATATAGTGCTGGTGATATTGCCAGAAAAGGTTTTTTAGGGAGCCTGTAATGTCCGTGCTGTCCTGATACAGGATCAAGGGAGCTAGCACGTCATAAAAGTCATCGTGGTATGGTGTGTTGGTAATGTGACTTAGCAAGTAGAAAAAATAGATGGCGGCGGGAATTATAGCCAGAGCACAGAAAATGAACTGCCTGTTCTGCCAGTAGCCCCGACGATCTGCCTTCATGGTTTATCCAGTGCCGCCATCAGGTTATGTGTCAGGTAATCAGGGTGGCTGTTTGCAATGCTGCCGCCGTGATTATAGCCATAGCTCACGCAGAGCACTTCCATGTTGGCGGCGCGTGCGCTGCTGACATCGGTTTCTGAATCGCCAATCATGAGTGTTCTGGCATTGGGTACGCCCAATGTCTTGCAGCAGTACAGCAAGGCAGTGGGATCCGGTTTGCGCTGTGGAAATGTATCGCCGCCAATGACGATAGAAAAATATTTATCCATAGCCAGATGTGTGACCAGCTGTTTTGCCAGATGCTCCGGTTTGTTGGTCACGCAGGCCATTTTTTTCCCTGCGGCAAGACAATAATCCAGGCATTCATAAACACCGTCAAACACGCGCGTTTCAGGGCCATTGTGTTTGGCGTACTCCAGTAGAAACTGGCTGTGTATGGTTTCATGCAAGCTGGTATCAAAATCCTGCACAGCAAATACCAGAGCACGTTCGATCAGCTTGCGTGAACCATTGCCTACCCAGCTGCGTACCCGTTCAACGCCGGCTGCCGGCCATCCCTGCGCATGCAGTGTTGCATCGACGGCAGCAGCAATGTCGGGCGCGCTATCTACTAGCGTGCCATCGAGGTCAAACAACAGTAAATCGTAATTATCCAGTGAAAAACTGTTTTTCATTGGAAGGGTTATTCGTCATTGGCTGCATTGATGCAGCAGTTCTTGTATTTTTTTCCGCTGCCACAAAAACAGATATCGTTGCGCCCGATTTTAGGCTGTTCACGGCGATAGGGTTCCTGGTTTTCTTCTTCCAGCATGTCGCCTAACAGACAGCCGCATTCTGCATAGTTCATCATAATCCAGGGCAGCTGGCCGGCTATCTCGGGCAATGATGCCAGCAGGTCAGCGGGCGCATCCTCGGCATCCTCTATTGCACCATCGGTATCTGCAAATAACGATGCCACATTCAGTGTGGTTTCCACTTCTTCCACAATATCGAAAATACCATCTTCAGTTTCAACTGGCTCAGTCTCTTCCAGTAACGTTTTCCAGCTGTCTTCCTGCCAGTAGTGCGCTTTCAGTAAACCGGTGCACCAGGCTGTGAGTGGCCAGCGCTGGTCGGGCGCATCGTGCCATTGGTAATCGCTGCCCACGAGTTCTGAATCGTCATCCTCGATGCGGGTAAATTGCTCATCCCAGAGACCCATCATCAAGGTGGAAATATTTTCCTCTTCGTGACTATCCATGAAATTGGGATCTTCGCCGTCAAAGACAAAAGGCAGCCATTCCTCTTCGTCAATATCAGCGGGTGTGCTCGCCAGGCTCCACAAAAATCCCCGCAGTTCATGCAGTGTCATTGTGTTTTCAGGGCGGGAAGGTGAATCGAGGAATTCACTGAGGATGCGTAACTGGATGTTGTTCAGGTAAGCCATAAAAACTCTCGCAGATATATTCAG
>DDBK01000185.1:0-435 GCA_002333095.1 Cellvibrionales bacterium UBA2034
CGCCTGATCCACGTCTGTGAATACGGCATAAAACGCAGTCGGTATGTTATGGCGCGCAAGAAAATCCTTGGCAAATGCTTTCGAACCCTCCAGCTGTGCTGCGTATTGTGTCGGGCCAAATATTTTCAAACCGGCGGCGCAAAATGCATCAACAACGCCATTCACCAAAGGCGCCTCAGGCCCTACGATAGTCAAGTCCACATTGTCACGTGCAAACGCTACCAGTGCGGTGTTATCGAGTATATCCAGCAAGATATTCTCGCATTTATCTTCGTTTGCTGTACCGGCATTGCCGGGCGCGACAAATATTTTCTCAACACGCACATCCTGTGCACACTTCCATGCCAGTGCATGTTCGCGTCCACCAGAGCCCAGAAGCAGGATTTTCATAATAGTCTTCTCCTGATCAATGCCGGAAATGGCGCATGCCGGTAA